>DASQKK010000043.1:0-4840 GCA_035630545.1 Gaiellaceae bacterium
GACCTCGGCCACGTAGGCGTCGACCGCGGGCATCAGCCCGACGTCCTCACCGGCCGCCTGGGAGAGGAACCAGCGGTGCTCGAGCGCCTCGTGGAAGACCTCGGCCGCGTCCCGCTTGCCCCAGAGCTCGAGCGGGATCGCTGCGACGGCGGGCTCGAACACTTCCGAGAGCCAGCGGTGCACGGCGACCGTCTCGGGCACGGGGCGGCCGCCGCTGCGATCGAGCTCGGCGCGGTAGCGGGCGAGGTCGTTGAGCAGCCGGCGCGCCTGGTTTTCCTGGGCGTTCAGCCCGGTGAGCGCGTGCAGCCGCCGCCGGTGATGCCCTGGCTCGACCACATGCGGGTTCAGCCGCAGCCGGTAGCCGTCCTCGCCCGCGACGAGCTCGAGCTCGTCGACGTCGAAGCCGAGCTCGTTGAGGCGGTGCAGGCGCTCGTCGATCTTGTAGCGCGTGTCGTCCGCGAAGAGCTCGTCGCGCATCAGCTCGTCCCAGAGCGACTCGTAGCGCGCGACCAGGTCGGCGGCGGTCTCCTCCGGCCTCAGCTCCCCCTCGCGGTTCAGCTCGGCCTCGACGTCGGCGAGCTCGCCGGCGACGTTCTCCTCGGCGATGATCAGGTCGTGGGCCCGCTGCCCGTCGGAGAGGTGGGGATGCAGCTCGCCGGTCTCGGCGTCTACGAGGTAGGCGGCGAGCGCGCCCGCGTCGCGGCGGAAGAGCGTGTTCGAGAGCGAGCAGTCGCCCCAGAAGAAGCCGCCGAGGTGGAGGCGAACGAGCAGCTCCGCGCCGGCGTCGAGGAGCCGCCGGCGGACGTCGGGCACGCTGCCGCGGGCGAAGAGGGTCCGGAACGGCAGCGAGTAGTCGAGATGCCGCGTGATCAGGATCGCATCGAGGTCGCCGCCGCGCTCGGAGACGACACCGACGGCGTCCACGACCGGCATCTCGTCGGCGGCGAGTGCGCGGAGCAGTCGGTACTCGCGCCGGGCCAGCTCCACCGGCAGCTCCTTGAGCGCGTACAGCTTCGGCCCGAGCGGGCCTTCGTACTCGACGAAGCGCACGACGTGGCGGTGGATCCCGCGCACGACCTCGACCAGCCGCTCGTGCTGCCACTCGGCGAGCGGCTCGTCCCAGGGCAGGTCGAGGAAGTCCGGGTGACCGGTGCGGGCGATCAGCTGGAGCCGGGCCGGCATCTCAGCCGCCGTGGAGCGCGTGGTCGAGCGTCAGGAACATCGCGTGTGACCAGAGGAGCGGCGACGGCGGCGAACCCCACTTCGCCACCCAGACATCGAACTCGTCTGGGTGAAGCAGATGATCCTGCGACTGCTCGGGGAGGGTGCCGCCGGGTCCGGCGTGCGCCGCGATCCACTCCAGCAGCTCCTCGCCCCGCTCCGGCTCTGCGAGCCCAAGCATGGCCGTGAGGAGGAGCCACTCGCCGCCCCCGTAGTACACGTCCTCGAGGTGCCGGTGGACACCGCCGCCGGGGCTGACGAGCGGCGCGACGTCGACGGTTCCGAAGCCGAGGAAGGGGAGGACGAGGAGGCTTCCGTCGAGGCGCTCCTCGGCGCGCGAGAGGTCGAGGTCGTCGCCGAGACCGGCGGCGATGCAGGCGAGCGTCGCCGCGTGGACGCCCTCGCGCTCCTCCCACCAGTCGACGCAGGGCTCGTCGCGCACGCGTTCCAGGTGCGCCGCGGTCGCCGCCGCGGCCTCGCGCCAGCGGCCGCCGCCGCCGTGCCGGACGGCGTGCTCGCGCAGCGCCCACAGCCATAGTCCCCAGCCGTCGTGCTGGCGGTGCGGCCAGTCGCTCGGGTCGCGCTCGCCGTCGAGCGTGTACCGCGCCTCGAAGCCGAGCCCGCGCTCGACGATCCCCGCGACCCAGTCGAAGAACCTCTCGGCGCTTTCGACCTCGCCGACGCGGCTCATCGCGTCCGCGATGAAGGCGCCGTCCCGGAGCCAGGAGAAGCGGTAGGGCGGGAACGTCGGGCAGGCGACGTAGCCGCCGCTCGGCGATTGGCCGGCGAGGATCGTCGCGACCCCGGCGCGCCGGAGGTCAGCGAGACTCGATGCGAGCACCGATGAAGGATGCCGGGGGGCGTTCGAGCGTGTTGCCGCCTACCGTCGCGACGGCGCCGTAGTGGGCGACGAGCCCGAGCCCGGCCCGGGTCGGGTTCCCCGACGGATCGGGCCGCATGCCCGTGACGCGGTTGTCCTCGATCGAGCAGTGGGAGTAGTCGCCGCAGAAGATGCCGATGCCGAGGGCGTCCTCGACGAGGTTGTCCTCGACGTCGCCCATCGACATCTCGGTGACGGCGATGCCGCGCAGCTCCGTCGAGCGGACGCGGTTGTCCCGGACCATGACGTTGGCCATGTGCGAGACGATCCCCTCGCTGCCGCCGACGACGAGGCAGTCCTCGACGAGGCTGGCCGGCAGCTGCGAGGCGAACGAGATGTCGATCCCCTGCGTGGCGGTGCCCGGGAGCGAGCGGATCTCGCAGTCGCGGATCTCGAGCTCGCTCTGGCGGGCGTTGATCCCGTCGAGCTCGGCCGACTCGACGACGACGCCGTCGAGCTCGATGCTCTCCGCGTCGCGAACCTCGATCCCGTACTCGCCACCTTGGACGGTCAGGTTCCGCAGCGTCACGTCGTCTGCGGTGATCCGGATGCCGCCGCGAACGATCGCGCCCTCCTCGCCGACGACCGTCTGGGCGTGGTCGAGCACCAGCGGCCCCTCGTGCATGCCCGCCTCGAGCCGGACGGTCGGCGGTTCGACTGCCCAGGCGATGCCGAGCACGGCGACGAGCGCCACCGGAGCGGCCGCCGAGAGACCCGGGCCGGCGCGACCGAGCTCGCCGCCGTCCTCCGGCCAGGTCAGGTGCAGCAACGGCAGCACCGCGTGCGCGAGCAGTTGGGCGAGCAGCCACGAGCCGGCGAAGAAGAGGACGGCCGGCTGGAGCGGCGCGCCCAGCTCGAGCAGGCGTGCGGCGGCCATCGTCAGCCCGAGCTCGAGCAACCCGAGCGGCACCGCCGCCCAGCCGGGCTGGTAGGGGAGGAGATGGTGGTAGACGACCACGTCGAGCGTCAGCCCGATCAGGAGCATCAGGCCGGCGAGCTCGAGCGGCCACCACTTGTGCAGGATCGGCGCGAGCACGGCGGCGACGAGGACGGGGACGATCGCGCCCGCCAGCCTCGTCTCGACCCGGCCTCTCAGCGTGTAGGCCATGACACCACCCGGCGGCTGAAGCGGCGTGCCGCGACCTTCATCCCGACCAGCGTGTCGGCCGCGGGATACGCCCACTGGCCGGGCACGCCGGCGAGCGCGAGCGTGCGCGTCCCGTCGGTCAGCGCGGGCACGGTCGAGTCGTCGGCGAGCACGATCCAGCGGTCCTCGCTCTCGAGCCCGTGCTCCTCGACGAGCCGCGCCAGCAGCGGGTCGTGGCGGAACCCGGCCCGGAACCCCGTCGCGCAGATGATCTGCGCGACACCGTCGACGTCGGGCGCGACGCGGAAGCGGCCCTCTCGCGCGGCCGCCTCGACGGGGGCGTCCCACGCTCGGCCCGGCGGATACGACGGCTCGCCGAAGGCGCGGAGGAGCTCCGCGCGGCGGCTGCGGGGGGCGGCGTAGAACCCGGCGAGGCCGCGCTTCGTGAAGAACGGTCGGGCGACGTTGAGCGGCCGCCTGGCCGGCTCGCGGCGGCGAACCGACACCACCCCCGAGCCCGCCGCGAGCGCGTTCAGCCACTCGGTCGCGGCCGCCATGCCCGCGCCGACGACCCCGACGCGGGCGGCATACTCGTGCGGCTCGTAGGCGTGGACCACGCGCGGGTCGCCCGCGAGCTCGTCAGGGAGAGCCAGGCCCGGGTGCCCGGTCGCGACGAGCACGTGCCGGAAGACGCCGTGGCGGCCGACCTCGAAGCCCTCCTCGACGGCAGCGATCCGCTCGATCCGGGCGAGCACGACGCTCTCGTCCCAGCGGCTGCGATCGCGCAGCTCGGCGACGTGGCGGAGGAACTCGCCGACGGTCGGGCGGTAGCGGTCGAGGACGCTGAGCACGAGCGGAGCCGGATCGCGCCGCCGAGCCGCCTCGCGGACGGCCAGCCCCGGGAAGGAGGTGGGGGCGCAGTGACCGTCGCTCTCGGAGCGCATCCGCCGCTGCCGGATCGCCGCTGCGCGCGGCCGCCAGGCGCCCGCCGGGTCGGCGTCGCTGCCGAAGACCATGATCTCCTCCGGGCGCAAGCCCGCGTGGCGCAGGGTCGTGTAGGCGACGAAGCCGCCAAGCCCTGAGCCGACGATCGCGACCCGAGCAGACACCGCGACCTACTTGACGGAGCCGGCGAGCAGGCCCTGGACGAAGTAGCGCTGGAAGAGTGCGAAGATCGTCAGCGGGACGATTGCGGAGAAGAAGGACGCAGGCGCGAGCACGTCGAGGTTCGAGCCGAACTGGCGCAGCTGCCCGGCGATCGCAGGTGCGATCGGCTGGTTCTGCTGGGAGAGGACAAGCCCCACGAGGAGGTCGTTCCAGACGAAGAGCACCTGGAAGATCGCCAGCGACGCGATCGCGGGCAGCCCCAGCGGGAGCACGACCTTGAAGAACAGTCCCCACTCCGAGGCGCCGTCGATCCGCGCCGCCTCCATCAGGTCCTTGGGGATTCCGACGAAGAAGTTGCGCAGGAGGAAGATCGCGAACGGCAGTGCGAAGGCGGAGTGGAAGAGGATCAGCCCTGGGATCGTGTCGAAGAGGTTGAGGTTGTTGTAGAGGCGGAAGATCGGGATCAGCGCCATCTGGATCGGCACGAGCAGGAGGCCGACGACCAGCAGGAAGAGCCAGTCGCGGCCGGGGAACTCGATCCAGGC
>DASQKK010000044.1:0-16768 GCA_035630545.1 Gaiellaceae bacterium
GTGGTGCTCGAGCTCGGTGATCACGACCACGTCGCCGGGGCCGAGGTTCTCGAGGCCCCAGGCGTAGGCGATCAGGTTGATCCCCTCGGTGGCGCTGCGCGTGAAGATGACCTCGCGCGTCGAGGGAGCGTTGACGAACGCACGCACCTTCTCGCGGGCGCCCTCGTAGCCCTCCGTCGCGCGCTCGGCCAGCCGGTAGACGCCGCGGTGGACATTCGCGTACCGGTGCTCGTAGAAGTCCCTGAGCGCGTCCAGGACCTGGCGCGGCTTCTGCGCCGACGCGGCCGAGTCGAGGAACGCGACGGGCTTCCCGTTCGAGAGCTCCTCGAGGTAGGGGAAGTCGGCGCGGATGCGCTGGACGTCGAGCTTCGCGTGGGCCGTTACCGCCACGGTCTCCATCGTACGTGTCACCCGCGGGGGTCGACCTTGCCGTTGCCGTGGGCGCGCTCGGCGATCTCGCGCTCGCGCTCGACGGCCGTCGCCGCGCCGGCGAGCAGCTCAGCGAGCAGCTTCATCCGGCGGCGCTCCGAGGTCAGCTGCAGCAGCCGCTGCTTCAGCTCGGGAGCGAACTCGAAGCGGCCGGCGAGCTCGAACGAGAGCTGTGGGACGTCGAGCCGCGGTCCCTCGACCTCGGCGCCCGTCAGCTCGACGAGGCGCTGATAGAGCTCGAGCGCGTGCTCGGTGTCGTCCGGGTCGGCGATGTCCGGCTCGTCCGCGATCTCCTCGACGATTCCGGTCTGGAACGAGCGCCCTTCGGTCAGCTCGACGAGGCGGAACCGCTCGCGCCCCTCGGCGACGATGTTCAGGCGCCCGTCGTCGAAGCGGTCGAGGACCTCGGTCACGGCCGCGTAGGTCCCGATCTCGCGCAGGCCGTCCTCGTCGGCGTAGACGAGCCCGAATTCGCGCTCCTCCGCGAGGCATTCGCCGATCAGCTCTTGATAGCGCTCCTCGAAGATGTGCAGCGGGATCTGCTCGGTCGGGAGCAGCACGATCCCGAGCGGGAAGAGGCCAAGCTCGCTCATGGCGAAAGCCTAGACGCGCTCGAACGCCGCAATCCTGAAGAGCGGCCCGTTCCGCTCCGAGACGCGGGCCAAGCCGTGCGCCTCGACGGCGCCTTCGAGCGCCGCCTGCGGGTGGACGAAGACGCGGAAGCGGCGGCGGCGCAGCCGCAGGTAGCCGTTCACGGTCGCGAGGCCGGCTCGTGCCCACCAGACCTGGCGCGGGAAGCTGAGCACGAGCGCGCGGCGGGCGAGCGAAGCAGCGATCCCGGCGAGCGCGACCCCGTCGGGCGTGCAGCAGACGACCTTGTTCATGACGACGAGGTCGACGGGAGCCGCAGCCGTGGGATCGGCGACGAGGTCGGCCGTCCGGAAGGCCATCCGCTCGGCCACGCCGGCCTCGGATGCGAGCTCGCGCACGAACGGCTCGTACGCGGGCAGGAGCTCGACCACCTCGGCCGACGCCGCTCCGGCCTTCAGCAGCTCGAGCGCGACCTGGCCGACGCCGCCGCCGATCTCGAGCACGCTGGCGCCCTCGACGCCGCGCGCGGCGGCCCTGCGCGCGAGCGAGCGGGCCATCGGATCCGGCCCCTTGCGCCGGTACTTGCGCGCATCGTGGGCCGCCGTCTTCTCGCCGAAGAACTCCTCCTGCCCGTCGCGTGCGCAGCAGCCGGTCACGTTCGTCGCCCGAAGTGGCCGCGTGACGTCATCGCCATCACGGTGACGCCGTCCTGGTTGACCATTTCGCCGCGGATCCGGATCGTGCCGCGGTCCGGCCGCGTCGCGGACGGCCTCGCATCCAGCACCGTCAGCCGTCCGGTGAGCGTATCGCCGGGACGCACCGGAGCGAGCCAGCGCAGGTCCTCGATCCCCGGCGAGCCGCGCGCGGCCGATCCGAGCATCGTGTCGACGTACATGCGCATCCAGATCGCGCCGGTCTGCCACCCGCTCGCGATCAGCCCGCCGAAGATGGAATCCTTGGCCGCCACCGGGTCGACGTGGAACGGCTGCGGGTCCCACTGCCGTGCGAAATCCACCAGCTCGCCCTCGGTGACCGTGCGGCTGCCGAGCTCGTAGACCTGGCCCGCGGCGAAGTCCTCGAAGGTGTAGTCGGGCATGAACGGAGCCTATGGCTATCGTGCCGTGGCGTGAGCGACTACGTCTTCACGATGTACCGAGCCGACAAGTTCTACGGCCCCGACCGACAGGTGCTGGCGAACATTTCGCTCAGCTTCCTGCCCGGGGCCAAGATCGGCGTGCTCGGGCCGAACGGGGCCGGCAAGTCGACGCTGCTCCGGATCATGGCGGGGCTGGAGGAGCCCTCGAGTGGGCTCGCCGAGCTCGCACCGGGCGCCACGGTCGGCATGCTCGCCCAGGAGCCGGAGCTCGATCCGGCCCGGACGGTGCGCGAGAACGTCGAGGACGGCGTCCGCGAGCTGCGCGACCTGCTCGATCGCTTCAACGCGATCTCGGCCAGGTTCGCCGAGCCCGACGCGGACTTCGACGCGCTGCTCGAGGAGCAGGCCAAGGTGCAGGACCAGATCGACCGCGCCGATGTCTGGAACCTCGACGCGACGCTCGACCGCGCGATGGACGCCCTGCGACTGCCCGAGGGCGACCGCGACGTGACGACGCTCTCCGGCGGCGAGCGCCGCCGGGTCGCGCTGGCACGGCTGCTCCTCTCCTTGCCCGACTTGCTCCTCCTCGACGAGCCGACGAATCATCTCGACGCCGAGTCGGTGGCGTGGCTGGAGCGTTTCCTCGAGCAGTACAAGGGCACCGTCGTCGCCGTCACCCACGACCGCTACTTCCTCGACAACGTCGCCGGCTGGATCCTGGAGCTCGACCGCGGCAAGGGGCTCCCGTTCGAGGGCAACTACTCGTCCTGGCTCGAGCAGAAGCAGGCGCGGCTGGCCGTCGAGGAGAAGCAGGAGTCGGCGCGGCGGCGCACGCTCGCCCGGGAGCTCGAGTGGGTGCGGGCGAGCCCGAAGGCGCGTCACGCAAAGGCGAAGGCGCGCCTGACCCAGTACGAGAAGCTGCTCGCCGAGGACCAGAACGTCAGGCTCGACAAGGTCGAGATCCATATCCCGGCCGGCCCGCGGCTCGGCGACGTCGTCGTCGACGCCGAGGGCGTCTCGAAGGGCTTCGGCGACCGCCTGCTCGTCGAGGACATGACCTTCTCGCTTCCCCCCGGCGGCATCGTCGGCGTGATCGGCCCGAACGGTGCCGGCAAGACGACGCTCTTCCGGATGATCGCGGGCGAGGAGACACCCGATGCGGGCGCGTTGAAGGTCGGCGACACGGTCGAGCTCGCCTACGTCGATCAAGCCCGCGCCGACCTGACCCCCCAGAACACGGTCTGGAAGGAGATCTCGGGGAACCAGGACGTGATCGAGCTCGGAAAGAAGGAAGTGAACTCGCGCCAGTACGTCTCCTGGTTCAACTTCCGCGGCTCCGACCAGCAGAAGCGCGTCGGCGACCTCTCCGGCGGCGAGCGCAACCGCGTCCATCTGGCGAAGCTCCTCCGCGGCGGCGGCAACGTGCTCCTGCTCGACGAGCCGACGAACGACCTCGACGTCGACACCCTGCGCGCGCTCGAGGAAGCGCTGCTCGACTTCGCCGGCTGCGCTGTGGTGATCTCGCACGATCGCTGGTTCCTCGACCGGATCGCGACGCACATCCTCGCCTTCGAGGGCGACAGCCAGGTGACGTGGTTCGAGGGCAGCTACGAGGAGTACGCCGGCTGGGTGAAGGAGACCCGCGGCGCCGAGGCGCTCGAGCCGCACCGGATCAAGTACAAGCCGCTCGTCCGGGCGTGACGGTCGAGATCGCGCACCGGGACGAGGTCGTCCTCCGGCACGCGACCGCGGCCGACCTGCCTGCGATCGACCGCCTGACGGCGATCGGCTACGCGCCGATCCAGGAGAGCTTCGTCGAGATGCTCGGCGCCGACCTCTACGAGGCCGTCCAGGCCGACCCGGGCCAGACGTGGGAGCAGCGAAAGGCGCAGCAGAACCGGCGCCTCTACGCCGAGCACCCGGACCAGGTGTGGGTGCTCGAGGACACCGGCTGGGTCTTCGGCTACGTCACCTTCTGGCTCTTCCCCGAGCGCAGGTACGGCCACCTCGACAACAGCGCCGTCGACCCGTCCTGCCGCGGCGAGGGCTGGGCTCGCTTCATGTACGTCCACGTGCTGGAGCACTTCCGCTCGCTCGGCCTCCTCTTCGCGCACGTCGACACCGGCCTCGACGACGCGCACATCCCCGCCCGCGCGGCCTACGAGGCCGTCGGCTTCGACCGCACCGTCCCGACGGTCGACCTCTGGCGGGCGCTCTAGCCGCTGAGGATCAGCTCGACGGGGTCGTCGCTAGCGAGCAGCACCGCGTCGAACTCGAGCGGGACCGCGTCGGGAAGCACGACGCGATAGCGCGCCCGCTCGGGTAGGCCGACCTCCACGTCGAAGACGCACACGGTCGGGAAGCGGTCGGACTCCCAGTCGATGCCGGCATCGGCGTTGGTGGCGCGGCCGGTCGGCAGCTCGCCCTCGGCGACGACCTCGCCGCTTCCGTCCTCGACCGTGAACGCCGTGCCGCGGTGGATCGCCCGGAACGGCCGCGCGCCCGCACACTCGTCGCCCTCCGCACGGATGTTGTTGTCGGGGGCGACGATCGCGAGCCGTGCATCGACGTCGTCGCTACCCCCGCAGGCGGCGAGCACGGCCGGCAGCGCCAGCACGAGCAACACACGGCGGCTCACGATTCGATCAGCTCGTCGAGCGCGGCCCCGATCGCGGCGCCGCTGGCACCGGCCGGCCAGCCGCGGACGACCTCACCGCCGGGCGCGACGAGTACGACGAGTCCAGGCTCGCGCGCCGCATAGTTCAGCCAGACCCGTTCGTCTGCGACCGCGACGGGGTGGCCGAGATCGAGCTCCGTGGCGTACTCCGCACCTGTTGCGGCTTCGTCCTCGCCGAGCATCCCGACGAGCGCGACGGCGCCGTCGCGCTCGTCGACTGCCGCTGCCGCGGCCTTGTGGATCTCACGGCAGCGGTCGCAGTAACTCGCCGTGAAGACGAGCAGGACCGGCCGCTCCCGCCACAGCTCGCTGCCGCGAATGGCGGTGCCGTCGACGAGCTCGGCCGTGAAGTCGGGAGCGGGCAGCGCCGAGGCCGGCGGCTTGGCGAACTCGACGCCGGTTGGAACCGGACCAGGAAGATCATCGGCTCCTCCTGCGACCTCGTCGTTGCCGCCGCACGCGGCAAGCAGGAGCACGGCGAAGAGAACGAAACAGCGGCGCACTGCGTCAGCGTAGACACGGGGCGGGGCCGCCAGGCCCCGCCCCCATCGTCCGTCCCTAGCCGGCGGGCGTCGTGTCCCGGACGTGCACGTTGCACGTGCGCGTCGCCGTCTTCGACGCGTCCGCCTCGGACTTCGCCGTCAGCGTCACGATCGTGCGGGCGTCGCCGTCTTCGGTGAGCGGGTCGCGGAGCACTTGCACCGGGACCTGCACCGTCTGACCAGCCGTCGCCGCGGCGAGCGCGTTCGGCAGCGTCACCTTCCAGTCGTCGCTGCTCGACGTCGCCGACACGCGGTAGACGTCGTGGTCGAACGGAGCCGCACCCGCCTGGCCCGTGTTCGTCAGCGGGAAGGAACACGTGGCGAGGAAGCCCTCCCGCCGCGGTGTCTTCAACGCCGTGCCCAGGGCCACGCCTCGCGTGAACGGATCGCCGTTGTCGAACCGACGCACGGCGAGCCTATAGCTGAGCACGCCGTCGGCGTCCCGAGAGGAGTCGAGCACGTAGAAGTGGAGCTTGTTGAAGGTGTCCACGTACTCGTACGCGCTCCCGGAGCGTGTGCCGGCGTGGAACGTGGCGTCGTTCAACTGCCGCGGGTCGCCGCGGACGACGGCAACCGGCGTCCCGTCGGGACGATAGAAGTCGATCATCCCGATGTCCTGCTGGTTCGGGTCGATCAGCCAGACGTTCGGTGTCCCCTGCATGCGGCTCTTCGAGAGGAGCACGCCGTGACCGGGAACGAACGAGTCGTTGCCGACGCGTTCGACGACCTCGAGCCGGTACGCCGTGTAGCTGCCCGAGCGGTTCGGGCAATAGAAGAGCAGGTCGCCGATGTAGCCCTGGTTGGCGCAGTTGCCGGCCGCGTCGCCGCCGTCGCCGAAGTTGACGGTCAGGCCGACGAGCTCGCCGTCGTCCGGCACGGACTCGCGGGCCTGGATCCTCGCCACCGCGATACCCTGCGTGGCGAGCGTGTTTCGCTCCAGGAACACCTGCTCGTCGGCAGCGAGAATCGTGCTGGTCGGCGTGTTGAGGCGGTTCTTGAAGTGGAGCATGTGATGCGGGCCGAGCGCGGAGCCGCCCGCGTTCGGGATCTGCCACCGGTTGTGGGTGCCGCCGGGGCCGTTGAACGTCCCGCGGCTCATCATCTCCCAGTAGCCGGTGTAGTTCCGGTCCGTGTCGCCGAACGGGTTGTTGTAGTTGTCCGGCAGGCCGCGCAGGTGGCTGAACTCGTGTGCGAAGACACTCTGCCCGGAGCTCTCGGCTTGGGTCGAGCTGCCGCCCCCGGCGTTCGGCCAGTGGTTCGAGGCAGCGCGCCAGGACGTCCACGGCACATACCGCGTCGGCGCCCAGTTCGGGATCGGGTTGCCGGCGGCGTTGAGCACCGGGCCGTCCGCGGCGCCGGGGGGCCCGAATGCGGCAGGCACGTCCTCACGCGCCTCCCAGAGCATCTCGCCGAACTCCTGCCACGTCGACGACTCGTCGTGGCCCGCGGTGACGTAGAAGATGTTGTCGTAGCCGCACAGCGTCGTCGTGCAGCCGAGGTCGGCGCGCCAGAGCGCACCCGCGGCGGCGCGGATGTCGCGGCCGCACGTGTCGCCGGCCGGGCAGCTGGAGTCGGCCTGCGAGCCGACGCTGCCGTTGAACTGGCCGAGGCCGAACTCGTGCAGGTCGCCTGGCATCGTGTAGGGCCCGAACGTCGTCGGCTCGACGCCGATCCGGCCATGTGTGTCTTCCAGCCAGTAACTGTTCAGCGTCATGCCACCGTTGAACTCGTTCGGCGTCGAGTAGTACTCGTGCATCCACTGGCGCACGGCCTCCGGCGCAACGGGCGTCCAGCCCGGCTGCGGATTCCCGAACGGATGCGAGCCGGGCGGCTGGCTGATCAGGAACGGCTGGTCGTCGAAGTCGACGAGGACGATCGCCGTCCGGTACTGGGACTCCGTACCGCTCGTGGCCGGGTTGTAGAACGCGGCTTTGCGATCCGGCACCGGCGTGTAGGCCGCCCACGTCAGCTCCCCCTGGTCGACCCAGTTCTGTGCGTCGATGGGCTGGAGCAGCGGATGGTTCGCGGCGTCCGGCGGAATCTCCGCGCTCGCCGACGAGGCGATCGAGGCGGTCGCGGCGAGCACCACGAGCACGGCGAAGCGGCGGGCTCCCCGGTGTCGAGGCTTCTCTCTCATCTGTCTCCCCTTTCCCCCGACGCGCGGCGCCGCCGGGGTCGTTTGTCCCTGCCGGGGCCTGGGCGGGCAGGAGCCGGCGCGACCGTAACACACCCGAGGAGTGGAAATTCGTCCACCCACGCGGAGGCCGGGCCCGACCGGCTAGCGTGCGGCGATGGAGCGCGAGCGCCAGCACCACAACGTCACGCTCGCGATCCTGACCCTCGCCGGCGCCGCCTTCGCGCTCCAGCAGACGATGGTCTTCCCGGCCCTCCGCACCTTCCAGGAGGAGTTCGGCTCGACGACGGCGTGGACGACGTGGGTGCTGACGGGCTTCCTCGTCTCGGGAGCGGTGCTGACGCCGATCCTCGGCCGCCTCGGCGACCAGTTCGGCAAGGAACGGCTCCTGCTGATCAGCCTCGGGCTCTTCCTCGCCGGCTGCCTCGGAGCGGCGTTCGCCTGGAACCTGTGGTCGCTGATCGCCTTCCGGGTCGTCTCGGGCGCGGGTGGCGCCCTCTTCCCGCTCAGCTTCGCGATCATCCGGGACGAGTTCCCGCCGGAGAAGGTGAAGGTCGGGATCGGGCTCCTCTCGGCCGTCTGGGGCGTCGGCGGCGGCTTCGGGATCGTGCTCTCCGGCCTGATCGTGGACAACTTCACCTGGCGGTACCTCTTCCTGCTCGGCTCGATCCCGGTCGCGCTCTCGCTCGTGCTCGTCGCGCGCTACGTGCCGGAATCGCCGATCCGCTCACCATCCAAGGTCGACGTGCCCGGCGCGCTGCTGCTCTCGGGCGGGCTGATCTCGCTGATGCTGGCGCTCACCGAGGGCGAGCACTGGGGTTGGACGTCGCCGCTCCTGCTCGGCGTCCTCGCCCTCGCCGCCGTCTTCTTCCTTCTCTGGGGCGTCGTCGAGTCGCGCTCGAGCTCGCCGATGGTCGACCTGCACATGCTCGCGCACCGGCCGATCCTGCTCACGAACATCGCCACGCTGATCTCGGGGTTCGCGCTCTTCAGCTGCTTCGTGCTCGTGCCCGCGTTCGTCGAGACCGATTCGACCAACGGCTACGGCTTCAGCGCCAGCGCGACGCAGGCGGGGCTCTACCTCCTCCCGAGTTCCCTCGCGATGCTCTTCGCCGGCCCGCTCGCGGGCGCGATCGGGCGGCGCTACGGCTCCAAGTGGCCGCTCGCGATCGGGATGCTCGTCGTCAGCTTCGCAGCGCTGCTGTTCGCCACGATGCACGACGATCCCGGCACGGTCCTGCTCGCGAGCGCGCTGCTCGGGCTCGGGGTCGGTGCTGCCTTCGCAGCCATGGCGGGGCTGATCGCGGACAACGTCGACCCGCGCGAGATGGGCGTGGCGGCGGGGATGAACACCGTCGTGCGCATGATCGGCGGCGTCATCGGCGGCCAGGTCGGAGCGGCGCTCCTCACCACCCGCACGATCGGCGACTCCTCGGTGCCAGCCGAGTCGGCGTTCACGATCACGTTCGCGCTCAGCGCCGTGACGGCCCTCGTCGCCGCCGCAATCGCCGTCTCGATCGGCTCCCGCCCGGAGCGCCGGCAGCTGGCTGCCGCGTCGGCGTCGTCCGGCCGGACGAGCGCTGTTCGTCCTCACGGCTGACGCCGGTTCAGCCGCCGGGCCGATGCGCCGACCCCGTCTAGACCGCAGCATTAGGTCACTGCTACGGAGGTGACCACGTATGACCGAAATCCTGACCACGCGCGAGACCGGGCTCGACGTCGGCCCGCTGCGGAACATGCTGGACGGCGATGCGGTCGCTCCCGGCGACGTCGACTGGGACGAGGCCCGCCTCGCCTGGAACCTGGCCGTCGACCAGAACCCGACTGCGGTCGTGTTTCCCGAGTCGGCCGCCGATGTGGCCGCCACGGTCGCGTTCGCGAAGGCCCATGGCCTCCGCGTCGCGCCGCAGGGCACGGGCCACGGCGCCGGGGCCATGGGCGACATGTCCGACACGATCCTGCTCAAGACGGAGCGGATGCGGGGCGTCACGATCGACCCGGAGAACAGGATCGCCCGCGCCGAGGCCGGCACGATCTGGATCGAGGTCGTCGAGGCTGCGGCGGAGCACGGCCTCGCTGCGCTCGCCGGCTCCTCGCCGGACGTCGGCGTCGTCGGCTACACGCTCGGCGGCGGCCTCTCCTGGCTCGCCCGCAAGCACGGCATCGGCGCCAACCAGGTGACGGCGATCGAGGTCGTCACGGCCGCGGGCGACATCGTCCGCACCGACTGGGCCAACGAGCCGGACCTGTTCTGGGCGTTGCGCGGCGGCGGCGGCTCCTTCGGGATCGTCACCGCGATCGAGTTCAACCTCTTCCCGATCTCGAGCGTCTACGCGGGCATCCTCTGGTTCCCCGTCGACCGGGCGGCCGAGATCCTGAAGTCGTGGCGCGCGTGGACGGACGATCTGCCGGACGAGATGACCTCGGTCGGCCGGATCCTCCAGTTCCCGCCGATCCCGGAGATCCCGGAGCCCGTCCGCGGGCAGTCGTTCGTGGTCGTCGAGGCGATCTGGTCGGGTGGTGCCGCGGAAGGCGCACGCCAGCTGGAGCCGCTCCGCGCACTCGGGCCGATCATGGACACCGTGATGACGATCCCAATCCAGGAGCTGAGCCGGCTGCACATGGATCCCGAGGGCCCGGCCCCCGGCACCAGCGACGGCGGCATGCTCGACGACGTCGACGGCCACCTGATCGACCTCTTCGTCGAGCAGGTCGTGGGCTCGCCGATCCTCTCCGCGGAGCTGCGTCACCTCGGCGGCGCGGTCGGCCGGCGCGATTCCCGTCACGGCGCGATCGACTCCTGGGAGGCGCCGTACGCGATGTTCGCGATCGGCGTCGCCCCGACGCCCGAGGCGCGCAAGGTCGTCGAGGGCGCCGTCGCGCGCCTGCGGGACACTCTCGCACCGTGGGAGGCCGAGCACACGTACCTCAACTTCGCCGAGTCGAGGCGGAAGGCGGCGTCACTCTTCTCGAGCGCGAGCTACCACCGCCTCCGCCGAATCAAGGCGATCGTCGACCCGACCGACCTGATCCGTTCGAATCATCAGATCCCGCCGGCGCACGCCTGAGCGCAAGATGGGCATCCGCGCGAGCGGATGCCCATCGCGGGTGTGCAGCCAGGAGGTCACCCTGTGCGACAATTCGGGCGAAGGGGGGTTCCGATGCGCGACTGGATCGTCATCCTCGTCCTCTACGTGCTCGTGCTCTTCGCGTTCGGCTGGTGCGGCGGCATTCGCGCCGCCGGCAGATCGATCGAGGACTGGGGCCGGCGCAGCACGACGCCGCGAGGGCCTCAGCGCAACCCGCTCAGCTGACACCCGCCCGGCGCTACCGTTCGCGCCGTGGACGCCGACGCCGTTGAGATCCGGATCCTCGGCTGCCTGGTCGAGAAGCAGCGCACGACCCCCGACCAGTACCCGCTTTCGCTGAACGCGCTCCGGCTCGCGTGCAACCAGGCGACGAATCGCGACCCGGTCGTCGACTACGACGAGCCGGAGATCCGCGTGGCGCTCGACCGGCTCTCGCGCCGCGGCTGGGTCCGGCTCGCCAGCGGCCCCGGCAGCCGCGTCGCGAAGTACCGCCACCTGCTCGACGACGCCCTCGGGCGCGTTCCCTCGCAGATTGCGCTGCTCGCGGTGTTGATGCTCCGAGGCGCGCAAACGCCCGGCGAGCTGAAGCAGCGCGTCGAGCGGCTCTACCCGTACTCGTCGATCGAGGACGTCGAGCAGGCACTTGCAGCGCTCGCCGCGGCCGAGCTGGCCGAGAAGCTGCCGCGCCGCCCGGGGCAGAGCCAGGACCGCTGGCGCCAGTTGCTGGGCGGCGACACCGAGGCCGAGCCGCCGCGTTCGACGAACGTCGAAAGTGTGACAGTCACACAAAGTCCGCTCGCGGGCCCGAGTCCGCTCGAGGAGCGGGTTGCCCGGCTCGAGGAGCAGGTGGCCGCGCTCCAGCGCGCGGTCGAGGAACGCTGAGCGCGGGTAGAGGAGACCAGTGCCTCCGAATCCGATCGAGAACCTCCGCGGTGCTGCCCGACAGCTCGGCGACCAGCTGCGCCGGAGCGCAGGCCCCGAGCTCGAGGACCTGCTCGGACTCGGCCCGCGCGCGACGCCGCCGCGGCCGCTGTCCGAGCTGCAGGCCGAGCTCGACGGGCTGGTCGGCCTCGAGACGGTGAAGGAGCAGGTGCACGCGCTCCTCGCCTTCCTGCAGGTGCAGGCGCGCCGCAAGGAGCACGAGCTGCCCGAGGTGGCGACGAGCCAACACCTCGTCTTCCTGGGCAACCCCGGCACCGGCAAGACGACCGTGGCGCGGCTGCTGGCCGAGATGTACGGCGCGATGGGGCTGCTCGAGAAGGGCCACCTCGTCGAGGTCGACCGCGCGTCCCTCGTCGGCCAGTACGTCGGCCAGACCGCGATCAAGACCGACCGGGCGATCCGCCGGGCGCTCGACGGCGTCCTCTTCATCGACGAGGCGTACGCACTGACGCCGGGCGGCGGCGACGGCCGGCTCGACTTCGGCGCCGAGGCAGTCGAGACGCTGCTGAAGCGGATGGAGGACCACCGCCATCGCCTCGTCGTCATCGTCGCCGGCTACCCGCGGTTGATGCGGGCCTTCCTGGCCTCGAATCCCGGTCTGCGCTCCCGCTTCGCCCGCGAGATCTCGTTCCCTGACTACTCGACGCACGACCTGCTCGAGATCACGCGCCGGCTGGCGGCCGAGCATGAGTACGAGCTCGGGCCGGGCGCGGACGAGGCGCTCGAGCGGATCTTCGCCGGCGCCGCGCGCGGCGAGGGCTTCGGTAACGCCCGCTACGCGCGCACGATCTTCGAGCAGGCGCTGAATCGCCAGGCGCTGCGCCTGGCTCAGGTCGAGGGCCGTGCGCTCGAGGAACTCCGGCTCGACGAGGTGATGACGCTCGAGGCCGACGACGTGCTCGAGGCGGCCCGCCTGCTCGGCGAGACCGCCGATACACCGAAGCGGCGCCGCTGGTTCGGTTGACGGCGCCGACGCCCGGTGTTTTCATCGGTTGGGCCTTTTCCCACCCGGGACGCCTGCGGCGAGGCACGTGCGAAGGAGGATCGCTTGGCGCTGCGTCCTAGAAGGGCTTCATGCTCTCGAAGCTGCTGATCGCGACCGCGAGCAGGCTCGACCGTCGCTTCGGCTGGGACCGGCTGCCGCGGCCGCTCGGCGTGCTCACGCTGGTCGGCCTCCGGAACCAGCTGCGCGAGGAGAACCTCTACGACACAGGCCCCGGCGGCGCCAAGGCGGCCCCGGACGGCGGCGGGCACGACTCGCGGACCGCGGACGGAAGCTACAACGACCTCGGCAGCCCGGCGATGGGAATGATCGGCGCCCGCTTCGGCCGCAACATCCCGCTCGGGAACACCTACCCGGAGACGTTGCCGGACCTGCTCGAGCCGAACCCGCGGGTCGTCAGCCGCCGGCTGCTCACCCGCGACGAGTTCAGGCCCGCAACGATCGTGAACATCCTCGCCGGTGCGTGGCTCCAATTCGAGGTGCACGACTGGTTCAGCCACGGCAAGAACCTGCCCGAGGAGCCGTTCGAGCTCGAACTCGCCGCCGACGACCCCTGGGCGGAGCGGCCGATGCGGATCGAGCGAACGCGCACCGACCCGTTCCCGGACGAGAACGGGGGTGCCGCGACCTGGGTCACGACCGACTCGCACTGGTGGGACGGCTCGCAGATCTACGGCAGCGAGCCGGCGATGACGAGCGCGCTGCGGGAGCACGTGGGCGGGCGGCTCCGGCTCGATCCGGACGGCCAGCTGCCGCGCGATCTGGACGCGAAGCTCGACTTGACGGGCGTCGCCGGCAACTTCTGGCTCGGGCTCGCGCTCCTGCACACGCTCTTCACGCGCGAGCACAACGCGATCGCCGACCGGCTCGCGGCCGAGCATCCGGAGTGGACCGACGACCAGCTCTTCGCGAAGGCGCGCCTGATCACGGCGGCGCTGATGGCGAAGATCCACACGGTCGAGTGGACGCCCGCGATCATCGCGCACCCGACGACGAGATACGGGATGCGGGCCAACTGGTACGGCATCCTCGGCAAGCGGCTCGGCAAGCGGAGCTCGAACGAGGTCCTCGGCGGGATCCCCGGTTCGGCGACCGACCACCACGGCGTCCCCTACTCCCTGACCGAGGAGTTCGTGGCCGTCTACCGGATGCACCCGCTCCTGCCGGACGACTTCACCTTCCGCTCGATCGAGACCGACGAGGTCGTGCAGGAGCGGACCTTCCGCGAGCTCGGCGTCAAGGACGTGCGCGACCGGCTCGAGGAGGTCGGCTACGTCGACTCCTTCTACTCCTTCGGGATCGCCCACCCTGGTGCGATCACGCTGCACAACTACCCGCGCTTCCTCCAGGAGCTGCACAAGCCGGACGGCACGGTCGTCGACCTGGCGGCGATCGACGTGCTCCGGATCCGGGAGCGCGGCGTGCCCCGCTACAACGAGTTCCGACGACTGTTCCACCTGAAGCCGGCGGCGACGTTCGAGGAGCTGACCGACAACCCGCGGTGGGCGGCGGAGCTGCGGGAGGTCTACGGCGACGTCGAGAAGGTCGACCTGATGGTCGGGCTCTACGCCGAACCGCTGCCGAAGGGCTTCGGCTTCAGCGACACGGCGTTCCGCGTCTTCATCCTGATGGCCTCGCGACGGCTGAAGAGCGACCGCTTCTTCACGCGGGACTACAACGCCGAGACGTACACCCAGACCGGACTCGACTGGATCGAGGAAACGAGCATGAGCGACGTGCTGCTCCGCCACTATCCCGAGCTGGCACCGGCACTGCGCGGCGTCGACAACGCATTCGCACCCTGGCGGCGGGTGTCCGCGTGAGAGAGCTGGCAGCCGGCGTGCAGATGCTCGGGGCGAAGAAGGGCGGGCGCGTCCGTGCCTACCTGATCGACGCGAACGGGGAGCTCTCGCTCGTGGACACCCTCTTCGAGAACGACGCCCGCGGCGTCCTCGACGCGATCAGGAAGCTCGGCCGCAAGCCCTCGGACCTGAAGCGGATCGTGCTCACGCACGCGCACCGCTCGCACCTCGGCGGGGTCGCTGCGCTGAAGCGGGAGACCGGTGCGGCGGTGCTCGCACACGAATGGGAGGCGGACATCGTCTCGGGCGACCGGCCCGCGCAGTCCGTCGGACTCAAGCCGACTGCGCCCCTCCGCACCTATCCGTTCCAGGTCGGGATCTTCCTCAACCGACCGAAGCACCGGCCCTGCCCGATCGACGAGAGCGTCGACGACGGCGACGCGGTCGGCCCGCTGCGCGTGCTCCACGTCCCAGGTCACTCACCCGGCCACCTCGCGTTCTCGTGGCCCGAACGCGGGCTCCTGCTCTCGGGCGACGCGATCGCCACCTGGCCGCGCTTCGAGGCGGGCTGGCCGGCGTTCACGATCAACCCGGCGCAGCAGGCCGAGTCGATCCGCCGTATGGCCGAGCTCGACGCGGGAATCGTCGGCGTCGGCCACGGCGATCCGATCACCGACGGCGCGGCCGACCGCGTCCACAGCCTCGCCGCACCGGCGTAGGATCGAACGATGGCGCAGACGATCTTCCCGTACCTCCTCTACGGGGACGTGGCGGCGATGCTCGACTGGCTCACCCGCGCGTTCGGATTCACCGAGAAGCTCCGCTTCGCGGGCGCGGACGGGACGATCAACCACGCCGAGATGGAGATCGGCGGCGGCTCGATCATGCTCGGCGCGCCCGGCGGCGACTACCGGAGCCCGAGGAACGGCGGCGGCTCGCCGGCGCAGGTGCAGGTGTACGTCGACGACGTCGACGCGCATTACGCGCAGGCGAAGGCGGCGGGAGCAGAGATCCGCCAGGAGTTGATGGACACGCCCTACGGCGACCGCCGCTACGACGCCTACGACGCCGAGGGCCATCTCTGGATGTTCTCGACGCACGTGCGCGACGTGCCGCCGGAGGAGTGGGGCGCGACCGAAGCCGGCTAGACGCGCTGCGTCACGAACTCGATCAGGTTCCCGAAGGGGTCACGTACGAAGAACCGCTCTCGGCCGCCGACGGGACGCGCCTCCTCGATCTCGCAGCCGGAGCCGGCGAGCCGTCCGCGGGCGGCGTCGAGCGCGTCGACCTGCAGCGCGAAGTGGTGCTGCGCACTCACGTCCGGGCCGGGACCCGCGATCACGTGCAGCTCGAGGTCGCCGGCCCGCGCGAGACCGTAGACGAGGGCTCGTTCGGTCGCGTACAGCTCGGGGAGCGCGAGCACGTCACCGTAGAACGCCCGCGCGGCGTCGATCTCCTCCGGCGCAACGGTGATCCCGACGTGCTGGAGCCTCATCGCTCTCCTCTCGTGCACGCGCCCTCGACCGGCGTGCGGACGTGGCGGATGTTCTCCCACGCCTTCGCCTGCGGGAGCAGGTCGAAGCGGGAGAGTGCGAGCGGAAGCCCGGTCCGCGCGCGCATCTCGGCCGAGTGGATCCAGAAGCCGACGAACGCCTCCACGTTCGCCCTCGGGTTGAGCCGGCGCAGCTGCCAGAAGAACTTGCCCGTCTGCGACTGCTGGTCGACGACGACCTGATCGGAGACGCTCCACCACAGCTGCAGCGGCACGCAGGACCCGGCGATCCTGCGGGCATAGGTCATCGGACTGCGAGCCGCGTAGGCGGCTGCGCGCGTGCCCGGCCCGCCGCCGATCTCGCGGCGGGCGATCTTGCGCAGGTTGGAGCCGAACTGCGTGCCGAGCAGCGTCCGGCAGGCGTTCTTGCAGCGGACGCGCTCGAAGTTCCGGTACTGGAGCGATAGGTCGGTCACGGACGAGAACGCAGCCGCGCCGGCCAGCAGGCTCGGATGCCGAGCCAGCAGCAGGAGCGTCTCCTGACCGCCCATGCTGCCGCCGAAGGCGTAGATCCTGCGGGGGTCGATCCGCAGCCACGGCAGCGTCGTGCGCAGGATCTCGGGCATGCGCGCGAGATCGGCGACCTGGCCGGCATAGCCCCACGAGTGACCCGGCACCCGCCTGCCGCGCGCGTCCGGGTTGATCACGGCGAAGGAGCCACGGCCCGGCAGGTTGCCCCAGAGAATCGAGTTCGCATTTCCGTTCAGGCCGCGCCCGTGCGGCGAGATCACGAGCGGCAGCGGCGGGTTGGCGGCCGGTCCGTACCACGACGGCAGCACCACGGACGCGGTGCTCGGGTGCCCGTCGTGCGCGATGTATCGCACCTGCAGCCGCCTGACCGAGGTCACGCCCGCCGACGTTGCCGGACGGCGGCTGCCGTACCGGACGATCACCTCGAGCTTGCCCGCGAG
>DASQKK010000045.1:0-15512 GCA_035630545.1 Gaiellaceae bacterium
GACGACGCTCCGCTCGATCTCGGGCACGGTCAAGCGCAACGGCCAGATTCTCTTCGACGGCAAGCCGCTCGGCCGCCGCGGGCCGGAGTCGGTCGCGAAACTCGGCGTCGCGCACGTCCCAGAGGGGCGCGGCACCTTCGCTGAGCTGTCGGTCGAGGAGAACCTGCGGCTCGGCGCCTACGTCCGCAAGGGCTCGATCGACGACGACGTCGCGCGCGTCTCCGAGTACTTCCCGTGGATCGCGACGCGCCTCGGCCAGCACGCCGGCACACTCTCGGGCGGCGAGCAGCAGATGCTCGCGCTCGCCCGCGCGCTGATGAGCCACCCGCGCATGCTCCTGCTCGACGAGCCGTCGCTCGGGCTCGCGCCCCTGATCACCCGTGAGATCTTCCGGATCGTCAGCGAGCTGAACGAGAAGGAGGGGCTGACGGTGCTCGTTGTGGAGCAAAACGCGGCGATCGCGCTGGAGGTGGCGTCGTACGCCTACGTGCTCGAGGTCGGCAAGGTCGCCGTCTCGGGGCCGAGCGAGGAGCTCGCCCGCAACGAATCCGTCCGCAAGAGCTACCTGGGGTACTAAGTGGCTGCTCCGGCGACAGATAGGGCACCGCTCGCGCGCGATCTGCGGCGCGCTGCGGCGTCCTCAGTCGCGTCCAGGCCAACCGGCCTGAACGCTCCCTGCGTCCTTGCATCGCTTGCAGCTCGCGCGCGAGCGGCGCGAATCCGTCATCGGAGCAGCCACTGATGGCCGAGTTCTTCCAGCAGGTCGTCGCAGGGCTCGCCACCGGCTCGATCTTCGCGGCGCTCGCGCTCGCGCTGGTGCTCATCCACCGGGCGACCGGGGTGATCAACTTCGCGCAGGGCGAGATGGCGGTGTTCACAACCTACATCGCCTGGACGCTGATCGAGAACCACGGTGTGAACGAGTGGCTCGCCTTCGGGCTCACGCTCGTGATCGCCTTCGGGCTCGGGCTCGGCACCGAGCGCCTCGTCATCCGGCCGATCGAGCGGGCGCCGCTGCTGACGACGGTGATCGTCACGATCGGCCTCGTCCTGATCTTCAACGGCCTCGTCAGCCTGATCTGGACAGCCGAGGTGCGCGCGTTCCCGAGCCCGTTCCCGAACGACACGTGGGAGATCGGCGGCGTCGCGATCTCCCAGCAGGACGTGGGCACGTTCCTGACCGTGCTGGTGATGGTCACGCTGCTGTGGGCGTTCTTCCAGTTCACGAAGGTTGGCCTGGCGCTGCGGGCGTCCGCGCTCAACCCCGAAGCGAGCCGGCTCGTCGGCGTCCGCGTCAGTTGGATGCTCGCGATTGGCTGGGGGCTCGCCGCAGTGCTCGGCGCAGCGGCCGGGATGCTGACGGCGCCGACCGTCTTCCTCGACCCGAACATGATGCAGGCGGTGCTGATCTACGCCTTCGCGGCGGCCGTTCTCGGCGGGATCGACTCGCCGTTCGGCGCCGTCGTCGGCGGCCTCATGCTCGGCGTCGGACTGAACCTGATCGGCACCTACGTCGACTTCGTCGGTGCCGGGCTGCGGCTGCCCGTCGCCCTGCTGATCATCCTCGTCGTCCTGCTCGTCAAGCCGACCGGCCTCTTCGGCAAGCCGGTCACGAGGCGTGTGTGAAGCGCTCCGACCTCACCGGCGTCGGGCTGTTCGTCCTCGCTGCCGCCGCGATCCTCCTGTTGCCGAGGTTCGTCAGCGACTTCCGGGCGCAGCAGTTCGCGTACGTCGGGATCTACTTCATCGCCCTGCTCGGGCTGAACGTGCTCACCGGTTACACGGGCCTGATCTCGCTCGGCCACGGCGCCTTCATGGCGATCGGCGGCTACACGACCGCGATCCTCGTCTCCGACCAGGGCCTGACGCTCGGTAGTCACACGTTCTCGGCCGACGTGAAGGACGTCTGGACGATCCCGCTGGCGGGGCTCGTCGCGGGCCTCATCGGCTTCGCCTTCGGCTTCCCCGCACTGCGGCTGACGGGTCTCTACCTCGCGCTGGCGACGTTTGCGATCGCGGTCGCGATGCCGGGGCTGATCAAGTACGACCGTTTCGAGCAGTTCACCGGCGGCGGCGGCGGGATCAACCTGTTCGAATCCGCCGCCCGCACGCGCCCGGTCGAGACGACGGACCCGATCACGTTCGAGACGATCTCGGAGCCGATCAAGTTCCTCGGGTTCGAGATCGCGAGCTTCAACGAGTGGCTCTACTACCTGAGCTGGGGGGTCGCGCTGCTCATGTTCGGGATCGCCTGGCTCCTCCTGCGCGGCAGAACGGGCCGCTCGTTCCGGGCGATCCGCGACAGCGAGCTGGCCGCGGCTTCCTCCGGGGTCAACCTCGCCACCTACAAGACGCTCGCGTTCGGGATCAGCGCCTTCTACGCGGGCGTCGCCGGCTCGCTGCTCGCGATCGCGACGACCTTCGTCAACCCGGACACCTACCCGATCACGCTCTCGATCTTCCTGCTCGTCGGCGTCGTGGTCGGCGGTCTCGGCTCGCTCTGGCCGCTCGTCTTCGGCGCGATCTTCATCCAGTTCCTGCCGCTCTGGGCGCAGGAGGTCTCGAAGGCGCAGGGGGCGCCGGCGGTGGTCTACGGGGTCATCCTGATCCTCCTCATGATTCTGCTCCCGGGCGGGGCGGCCGGCCTGATCCGGCGTCTCCAAGCGCTGAGTCGCGGCTACCATCGCAGTCGCTGAGCCGTCCTTTCGACCCCACGGGGCTGCAGCGACGATGCGTCGACCGAGACTTCTCCTCTGCCTGCTCGCGCTCGCGGGCGCGATCGCGACAGGCGCCACCGCGGCGACGAGCGCCGACCCGGGGATCACCACCAAGACGATCCTTGTCGGCGGGACGGCGCCGCTGTCGGGCACCGACACCGCGTACGCCTCGGTCGCACGTGGGGCCAACGCCTACTTCAAGTACGTGAACTCGCGCGGCGGCGTCAACGGCCGGGCGATCAGCTACAAGACGGTCGACGACGCCTACGACCCCGCCCTGACCCTGCAGGCGACCCAGCAGCTGGTCGAGCAGGACAAGGTCTTCGCGATCTTCAACTCGGTCGGGACGGAGCACAACGTCGCGACGCGCGACTACCTCAACGCTGCGCGGGTGCCGCAGCTCTTCGTCGCCTCGGGCGCGACCACGTTCGGGCGCGACCACGAGGCATACCCCTGGACGATCGGTTTCCAGCCGAGCTACCGCGCCGAGGGGTGGATCTACGGCACGTACCTCGCGCGCACGAAGCCCGGCGCCAAGGTCGGCGTCCTCGTCCAGAACGATGACTACGGCAAAGACCTGCTGGCGGGCCTCAAGCAGGGGATCGCGCGCTCGAAGGTGAAGGTCCTCGCGGAGTGGTTCGAGGCCACCGAGCCCGACGTCCAGTCGCAGATCACCCGCCTGAAGTCGTCGGGCGCGAACGTGCTCGCGCTGTTCGCCACCCCGCGGCACGCGATCCAGGGCTACATGTTCGCGAACCGGCTCGGCTGGCGGCCGCTGATCATCAACAACGCCGTCTCGAGCGCCTCCAACGTCATGACCCTTGCCTCCGAGGGCGGCTCCAACGCGGCGGTCGAGAACTCCCTCTCGATCGTCTTCCTCAAGGATCCGACCGACGCGAAGTGGCGGAACGACGCGGCCGTGAAGCTCTACCGCTCGATCATGTCCCGCTTCGCCAAGGGCGCGAACCAGAAGGACGTCTACCACGTCTACGGGATGGCGGTCGCCCACGAGTTCGTCAAGACGCTGAAGGCCGCCGGCAACAATCCGACCCGCGCGTCGGTGATGGCGCAGACGCGGCGGCTGAACGACCCCGCGAACCCGTTCCTGCTGCCGGGGCTGACCGTGAAGACGACCGCGACCGAGCGCTTCCCGATCGAGCAGGCGCTGCTGCAGCGCTGGTCGAAGGGGAGCTGGAAGAGCTTCGGCGGCCTCTGGGGCTACCGACCCGCTCGTTAAGTTCTTCATATGGACGCGCTGCTCGAGGCGCCGCTCGACGACCTGCTCGCGGCGGCGCGCGTGCGGCGGCGCGGCGGCGGGCTCGTCACCTTCTCGCCGAAGGTCTTCATCCCGCTGACGACGCTCTGCCGCGACGTATGCGGCTACTGCACGTTCGCTCGGCCGCCGCGGCGCGGCGAGCGTGCCTACCTGAGCGAGGAGGAGGTGCTCGCAATCGCCCGCGCCGGGGCCGCCGCCGGCTGCACCGAGGCGCTCTTCACCCTCGGCGACAAGCCGGAGCTGCGCTACAAGGTCGCGCGCGCGGAGCTGGCCGAGCTCGGCTGCGCGACGACGCTCGAGTACCTCGGCCGGGTCGCGAAGCTCGTGCTCGACGAGACGGGCCTCCTGCCGCACCTGAACCCGGGGGTGATGACGCGCGCAGAGCTGGCGGCGCTCCGCCCCGTCTCGGCCTCGATGGGGATCATGCTCGAGACGGTCGCGGAGAGGCTTGCTGCAAGAGGCGGCCCGCACTGGGCCTCGCCGGACAAGCTGCCGCAGCGGCGGTTGGAGACGATCGAGCTCGCGGGCGAGCTGCGGATCCCGTTCACGAGCGGGATCCTGATCGGGATCGGGGAGACGCGCGCCGAGCGGCTCGAGGCTCTGGCCGCCCTGCGCGGCCTGCACGAGCGGCACGGCCACCTGCAGGAGGTGATCGTCCAGAACTTTCGCGCCAAGCCGGGGACCCGGATGGCGTCGCACCCGGAGCCGAGCCTCGACGACCAGCTCTGGACGATCGCCGCGGCGCGGTTGCTGCTCCCCGACGACGTCGCCGTGCAGGCGCCACCGAATCTCTCCTACGACGACTTTCCCCGCCTGCTCGACGCGGGCATCGACGACTGGGGAGGGGTCTCGCCGGTGACGATCGACCACGTCAACCCCGAGGCGCCCTGGCCCGACCGCGAGCGCCTCGAGGCCGCGACGCGCTCGCGCGGGCTCGAGCTCGCCGCCCGGCTGCCCGTCTACCCGCGCTACCTCTCCGGCGAGTGGGTCGATCCGGCCGTCCTGCCGCACGCCCTGCGCGCGTCGGACTCGCTGGGGCTGGCGCGCGAGGACGGCTGGCATCCGGGCGAGGCCGGCGCCGTCCCGTTCCTCGTCGCCCGTGATGCCTTGCCGGTCGGCACGAGCGCCGAGCTGGGGGAGGAGGAGCTCGTCCGGCTCTTCCGCGCCCGCGGCGACGAGCGCCAGCGCGTCTTCGCCGCCGCCGACCGGCTCCGCCGCGAGGTGTGCGGCGACGAGGTCAGCTACGTCGTCACCCGGAACATCCAGTACACGAACGTCTGCTACTTCCGCTGCGGCTTCTGCGCCTTCTCGAAAGGCAAGCTCGCGGCGAATCTCCGCGGCGCACCGTACCTCGTCCCGCACGACGAGATCGTCCGGCGCGCCCGCGAGGCCTGGGAGCGGGGCGCGACCGAAGTCTGCCTCCAGGGCGGGATCCACCCGGCGTTCACGGGCGAGTACTACGCGTCGGTGGTGGACGCGATCCGGTCCGAGCTGCCCGACCTGCACATGCATGCGTTCTCGGCTCTCGAGGTCTGGCAGGGCGCGGCGACGCTGGGGCTCCCGCTCGAGCAGTACCTGGAGCTGCTGCGCTCGCTGGGGCTCGGCTCGCTGCCCGGGACCGCGGCGGAGGTCCTCGACGACGAGGTGCGGGCGGAGATCTGCCCCGACAAGGTCACGACGGAGCAGTGGCTCTCGGTGCACGA
Source organism: Gaiellaceae bacterium (assembly GCA_035630545.1). Lineage (GTDB taxonomy): Bacteria > Actinomycetota > Thermoleophilia > Gaiellales > Gaiellaceae > Gaiellasilicea. Next base: position 5,697 of record DASQKK010000045.1, read on the forward strand.
CGCGGCGCACCGAGTCGGGCTGCGCTCGAACGTGACGATCATGTTCGGGCACGTCGAGCGGCCGCGGCACTGGGCGCGACACCTGCTGCGGGCGCGCGAGCAGCAAGAGCGCTCGGGCGGGTTCACCGAGTTCGTGCCGCTGCCGTTCGTGCACATGGAGGCGCCGATGTGGCTGCGGGGCCGCGCCCGCTCGGGGCCGACCTTCGGCGAGTCGCTCCTCATGCATGCGGTCGCGCGGCTCGCCCTCCACCCGGCGATCACGAACGTCCAGGCCTCGTGGGTGAAGCTCGGCCCCGACGGCGTCGCCGCCGCGCTGCGGGCGGGCGTCAACGACCTCGGCGGGACGCTGATGAACGAGTCGATCTCGCGCTCGGCGGGGTCGGAGCACGGGCAGGAAATGCCGCCCGAGGCGATGGAGGCGCTGATCCGCGCGAACGGCCGCACGCCGCGGCAGCGGACGACGCTGTACCGCGACGCCCCGGCGGACCGTCGAGCCGCCTCGTTCTCGGCGCCGCCGCTCGCCGTGCCGGCGAACCCGCCCGTGCGGGACGCGGGCCTGAAGGCACCGCCCCGCCTCGTCCGCCCGGGCCTGCTCGCCCGCGCGCGCTGACCTGGGGAGAGATCGGCACACAAGAGTTGCGCGTTCGTGACCCGCGCGTATGTCGTTGGCGGCCATCGTCCCCCCACCCAACTGAGGGTGGGGGGCGGGTGGTGGGCGTCGCGCGCGCACGCGCGCAGAGAAAACAGCGAGCGGGAGCCGCGCCTCAGCCGGCGCGAATGATCCGCGGCACTCCGGCGAGCCAGCGCGGGATCCGCCCTCGCGCACACCGCAGTGTTTCCTCGACCCCTGCCGCAGTTCCGTCACCGTGCAATCCCTCACCGTGGCCGACGAGCAGGTGCTCGACGCCGAGGCCGCGAAGTGATCGCGGCGGCCGCAGCCGGAGAAACGGATGCACGCCGATCCGCTCGTCGCCGGCGCGAAAGAACGCGACCGTGCCGAGCACGTCGGCGCAGACGAGTACGCGTCGCTCCGGCCACCAGAGCGCGACCTCCTTCCACCAGCGATTCCGGAGAACGGAGCGGAACTCGAACGGCGCCTCCTCGATCTCCACAGGAACGACGTGCAACGGCACACCCAGCCGGGCCGCGTACGCACCCGAGTCGCGGTCGTGGCGGTCGAGCAGCTGGATCACGCCGGCCGGCTCGCCGAGCGCCCGGATCCGTTCGTCGACGCCGTCGGCGTCGATCGGATCGATCACCCAGACGCGGCCGTCGGCGACGAGTGCATGCGAGGTCCGTTGCATTCGTTCGCTCTCGATCCAGCCGAAACCGAACTCGCTCTCGTCGGCGAACCGGACGCTCACGCCTCCAGGCTAACCGCGTCCGCGAGGCGAAAACGCCCGCGCCAGATTGCGCTGCCCACGACCGCGCCCTCGCAGCCGAGCTCGCGGAGCGCGTTCAGGTCGCCGAGCGACGAGATCCCGCCGGCGGCGATCACGGGCAGTCCGGCTGCCAGTACGTCCTCGAGGAGGGCGAGATCCGGCCCGGCCAGCGTCCCGTCTCGTCGCGTTGCTGTGACCACCAGCCGCGCCACGCCCGTTGCGGCGCACCGCTGAGCGAGGCTGCGCGGCGTCGTCGCGGCGGACCTGGCCCAGCCGCCGACGGCAACCTTCCCGTCGCGTGCGTCCACGGCGACTGCGAGGCGGGATCCGTACCGCTCGACCGCCGCGTGCAGGAACGTCTCGTCGACTGCCGCCGTGCCCACGAGTACGCGTGCAGCACCGGCCTCGAGTGCCGCCGAGACCAGCTCGGTGCTGCGGTAGCCGCCCCCGACCTGCACCGGCGGTCCGACTGCCGCGACGCGGTGGACGAGCTCGAGATCAGGTGTCCCCGAGAACGCGCCGTCGAGGTCGACGAGATGGAGCCAGGACGCGCCTCTCGCCGCGAAGGAGGTCGCAGCCGCAACAGGATCGCCGCCCTCGACGGTCACGCTCTCCCGGCGGCCCTGCTCGAGGCGAACGACGCGTCCTTCGAGGACGTCGACCGCCGGATAGACGGTGAACTGCTGTGCTAACACGCTAGCATGCTAGCATGGTGCATCATGACCACCACCGAGACCACACGTGACGTCGAGAACCTGGCCGGACTCGACGACCTCGCCGACGCCTTCCTCGTCTTGCGGAGCCGCGACGACGTACAGCGCTTCCTACGCGACCTCTGCACGTTCCCGGAGCTCGAGGCGCTCGCGCACCGCTGGCAGACGGTCAAGCTGCTCGACGAAGGCGCGCCCTACCTCGAGATCGCCGGCCGCGTGCCGACGAGTACCGCGACCGTCACCCGGGTCGCACAGTGGCTGCGCCACGGCACCGGCGGCTATCGGATCGCGCTCGAGCGGCTGAAGCGAAGGCGCCGCTGAGTGCAGCGGAGCACCTTCATGCGCGCTGGTTCGAACGGCCGGCTGACCATCGCCTGCCCGTCGAAGGGACGACTCGCCGAGCCGGCATTGCGTCTCTGTGCAGACGCCGGGCTCAGCTTCGAGGCGACAGAGCGCGCGCTGCTCGTCCCCTGCGCCAACGCGCCCGTCGATCTCCTGCTCGTGCGTGCACACGACGTGCCCGAGTACGTCCAGGACGGTGTCGTCGATCTCGGCATCACCGGCGCGAACCTCGTCGCCGAGACGCAGGCCGACGTCGTCACGGTCGCCGAGCTCGGCTTCGCCCACTGCACGCTCCAGGCCGCCGTTCCCGAGGATGCTCCGCAATCCTCACTTGGCGAGCTCGACGGCCTGCGGGTCGCGACCGCGTACCCCGTCTCGACCCGGTCGTGCCTCGCCGCGCACGGCGTCGAGACCGAGCTGATCGCCGTCTCAGGCTCGGTCGAGGCGGCGCCGAGGCTCGGGCTCGCCGACGCGATCGTCGATCTAGTCTCGACGGGCTCGACGGCGAGCGCGAACGGTCTCCGTCTCGTCGGCACGCTCCTCGACTCACAGGCCGTGCTGATCGCAGGCGCCGCGGCGCTCGAGAGCCGCCGTGAGCTGGTCGAGCGGATCGAGCTGATGGTCACCGGCGTCGTCGAGGCCCGGAAGCGGCGCTACCTGATGCTGAACGCGCCGCGGAGCGCCCTCGAGCGGATCGGCGAGCTGCTGCCGGGCATGGGCGCCCCTTCGGTGATCGACCTGGCCGAGCCCGGGATGATCGCCGTGCACGCCGCCGTCGACGCTGACGAGATCTGGGACCTGCTCGCGCCGCTCAAGGCGGCCGGCGCGTCGTCGATTCTCGTGCTGCCGGTCGAGCGGATGGTCGCGTGAGGGGAACGGCGCTCGCAGACGTGCTCCCGCGTGTCGTCGAGATCGTGACGGACGTCCGTGAACGCGGGGACGCTGCCTTGCTCGCCTGGACGGCGCGGTTCGACGGTGAGCCGCAGCCGTTGCGGGTCGCGCCGGAGCGGCTTCGCGCGGCACTCCTGGCGCCGGATGCGCTCGGCGCCGTCCGAGCTCTCGCCGACGCTGTTGCAGCGTTCTCGACGCCCCAGCGTCCGCCCGACGTCGCGATCGAGGCGGTCGAGGGCGTGCTCACCGAGCGCCGTTGGATCCCCCTCTCGTCCGTCGGCATCTACGTGCCGGGCGGCCGCGCCGCGTATCCGTCCTCGCTCGTGATGGCGGCAGTCCCCGCCCAGGTCGCCGGCGTCGAGCGCATCGCCGTCGTCACACCGCGGCCGGCCGAAGCGACGCTCGCGACCGCGCACGCGCTCGGGATCGACGAGGTCTACGCCGTCGGCGGTGCCCAGGCCGTCGCGGCGCTCGCGTACGGAACGGAGACGATCGCGCCGGTCGACAAGATCGTCGGGCCGGGCAACAGCTGGGTCACGGCCGCGAAGCTGCTGGTGTCGAGCCGGGTCGGGATCGACCTTCCTGCCGGGCCGAGTGAGGTCGTCCTGATCGCCGACCGAACGGCAACCCCGGCTCGCTGCGCCGCCGACCTGCTGGCCCAGGCTGAGCACGGCGCCGAGAGCGAGGCGATCCTGCTCAGCCTCGACCGCGAGCTGAGCGCGGCCGTCGGCGCCCTCGTCGCCGGGCACGAGAACGTCTCGACCCGCGACGTCGACTCGCTCACTGAGGCGCTGGAGCTGTCCGAAGCGTACGCGCCCGAGCATCTCGAGCTCTGGATCGACGACGCCGAACAGGTCGCTCGCCGGATCCGAAACGCCGGCACCGTCTTCGTGCGCACCTCGGCCGTCGTCGGCGACTACGCGGCCGGCGCGACGCACATCCTCCCGACCGGCGGGCTTGCGCGCAGCAGCGGAGGTCTCGGGCTGGAGACGTTCCTCAAGCCGGTGCAGGTCGTGAGCGCGGATCCTGCAGGCCACGAGCGCTCACGTGAGATCGCGTTGCCGCTGGCGCGACTCGAGGGCCTCGAGCGGCATGCGGCGGCTCTGGAGCTCGCGTGAACGCCGTCGCGCTGCCACCGGGCTTTCGTCCGTACGCGTGGGCGCCGGCATCGGCGGCGATCGCCGCCAGCCACGGCCTCGGTCTCGAGCAGATCCTCCGCTTCGACCAGAACACGCCGCCCGTTCCCGGCGTGCCGCAGGTGCCGTTGGCCGAGAGCTTCGCGCGGCTGAACGACTACCCGGACGGCACCTATGCGGAGCTGAAGGAGGCGGCGGCCGCCTACTGCGGCGTCGATGCCGACCAGATCGTCGTCGGCGCGGGGGCGGACGAGCTGATCGCGGTCTGTGCGCGAACCTTCCTCGCTCCGGGCCGGTCCGCCGCGATCGAGACGCCGACCTACGGGCTGTACCGGATCGTCACGCAGCTCGAACGCGCGGACGTCCAGTCCGAGCCCGACGGCGCGGCGGTGATCTGGGTCTGCAACCCGAACAACCCGACGGGCGATCTGCGCGACCCGGCCGAGATCGCCACGGTTGCGCTGACGCATCCTGACGCGGCGGTCGTCGTCGACGAGGCCTACTTCGAGTACACGGGCGCGACCTGCGTGCCGCTGATCGCAGAGCACCCGAATCTGATCGTGCTGCGAACGCTGTCGAAGGCCTTCGGCCTCGCCGCGCTCCGCGTCGGCTGGGCGGTCGCGACCTCCGAGGTCGCCGCCGAGCTCGAGTCGCGCCGCCCGCCCGCCAGCATCGGTGCGCCTGCCGCGCGCATCGCAGCCGCCGCTCTGCGTGAGCCGTGGCTCGACGTCGAGGAGACGCTCGTGGAGCGGGAGCGGGTGCAGCAGGCACTCGCTGCCGCGGGCTACGACTGCCGGCCCGGCCACGGCAACTTCGTCTTCGTGCGCGACGAGGAGCAGCTCGCCGCTCGCCTCGAGCAGCGCGGGCTCGTCGTCCGCGAGTTCGCCGAGGGGATCCGCATCACCCTGCGGCGCCGACGCGAGAACGACGTCCTCCTCGACGCGCTCGGCGCCGCCGCTTCCCCATCCGAGGCCCGCGACGCTTTCGTCCTCCGCACGAGCACGGAGACAGCGCTACGACTCTCGCTCGACCTCGACGGGCGCGGCCGCGCCCGCATCGAGACCGGGATCGGCTTCGTCGACCACCTCCTGACGCTGCTGGCATTCCACGCCGGGTTCGACCTCGAGCTGCTCGCGTCCGGCGATCTCGACGTCGACGAGCATCACACGGTCGAGGACGTACTGGCCGCGCTCGGGGATGGGCTGGCGCAGGCGCTCGGCATTCGCGACGGCGTCGCCCGCTATGGGGCAGCGTCCGTGCCGATGGACGAGGCGATCGCCGATGCAGCCGTCGACCTCGTCCGGCGCCCGCACGCCGAGATCGACCTGAGCTTCGCCGGCGATCGGATCGGCGGGCTCGCTCCGGCGCTCCTGCCGCACGCGCTCGAGCGCTTCGCCATGCAGGCCGGGATCACCGTCCACGTCTCGGCTTCGGGCAGCGACGACCATCACGTCGCCGAGGCCGCCTTCAAGGCGCTCGGCCGCGCGCTCGGACAGGCCTGCGCGCGAGCCGGCAGCGGCGGCGTCCGCTCGACGAAGGGGCTCGCGTGAGGGTCGTGCTGGCCGACTACGGCGCGGGCAACCTGCGCAGCGTCTGCTCGGCGCTCGCGCGAGCCGGTGCCGAGCCCGTGATCGCCGTCGATCCGGAGGAGGTGCTTTCCGCCCCGCTCGCGGTGGTGGCGGGCGTCGGGCACGCCGGCGCCGCAGCGGTCGGCCTGGGGCCGCTTGCCGATGCGCTTCGCGGCCGGGCTGCGGCCGGCAGGCCGGTGCTCGGCATCTGTGTCGGCATGCAGCTGTTCTTCGAGCGGAGCGAGGAGGGCGGCGCCGGCCTCGGCCTCCTTCGCGGGCCGGTGCGGCGGCTGCGGGCGAGAACGGTGCCGCACATGGGCTGGAACACGCTGGACACACTGCAGCCCTCGACGCTGCTGGCGGGCGTCGACGGCGCCGACGTCTACTTCGCCCACAGCTACGCCGCCGAGCCCGAGGACGAGATCACGACGGCGGTCGCCGACCACGACGGCTCGATCGTCGCGGCCGTCGAGTCGGGTCCCCTGGCGGGCGTTCAGTTCCATCCCGAGCGGAGCGGCGCCGCCGGCGCCCGTGTGCTCGAGAACGCGCTGCGATGGTCAAGAAGCGCCTGATCGCGTGCCTCGACGTGGCCGGCGGCCGCGTCGTCAAGGGCGTCCGCTTCGAACGGCTGCGCGACGTCGGCGACCCGGTCGAGCTCGCCGAGCGCTACTCGGAGGTCGGCGTCGACGAGCTCGTGTTCCTCGACATCACGGCGAGCGTGGAGGGACGGGAGCCGCTGCCCGCGCTCGTCGAGCGGGCCGCGGAGCGCCTGACGATCCCGTTCACCGTGGGCGGCGGCATCGCCGGGCTCGAGGACGCGCGCACGCTGCTGCAGGCCGGGGCGGACAAGGTCGCGGTCAACCGCGCCGCGTTCGACGACCCCGCCCTATTGACGACCCTCGCGGCCGAGTTCGGCTCGCAGGCCGTCGTCTGCGCGATCGACTCCCGCGCCGGCCGCGTCGTCACGCACGGCGGGCGCGTACCCCGCGAGTCCAGCGCCGTCGACTGGGCCGCCGCCGCCGTCGAGCGCGGTGCCGGCGAGCTGCTCGTCACCTCGATCGACACCGACGGGACGAGAGCGGGATACGACCTCGAGCTCACCGGCGCGATCGCGACGACGGTCGCGGTGCCGGTGATCGCCTCGGGCGGGGCAGGGGAGTCGCGGCATCTCGCCGATGCCTTCGCGGCGGGTGCCGAGGCAGCGCTCGTCGCCTCGATCGTCCACGAGCGGCCCGAGCGCGTCCCCGAGCTGAAGGCCGAGCTGAGGCAGGCGGGATGGAATCTCCGCAGCTGACGCCGGCGATCGTGCAGGACGCCGGCACCGGTCGCGTCCTCATGCTCGCGTGGATGACCGCCGAGGCGCTGCTGCTCACCCGCGAGACCGGCGAGGCATGGTTCTGGAGCCGCTCGCGCCGGGAGCTCTGGCGCAAGGGAGCCACCTCCGGCAGCACACTCGCCGTCGAGGAGTTGCGCGACGACTGCGACGGCGACGCGATCCTCCTGCGCGTCCGTCCGGCCGGCCCCGCCTGCCACACCGGGGCGGCGTCGTGCTTCGCGCCCTGGCTCTGGCGGCGGATCAAGGAGCGCGAACGGGAACGGCCGGAGGGGTCGTACGTGGTCTCGCTGCTGGACGACCCGGCGCTCGCGGCACGGAAGGTGGGCGAGGAGGGGCTGGAGGCCGCGCTCGCCGGCGCCGGCGAGTCGGACGAGCGGCTCGTCGAGGAGCTCGCCGACGTCTGGTTTCACAGCTACGCGCTGCTCGCCGCGCGCGGGCTCGGGCCCGAACGCGTCGAGGCGGAGCTCGTCCGCCGCGCCCGCTAAGGCTCTAGCTCGAGCAGGTCGTCGACCGTCTCGCGTCGCCGGATCAGGCGCGCCTCGCCGCCGCCGACGAGCACCGCCGCCGGCCGCGGGACGCCGTTGTAGTTCGACGCCATCCCGAGCGTGTAGGCGCCCGTCGCAGGAACGGCGATCAGGTCGCCGCGCCGCGGCTCGGGCAGCTCGGCACGCTCGATCAGCACGTCGCCCGACTCACAGTGCTTGCCGGCGACCGTGAAGACGTCGTCGGGTTCCTCGTCGGCCCGGTTCGCGAGCAGGGCCGTGTAGCGCGCCTGGTAGAGCTGCGGCCGCGGGTTGTCGGACATCCCCCCGTCGATCGCGACGTAGCGGCGGTCGCCCGCGCGCTTGACCGCGCCGACGCGGTAGAGCGTGAACGCCGTCGGCCCGACGAGCGCACGTCCGGGCTCGACGATCAGGCGCGGTGCGTCGAGCCCGCGCATCGTCCAGTCGCGCCCGACCGCGGCCGCGACCGTTCGCACGAGCTCCTCGACCGGCGGCTCCAGCTCCGCCTGGACATGCCGGATCCCGAAGCCGCCGCCGATGTCGATCGTCCGCGGCAGCCAGTCGAGCTCGTTCCGGCAGCGGTCGGCGAATTGCGCCAGCAACGCCACCGCGAGCAGGTGCGCGCGCACATCGGCGAGCTGCGAGCCGACGTGGACATGCAGCCCCTCGACGTCGAGCCCGGCGTCCCGCGCGACGCGCACCGCCGCGGCCGCGTCGTCCGCGTCGAGCCCGAACTTGGAGCCCCGGTGCCCGGTGCGGATCGACTCGTGCGTCTCCGCCTCGACGCCGGGAGTGACGCGGACGAGGACACGCTGCACGCCGGCCGCGGCCGCTCGCGCCGGCTCGTCGGGCGCGTCGAGGACGACGAGCGCGTCGGCCTCGGCCGCCGCGGCGAGCTCCTCGTCCGACTTGTTGTTCCCGTGCACGAGCAGCCGTTCGCCTGCGATCCCGGCCCGGCGCGCGAACGCGAGCTCACCCAGCGTCGAGACGTCGGCGCCGAGCCCCTCCTCGGCGAGCAGCCGCATCAGCGCGACGTTCGGGAACGCCTTCGTCCCGTAGACGACGAGCGCGTCCGGGACGGCCCGCTGGAACATCCGCGCCCGTTCGCGGAGCATCTCCTCGGCGTAGACGACGAGCGGCGTCCCGAACCGCTCCGCCAGGTCGGTGCAGGGGATCCCGTCGAGCTCCAGCACGCCCGCAGCGACCCTGGTTCCGCCGGGGAACAGTGCTAGCATGCGCGCAAGTGAAGCAGCTTCTTTCCTAGAGCAGGAGGCCAGCGCGGCGAGCAGCCGCGAGAGCTTCCGACGGGCCTCTCGAGCGAGAGGCTTTTTTGTACCCGGAGACACCCATGAGCGAGCGGTACGACGCGAAGACAGTCGAGGAGAAGTGGCAGCGTGTCTGGGACGAGGCGCGCGCCTGGCACGTCGACAACCCGGCCGACCCGGAGACGGCGGATTCCGGCAAGAGCTACGTGGTCGAGATGCTCCCCTATCCCTCGGGCTCGCTGCACCTCGGGCACTTGCTCGTCTACACGATCGGCGACGTCGTCATGCGCTTCCGGCGCCGCAACGGCCTGCGCGTCCTCCATCCGATGGGTTGGGACGCCTTCGGCCTGCCGGCCGAGAACAGCGCGATCAAGGAGGGCGGGCACCCGCGCGAGACCACCGAGCGCAACATCGTCAACATCCGCCGGACGATGCGCCGGATGGGGTGGTGGTTCGACTGGGAGCGGGAGATCTCGACCCACGATCCGCGCTACTACCGCTGGCAGCAGTGGCAGTTCCTGCGCTTCCTCGAGCAGGGCCTCGCCTACCGCAAGGGCGCGCCGGTGAAGTGGTGCCCGAACGACCAGACGGTGCTCGCGAACGAGCAGGTGCTCGGCGACGGCACGTGCGAGCGCTGCGGCGCGCTCGTCGAGTCGCGCGTGATGGAGCAGTGGTTCTTC
>DASQKK010000046.1:0-8407 GCA_035630545.1 Gaiellaceae bacterium
TTCGGCCTGTTCGCAGGCGTCGTCGCCGACCGGATCGACAACCGCAAGCTCGTGATCGGGACTCAGACCGTCTCGATGCTGTTCTCGGCAGCGTTCGCCGTCCTTGTGCTCGGCGGCCTGGAGACGCTCTGGGTCGTGTACCTGCTCGCGATTCTCTCCAGCACCGCACTCGTCTTCGATGCTCCGGGACGCCACGCGCTCACGTTCCAGATGGTCGGCCGCGACGAGCTGCCGAATGCCGTTGCACTGAACGCCAGCCTCTTCAACGCGTCCCGTGTCGTCGGGCCTGCCCTCGCCGGCGTGCTGATCGCGGCCTTCGGGGTGGGTGTCTGCTTCGCGATCAACACGGTCACGTTCCTCGCTGTCCTCGCAGGGCTGCTGATGATGCGGCGAGAGGAGCTCGTCCCCCTCGATCCCAGCGCGAAGCCTCCGACGATGATGAAGGCGATCGGCGAGGGGTTCACCTGGGCGTGGCGTTCGGCCGACGCACGCCTGGTTCTGCTGATCGTCACGGTCGTCAGCACGGTCGGCTTCAACTTCCACGTGATCCTGCCGCTGCTCGCGTCGGACACGTTGAACACCGGTCCCGAGGTCTTCGGCATCCTCTCCGCTTGCTTCGGCGGTGGTGCGCTCGTCGGGGCGCTGCTCTCAGCGACGCTCGGTCGTGCCAGCTGGAAGGCACTCGTCTTCGGCACGGGCGGCTTCAGTGTCTGCCTGTTGGCCCTCGCCCCCCTGACAACTGTGTGGTTGTGCGCGATCCTGCTCTTCTGCACCGGCGTCTGCTTCACGCTCTGGACGTCGAATGCGAGCTCGATCCTCCAGCTGCGGGCGCCCGACCACCTCCGCGGCCGCGTCGTCAGCCTCTACCTCTGGGCCTTCGCCGGGCTGGCGCCGCTCGGCGGACTGCTCGCCGGCTGGCTCTGCGCCGTCGGCGGCACTGAGCTCAGCTTCGCCGTGGCCGGAACGACCGGCCTGCTGATGGCCGTCCTCGCAGCGCGGCGGCTCAGCCTACGACGGGCTGCCGCTCTGGCGTGAGCTCCGCGCCCGGAAGCGGCTCGGCGCCGAGCTCTTCCGGCGACTCCTGCACGTAGCCCACACTCTGCTCGAGCTCGGACGGGACGGGGGCCGGGCCGAGCATTGCCGGCCGCGTGTCGGTCGGCGGCGCGGCCGGCGCTGATGCGACGGGCCAGGCGACCCAGACTGCCGCGGCCAGCGCGATTCCGGCCAGGATCAACCCGGACCAGAGGAGCCGCTCGAGCCGTGCCGTTCGCATGTGCCATTTGTGCTCGGCGGCAGGCCCGGACAAACGATGGTTTTACAAGCCCCTAACGTCCGGGGCACGTCACGCTGACGAAGAGCGGCCACAATGCGGCCATGAGGACGAGGCGTGCCAAGGGGCTCTGGGCCGTCGCTGCGCTGCTCGCGGTCAACGCGACGCTGCTCGTCGCCCAGCCCGGGCTCGCGCTGCCGGGCTCGCTCGGCAACTATTTCTTCGGCCCGAAGCTCGTCCGCGCCGAGGTGCTCGTCAAGGACGGCGGCGTCCTGCACGACTATCGCGTCGATCGCGGCACGATCCGCAACAAGGCCGGTGGGACGCTGACCCTGCTCGAGCGTGACGGCAGCCTCGTTCCGATCCCGGTCGCACCGACGGCCGCGATCACGATCAACGGCCGGCCCGCGGCCTACTCCGAGCTCAGGCGCGGTATGGTCGCGACCGTGATCCGGGACGGCGACGCGCCGGCGAACGAGGTCCGCGCCAACCGCAAATGACCGCGGCGGGCGCGGCCGAGCTCCACCCCGCGGGCACGCCGGGGCCGCAGCTCTTGCTCGTCGAGGACGAGGAGTCGATCGGCTCGCTCGTCCGGGCCTACCTCGAGCAGACCGGCTACCGGGTCGCGTGGGTCCGCTCGGGTGAGGAAGCCCTACAGTCGCTGGAGACCGTGCGGCCGCGCCTCGTGATCCTCGACATCGGCCTGCCGGGCGCCGACGGCTTCGACGTCTGCCGCGGCATCCGCGCGCGCTCGGACGTGCCGGTGCTGATGCTGACCGCCCGGGACGAGGAGGCGGATCGCGTCGCCGGGCTGGAGGTCGGCGCCGACGACTACGTCTCGAAGCCCTTCTCGCCGCGGGAGCTCGCCGCCCGCATCAAGGCCGTACTTCGCCGCACCGGCCCGTCCGCGCGCGCCGAGGTGCTGGAGGTCGGCGACGTCGCGCTCGACCCGCAGGCGCGGGAAGTGCGCGTCGCCGGCGAGCCCGTCGAGCTGACCGGCAAGGAGTTCGACCTGCTCGCCTACCTGCTCGAGAACGCCGGCATCGTCGTCTCGCGCGACCAGCTGCTCGACCGCGTCTGGGGGATGACCTACGCGGGCGGCACGCGCACGGTCGACGTCCACGTCGCACAGCTGCGCCGCAAGCTCGGCCGCCCCGCGTCGATCCACACCGTGCGCGGATCGGGCTACAAGGCCGTCCGGCTGTGAAACTGCAGTCGCTGCGGGCGCGGCTGTTCGCCGCGATCGCCCTCGTCGCACTGCTCTCGCTCGCGCTGGCGCTCGTGCTCGGCGCGATCCTCACGCGGCGCGCCGTCGAGCGGAACACCCTCCGCGACGTCTCGGCCCAGTTCGACCTGCTCGTCGAGCGCGAGCGCGAGGCGCTCGTCCCCTTCTCGCGCCTCCGCTCCCTGCAGGAGTTCCTCGACCGGCAGGACGAGCGGGTCGTGCAGGTGCCGCTCGACGGCTCCTCGAGCCTGCTCCCGCCCGAGCGCGCGGCGCAGCTTCGCCGCGGCGTCCGTCTCGACGGCACGCTCGACGAGGACGGGACGCGCTACCTCTACGCGGCGCGGCTCGTGAACGGGAAAGGCTTCATCCTCCTGCGCCCGGCGAGCTCGACGACCTCGGCCTGGCGGCCGCACATCGAGGGGCTCGTCGCCGCCGCAGTCGCGACGGCCGCCCTGGCCGCGCTGATCGCCTTCCTGCTCGCCCGCGCGATCGCACGGCCGGTGCGGCGCGTCGCCGAGGCGACGCGCGGTCTCGCCGGGTCGACCTCGGCGCCACCGCTCGTCCCGGTCGAGGGTGCGCGCGAGCTCGCGCTCCTCGCCGAGAGCTTCAACGAGGTCGCCGTCGCACTGGCGAAGGCGCGCGAGGCAGAGCAGGCGTTCCTGCTCTCGGTCAGCCACGAGCTGAAGACGCCTCTGACCGCGATCCGCGGCTACGCGGAGGGCCTCGGCGAGGGTGTGCTGCCCGCGGGCGAGGCGGCGGCCACGATCGTGAGCGAGTCGCGCCGGCTCGAGCGCCTGGTCGGCGACCTGCTCGACCTGGCGCGGATGCGCAAGGCCGAGTTCAGCGTCCGCCGGGAGCCGATCGACCTGAGCGCGATCGCGGGGGAGGCCCTCCGGCGCTACGAATCCCAGGCGCGCGAGTTCGGGGTCACGCTCGACGCGGACGGGCCTGCGGTCGCTCCCGCGACCGGCGACGCCGACCGGGCGCTCCAGATCGTCTCCAACCTCGTCGAGAACGCGCTCCGGCTGACGCCGGCGGGCGGCTCCGTCCGGATCGTGACCGCGCCGGGCTCGATCAGGGTCGAGGACACCGGCCCCGGCCTGCAGCCCGAGGAGCTGGGCCAGGCCTTCGAGCGCTTCTACCTCTACTCCCGCTACGGCCGTGAGCGCCCCGTCGGCACGGGGCTGGGGCTCGCGATCGTGAAGGAGCTGGCCGAGGGAATGGGCGGGTCGGTCGCGGCGGCGAGCACTCCCGGCGAGCTGACGGTCTTCACCGTCCGCCTGCCGCACGTCGTGCGCGACGCGGCGGCGCGCCCGCTCACGCCCGCCTGATCCCGTTTTACGAGCGTTTTACGTTCGGCGAACGAGCGTCTGACGGCGCCGGGGAAGGATGAGGCTGTCAGCTTCGCCTACGAGGAGGATCACTCATGAAGAACGCCAGGTACATGCTCGGAGCGATCGCCGCACTGGCGACGCTCGCCCTCGCGACCACCGCCGTCGCGGCCGTCGTGATCAAGGGCACGAACCGCGACGACGTGCTCACGGGCACCGACCGGAACGACGTCGTCTTCGCGCGCAAGGGCAACGACGCGATTTCGGGCCTGGGTGGCAACGACCGCCTCCACGGCAACCAGGGCAACGACACGATCGACGCCGGCGCCGGCGACGACCGCGCCTGGGGCGGCTACGGCAACGACTCGATCGCCGGCGGCGACGGCAATGACATCCTCCGCGGGCGCCCGGGCGACGACACGGTCGACGGTGGCCCCGGCAACGACCGGATCTGGCCCGGCCGCGGCGCCGACAGGCAGTACGGCGGCGACGGGGACGACGTCCTCCACGCGCTCGCGCGCGACAAGCAGGTCGACACGATCGACTGCGGCCCCGGCAACGACGTCCTCTGGATCAACGCCAAGGAGACGTCGACCGACACCTGGGTCAACTGCGAGACCGTCAAGGCCGTCACCGTGCTCGGCGACGGCGACGACTCCTAGTCCCCAACTTCCCCTCGGGCCGCGGCGGCCGGAGGCAGTGATGCCCCCGGCCGCTTCGGCTTTCTCATCGGCACGTGCGGCGAGCGCGATTCCGGCGGGTCACCGCGGGCCTGCGTCTCGGGCGACGATTCGCCGATTCCCCCAGCCGAGGGACGACGGCTCGGAGCCGTACGCCGATATTCAGCCCAATTGCGGCGTACGAACCCGGCATCCTGCGGCGGCCGGAGAGGGAGACAGAGCAGATGTACGAGTTCGCGAGCGGTGCGGCTGCGCCCGTGGCCGTCGGCCTGATCGGCGCGGAGGATCCTCCGCTGAGCCCCGAGCCCGTCGGCCCGGCGCCGTCCAACTTCGAGGCGCCGCCGGTGCCGCTGCGCTCGTTCGAGTCGATCCTGGCCGAGCACACCTCGGCGGCGACGGTCACGGCGACCGCGGTCGTGCCCGACATGGCCGACACGCGCCGCGTCGTGCTCCGGCTGCTCGGCGGCGAGCAGCTCGAGCTGGCCGCCTACGACGACCGCGAGGAGGCCGTGACGGCGGCACGCGAGCTGATGACACAGTTCTCGAGCGCTGAGTCGGCTGGCGAGTGGCCCGAGCTCGACGGCCGCTTCATCCGGCCGGCCTCGGTCGCGTCGATCGACGTGCTCTCGAGCGAGTAGCCGGAGGGTCTGGGACGCCGGTCTCTTCCGCTCGTCCTGGGGGACGACGCTAGACGGGCTCGCTCGCGACGATCCAGATCGGGCCGTCGCCGCACTCGACCTGGCGGGCGCCGTCCCCTGGGTCGGCGAGCCGGGTCTGGAGGAGCACGACCTCCTCGCCGTCGACGATCGCGATGGGAGCGCGGATACGCGACATCCCGAACGTGAGCTGCCAGGCCCGCACCTGGTCGTGCACGCGGCGCGCGGGCTGCGACCAGTCGACGCGGACGTAGTCGTCGTCCTCGAAGTGCCCCGCCCAGGTCACACCTTCCGCCGGCTGCGGGTCGCCCGGGTCGCCGGCCGCGATCCGATCGAGCGCCATAGTGAGGAGCGCGGCAGCCGCCTGCAGCAGCCGCGGCCCGAACTCGGCGATGTCGCAGTCGTCGTCCCGGATCGGGTCGCTCCCCTGCGCGAGGATGTTGCCGGTGTCGAGCTCGGCGTCCATGCGATGCCAGGTAAAGCCCCAGTCAGGGTCGCCGGCCCGTAGCGTCCAGGCGAACGGAATCGGCCCGCGATGGCGGGGCAGCAGCGCCGGATGCCCGTTGATCGAGCCGAGGCGCGCGACGTCGAGCGCGGCCTGGGGGATCTTCCACGGGAAGCCCCAGCAGACCGTCAGGTCGGGCTCGTAGGCGCGGAGCAGCCGCCCGATCGACCACTTGTCCTTCGCGAAGAGCAGATCGAGGTCGGGCGGCGCGCTGGCCGCAGTAAGCCGGAGGAACGCCGGCTGTTCGTCCGAGTCCGACCGGCGCGGCGCGACCAGCGCGACGGGGTCGTGGTCGAGCTCTCGAAGCGTGCTCGAGAGCGCTTCCGCGATCGGCCTGATCGTGCAGATCATGCAGACACGCCACGAGTCGGCCATGCGGCCAATGTACGCGGAATCCCGCATCCGGGGGAGGCCTCGAGACGGGCAGTTCGGGACGATGAGAGTGCCGGAGTGGCGTCCTCCGGCAGCCGCCACATCACGGGAAGGAAGAACGCCATGCACGCTCTCGCCGAGCCCCCCGTCAGCCCCACCGTCATCGGTGCCGAGGAGCGCGTCGCCGCAGCCGTCGACCAGCGCCGCGTCGTCGTCCGCCTGCGCGACGGCGAGACGATCCTGATCGGCGGCTCGCCCACCTACGAAGACGCACTCGTGCTCGCGCAGATGACGATCCTGAAGCTCGCCGACGTCGCCGAGGGCGAGTGGCCGATGCTGGGCGACCGCTTCATCAACCCGGACGCGATCGTCTCGGTCGACGTCCTCCGCGGGTCGTAGCCGTGAGGACGGGCTCGGCCGGGCTCTCGCCCGGCCTTCGCCTCGTACCGTCGCAGGAGCCGCCTGCCTACGAGCGGTTGGGTTTCCCCCCTACGCAGGTAGATCCGACAGAGCTCGGTGCCTGCGCTCCCAGTTGTAAGAAGTTTGTTCGCGCGGCCCACAAACCCGGATTTCCGGGTATCTAGAGAGAGTGGCGACAACCGCGTCCGGGGTCACGGCTGCGCACGAGCTCGACGAGCTCTACCGTCTCCACGCGGCCGAGGTCTTCCGCTACGCGTACGCCGTGCTCGGCAACCGCGCCGACGCGGAAGACGTGACCCAGACGACGTTCGTCAACGCCCTGCGCGCACTCGAGCGCGGCGAGAAGCCGCGGAAGCCGACGAACTGGCTGATCACGATCGCGCACAACCTGATCCGGCAGCGCTTCCGGCAGCAGCAGACGCGGCCGCTCGAAGTCGAGCTCGACCGCGACGTCGCCGTCGAGGAGGATGTCGACGAGGGGCCCTCGATCGACGAGCTCGTCCGCGCGCTGCAGCGGATCCCGCCGACACAGCGGCAGGCACTCGTCCTGCGCGAGCTGGAGGGCCGCTCCTACGGCGAGATCGGCGAGCTGCTCGGCGTCTCCCAGTCGGCGCTCGAGGCGCTGATCTTTCGCGCCCGCCGCTCGCTCGCCGAGGAGCTCGAGAACCTGGTCACGTGCGACCGCGCGGAAATCGCGCTCTCGCGGGAGACGGACGGCCGCCTCGGCCGCAAGGAGCGCCGCCGCCTCGTCGCGCACATCGACGAGTGCACGAGCTGCGCCAGGATGGCCGCGCGCAGCCTCAAGCACCGGCGCGCCTTCAAGGCGCTCGCCGTGCTGCCGCTGCCGTTCACGCTGACGTTCTTCAAGGGCGCGCCGAGCGCCGCCGCCGCGACCGGACTGCCCACGATCGGGGCCGCCGGCACCGCCGCGGGTACGGCCGCGGGCATCGGCGCCGCCGGGATCACCACGAAGATCGCGGTCGGCCTCGCTGCCGTTGCGGTCGCCGGCGGCGCCGGGTACGAGGGCGTCAAGGCGGTTCAGGCGCAGCCGGCGGCTCCGGAGCGGACGGCCGCGAAGGTCGAGCGTGCCGCAGCGACACCGGCGCGGCGGCTGCCCGTCCTCGCTGCCACGGCGACCGCGTCGCGCGTCGCGAGGACGACGCCGGTCGTGGTGAAGAAGACCAAGCGTCCGAAGCCGCCGCAGGCGGCGACACCGGAGCGGGGCAAGAGCGCCGCCGCACCGGGCCATAACAAGACCGAGACGAAGACGCATCCGACGAAGGCGAGCCCGCCTGCGGCCAACAAGCCCGCGACGATCCCGAAGCCGAAGACCTCACGGGACACCGGCCCGGCCGCAAAGCCGACCACGCGCGGGAAAAGCACGGTCGCCCCGGCCGTCCGCAAGCCGAAGCCCAAGAAGATCGTCGCGAAGCCGGACCCGGTCGAGAAGACGGTGACGCCGGCGGCTGCGAAGGAGACGCCGAAGCCGGAGAAGCCGGACACGGCCGAAGCGCCGCTGCTGAAGCCGGCGAACCCGCGTAGCACGCCCTAGTCCGGGTGCGAGGGGGCGGGCGGCTCGCCGCCTCCACCCTCCGACGGCTCTGCCGGGAGCGACCAGAGGCGGCGGGCGCGCGTCGCGTCTACCGCCGGCAGGTGAAGCGCTCGCCGCCGGCTCCCACGCGCGGCGTCTCGAGCCATCGCGGTCGATCTCGTCCCAGTAGACGATCGTGTCGATGTCCGACCAGCGGTCGGGGACGCCCTGCGCGACCGAGCCGCCGAGCACCGCGATCGCGGCGCGCTCGCGGTCGGCCTCGATGTAGCGGCGCGCAAGCGCGAGCCGCCAGACGGAGGCATCGTTCAAGTTCAGTGCCCGAGCCTCCACCAGCGAGGCCGCGGCGCCTTCACGACGACGAGGTTCTTGCGCAGCTCGGCCGGGATCGAGGCGATC
>DASQKK010000047.1:0-16799 GCA_035630545.1 Gaiellaceae bacterium
CGTCGCCGGCCTGAAGGCGAAGGGCCTGTACTCGAAGAAGCCGGTCGTGGCCGAGCTGCACGGCGGCCAGACCGACAACAACTCGTTCCTCTTCAAGGGCGGCTACGAGTCGGTCCTGAACCCGCTCTACAAGAACGGGACGCTCAAGAAGGGCCCGCAGCAGTTCACGCCGGGCTGGGACAACCAGAAGGCGGGGACGATCTTCGAGCAGATGCTCGTGAAGACGAAGAACAACATCCAGGGCGTCGCGGCGGCGAACGACGGGCTCGCGAACGCTGTCATCGTTGCGCTGAAGGCGCGAAAGCTGAAGCCGATCGCGCTCAGCGGCCAGGATGCGACCGAGCAGGGCGTCCAGAACATCATCTCGGGCTGGCAGACGATGACCGTCTGGAAGGATCAGCGGAAGGGCGCAACGATCACGGCTGCCGCAGCCGTTGCGCTCCTGAAGGGCCAGCCGCCGAGGACGACCGGCTCGGTGAAGAACGGGAACAGGACGATCCCCGCCTTCATCATCCCGCCGATCTCGATCACGAAGGCGAACTACAAGCAGCTCTTCAACGGCTACTTGAAGAAGTCGAAGGTCTGCGTCGGCGAGTACAAGAAGTACTGCACCTAGGAAGTGACGTAGGGTGGGGGCCGCCCGCGAGGGCGCGCCCCCACTTCTTTGCACCCATGACCACGACCGCCGAGGCAACGACCCCGCTCCTTCAGCTCCACGGGATCTCGAAGAGCTTCGGCTCGGTCCAGGCACTCAGCGAGGTCGAGTTCGAGGTTTGCCCGGGCGAGGTGATGGCCCTCGTCGGGGACAACGGCGCCGGCAAGTCGACCCTGATCAAGTGCGTCGCAGGAACGCATACTCCGGACAGTGGACAGGTGCTGTTCGACGGCAACGAGGTTCACATCCACGGGCCGAAGGACGCCGCCAAGCTCGGGATCGAGGTCGTCTACCAGGATCTCGCGCTCTGCGACAACCTCGACGTCGTCCAGAACATGTACCTCGGCCGTGAGGCGCGCGACTGGTTGCACCGGCTCAAGGAGCCTGTGATGGAGGCGAAGACCGCCGAGACGATGAAGAGCCTCGCGGTGACGACGATCGGCTCGATCCGGCAGCCGGTCGCGACCCTCTCGGGCGGCCAGCGACAGTCGGTCGCCGTCGCCCGTGCGGTGATGTGGAACTCGCGGCTCGTGATCCTCGACGAGCCGACCGCGGCGCTCGGCGTCGCGCAGACGGAGCAGGTGCTCGAGCTCGTAGCGCGCCTGGCGGAGCAGGGTCTTGCCGTCGTCCTGATCTCGCACAACCTGCACGACATCTTTGAGGTCGCTGACCGGATCACCGTGTTGCGGCTAGGACGCAACGTCGCCCTCTACGAACGCAAGCAGACGACGCAGCAGGAGGTCGTCCAGGCGATCACCGCCGGCGTGCCGACGAAGGTGGCGGGGATCGCGTCGACGAATCCGGAGCCTGCATGAGTACCGACGCGACGGCCGTCCAGCCGGAGCCGGCGCTGCCCGAGAGCTTCGTCGGGCGCACGCTCGACAACATCCGCGGCGGCACTCTCGGCAGCTGGCCCGTGCTCATCGGGCTCGCCGTGATCGTGATCTTCTTCTCCTTCAAGGCGGAGAACTTCCTCAGCCCGGGGAACTTCAGCAACATCATCACGCAGATGGCCGGCACGACCCTGCTGGCGTACGGGGTCGTATTCGTCCTCCTGATCGGCGAGATCGACCTCTCGATCAGCTACATCAGCGGCATCGCCGGCGTCGTCGTGGCGAAGCTCACCGTGCCTGACGGGAACGAGGTCGCGGGGATCGTGGCGATCCTGCTCGCCGTGGCGGTCTGCGCGTTGATCGGCGCGTTCCAGGGGTCGTTCGTGGCTTTCATCGGCGTGCCGGCGTTCGTGGTCACGCTCGCCGGCTATCAGATCTGGCAGGGCGTGATCCAGAAGTCGATCGAGGCCGAGGGTGTCATCGTGATCCAGGACAACACGGTCAACAACACCGCCAACTACTTCTTCTCGGAGAAGGCCGGCTGGATTCTCGCCGCCGTCGTCCTGGGCATCTACATAGCGAGCGTCGTGGGGACATTCGTGTCTCACCGGCGTCATGGCGTCGCGGTCCGTGACCCGTGGCTCCTGGTCGCGAAGGCCATCGCAGTCGTGGCCGCAACCGTCTTCGTCGTGGTGGTCAGCAACCGTGACCGCGGCGTGCCGTTCGTCCTGCTCCTGATGATCGCGTCCCTCCTCGTGCTCACGTTCGTCGCCAAGCGGACGACCTTTGGGCGGCACGTCTACGCCGTCGGCGGCAATGCCGAGGCCGCTCGGCGCGCGGGTATCAACGTGGCGCGCGTCCGCCTGATCGTCTTCATGATCTCGGGCGTGATGGCCGGGATCGGCGGCGTCGTCCTCGCTGCCCGCCTGAACAGCGTCGACCTGAACGCAGGCGGCGGCACGCTCCTGATCGATGCGATCGCGGCGGCCGTGATCGGCGGCACGAGCCTCTTCGGCGGCCGCGGCGAGGTTAAGGACGCGCTTTTCGGCGCCCTCGTGATCGCGACGATCGCGAACGGGCTAAACACGCTCAATCTGACCCAGGGCGTGATCTTCATCACGACCGGCTGCATCCTCCTCTTCGCCGTCACGCTCGACACCGTCCTCCGCCGGCGCCAGCGCAAGGCCGGACGGTGATCTGGCCGCGCAGGACGAGCATCCGCTTGACGCGGACGCTCGTCGCGCAAAACCCCTGAAGGGGCCGCCGTCGCGGCCCTGCCGCTACCGATACGTCACGTCGACGCGCTCGCCGGTCTCGCCGGAGCGGACGATCGCGTCGCAGACCTCCGCGGCGCGGTAGCCGTCCTCGAATGTGGCGCCGTACGGAGCGACGTCCGTGTCCTCGCCGATCGCCCGCAATAGGTGGAGCGCCTCGTGCGTGAACGTGTCGCCCCAGCCCACGATGTGGCCGGGCGGCCACCAGAGGTCCCAGAAGGGGTGGTCGGCCTCGGAGACGAGCACCGTCTTGAAGCCGCGAGCCCGGTCGCCGTCCGCGCGGAAGACCTGCAGCTCGTTCAGCCGCTCCATGTCGAAGGCGAGCGAGCCCTTCGAGCCATTGATCTCCCACTGGAAGGCGTTGCGCCGCCCGAGCGCGAGCCTCGTCGCCTCGATCGTCCCGATCGGGCCGCTCTCGAACTGGACGGCGGCTTCGAGCGCATCGTCCACGCGCCGGCCGGGGAGGAACGTGTGGACGAAGCCGGCGACCGTGGCGATCTCGCCGACGAGGAAGCGCGCCAGGTCGACGACGTGCGTGCCGAGGTCGCCGAGCGCGCCCGAGCCCGCCTCGTCGGGCTGGAAGCGCCACGTGTCGAGGCTCGGGTCGTCGCCCCAGTCCTGCAGGTAGCGGCCGCGGAAGTGCCGGATCTCGCCCAGCTCGCCGCCTTCGATGAGCTCCCGCGCCAGCCGCACGGCCGGGACGAAGCGGTAGTTGAAGCCGCAGAGGTGCTTGACGCCGGTCGCCTCGACGCGCTGCCAGATCTCGTAGCTCTCGGCGGCGTCGCGGCCGAGCGGCTTCTCACAGAGGACGTGCTTGCCGGCCTCGGCCGCGGCGATCGTCGGCTCGGCGTGAAGCGAGTTGGGGCCGCCGTTGTTGAAGAGCGTGATCCCCGGATCGGAGACGAGGTCGTGCCAGTCGGTGGTCCAGCGCTCGTAGCCGTACCGCGCCGCCATGTCCGCCACGGCTGCCTCGTTCCGGCCCGCCACGGCGACGAGGCGCGGCTGCAGCGGCGTGTCGAGCCGCGCGATCTCCCGGAATGCGCGTGAGTGCGCCTTGCCCATGAAGGCGTAGCCGAGCATGCCGATGCCGATTTCGTCTGTCATGTCTCCGTCCCATATGGTTGGCGCAGCGTTGGCGCAGTCTCAACGATCGGGAGGGTTCGTGAAGCTGGAACAGGCGCAGGCGATCGTACGGACGGTGGTCGCGGAAGCGCCGGCCCCTGTCTCCGTGTTCGTCGCCGACGGCGGCGGCGAGCTCGTCGCCGCGGCGACGATGGACGGCGCCGCGCCCGACACCCGCTTGAACGCACAGCGGAAGGCGTACACGGCCGCGCGCAGCGACGCCGTCTCGACCAAGTCACTCGCGGAGAAAGCGGGCTCGAAGGGGCCGGCCGAGCTCGCCAGCTTCGACCCCTTCTTCACCTTCTTCCTCGGCGGGGTCGCCGCCTTCGAGCGCGACCGGCGGGTCGGCGCCGTCGGCGTCAGCGGGCTGCCGGGGGCGGACGACGACGCGCTGGCCCGGAAGGCGCTGGCCGACGCGGGGCTGGAGACACGATGAGGCTCGGCCTGATGTCGACCGCGAACATCAACGAGGCGCTGCTCGGCGCTGTGCCGGAGGGCGTCCAGATCGCCGCCGTCGCCAGCCGTGACGCCGCGCGCGCGCAGGCGTACGCCCACGAGCACGGAATCGGACGCGCTCACGGGAGCTACGAGGAGCTGCTCGGCGACGACGAGCTCGACGCCGTCTACATCTCGCTCCCGAACGGGATGCACCACGAATGGACGCTGAAGGCGATCGAGGCCGGCAAGCACGTCCTCGTCGAGAAGCCGTATTCGCGCCGCGCCGCCGAGGCCGAGGAGGCCTGGGAGGCCGCGGGCCGCGCGGGCGTCGTCGTGATGGAGGCGTTCATGTGGCGGCACCACCCGCAGGCTGCCGCGGCGCTCTCGCTCGTCGAGCAGGGCAAGATCGGGCGGCTGCGCGAGATCCGGACGACGTTCAGCTTCCCGCTGTTCGACCACGAGAACGTCCGCATGGCGGCCGACCTCGACGGCGGCGCGCTGATGGACGTCGGCTGCTACTGCATCAGCGGCTCCCGGCTGCTAGGCGGCGAGCCGGAGCACGTCTTCGGCGAGCAGGTCGTCGGCCCAACGGGCGTCGACGTCGACTTCTACGGCGCCATGCGCTTCGCCAACGATGTCGTCGCCGTCTTCGATGCCTCGTTCACGCTGCCGAAGCGGCAGCGGCTGGAGGCGGTCGGCGAGGAGGGCACGCTCGTGCTCGAGGCACCGTGGCGCTCCGACTGGGGTGGCCGCGTCCTCGTCGACGACGAGCAGGTCGCCGTGCCCGCGGCGAACCCGTACGAGCTCGAGCTGGCGAACCTGGCGGCCGCGATCGCCGGCGAGGCCGAGCAGCTGCTCGGGCGCGAGGACGCGGTCGCGCAGGCGCGCGTGATCGAGGCGCTCTACCGCTCGGCGGAGTCGGGAGAGGCAGTCCGGATCTGATGCCGGCGGAGCTGGCGGCGCAGCTCGTCGCCGTCGACTCCGTCAATCCCACGCTCGTGCCGGGCGGCGCCGGCGAGGCCGCGGCTGCGGATGTGCTGGCGGCCTGGCTCGAGCGCGCGGGGCTGGAGGTCGAAGTGGAGGATGTCGCGCCGGGGCGGCCGAACGTCGTCGCGGTCGCGCGGGGCACGGGCGGCGGCCGCACGCTGCTCCTGAACGGCCACCTCGACACCGTCGGGCTCCTCGAGCCGGACGGCGGCCTCGACGCCCGGGTCGACGGCGGGCGCCTCTACGGGCGCGGCTCCTACGACATGAAGGGCAGCCTCGCGGCGATTGCGAGCGCGGGCGCCGAGTGCGCGCGGCGCGGGCTTCGCGGGGACGTGATCGTCGCGGCCGTCGTCGACGAGGAGGCAGGGAGCATCGGAACAGAAGCTCTGCTCGAGCGGCGGCGTGCCGACGCGGCAATCGTCGCCGAGCCGACCGACGAGCGCCTCTGCATCGCCCACCGTGGCTGGCTCGCGTTCGACATCGAGACGCCCGGCCGGGCCGCGCACGGCTCGCGGCCGGATCTCGGCATCGACGCGATCGCGAAGATGGGGCGCGTCCTCGTCGCGATCGAGGAGCTCGACCGGTCGCTCCAGGCCGGCCGCAGCCACGCACTCCTCGGCGGGGGCTCGGTCCACGCCTCGCTGATCGAGGGCGGCCAGGAGTACTCGAGCTACCCGGCGCGGTGCCTACTACGGGGCGAGCGGCGCACGATCCCCGGCGAGCGCCGCGAGGACGTCGAGGCCGAGCTGCGCGGCCTGCTCGGCAACTCGGGCGGGTCGATCGCGTTCCCGTTCGGGCGCGATCCGCTGGAGGTCTCGACCGACGAGGAGATCGTGCGGGTCGTGCAGGCGCAGACCGGAACGAAGGAGGTGCAGGGGGCGCCGTTCTGGACCGACGCCGCGCTCTTCGCGGAGGCGGGGATCCCGGCGGTCCTGTTCGGCCCGCGCGGCGACGGCGCCCACGCCGCGGTCGAGTGGGTCGAGCTCGCAAGCGTCGAGCGCTGCCGCGACCTCTACGTCGCGGTCGCCGCCGAGTTCTGTCGCTAGCGCAGCGCGCGCTCGAGCGCGGCGCGGCCGTCCTCGAGCACCGGCTCACCGTGCGAGACGAGGATCCTCTCGGCCGGCAGGTCGAGGAGCGGTACGAGCGCTGCCCGGATCGACATGTGCGACGAGCGCTCGTCGAGCCAGGAGTCGGGGCAGACCTCGATGCCTCCCGCTACGCCGACGAGGACGTCTCCGGCCACGAGCGCTGCGTGCTCGGGCAGCCACCAGAGGGTCTCGTCGACCTCCGGCACGCTGAACGACAGCACGCCGGCCGGCGCCTCGTCACCTGCGGCGTAGCGCTCGACGAGCTCGGCCGCGCTGCGGTCGTGCCAGGGGACGGTGAGCAGGACCACGACCGGCAGACCGTGACGCTCGACGTCGCGGTCGAGCGCCTCGAAGAAGCGGTCGCGCTCGGACGGAACGAGCGGGTCGATCAGGACGGTCGCGCCGGTCGCCTCGTAGTAGGTGCAGCCGACGTCCTGCTCCCAGTCGTCGCCCTCCTTCCAGTCGGGATGCGGCGCGGTCCAGCGCCAGAGCCCGGGCGCGAGCTCGGCGACGTTCACGCGACCACCGCCAGCGGCTCGATCCGGCCGTCGCTGATCGTCCAGCCTGCGAGCGCGTCGGAGCCGAGCGACAGGATCAGGTACGGCTTGCCCTGCCAGAGGCCGATGTTCTCGACGTCGGTGCGCGAGGGGCGCGGCGGCGAGGAGAGATGTGAGTGGAAGACCGCCAGCTCGAAACCCTCGTCCTCGAGGAACCACGTCTCGGGCGGCACCTCGAGCTCGAAGCGGTACGGCGACGCGGCGGCGTTGCGACCGCGGACGTAGCGCTCCGCGACGCCGTCCTTGAGCACGACGAGGCCGCAGGCCTCGTTCGGGGCCTCCGCCTCGGCGTGCGCACGCAGTTCGGCGCGGACCTCAGGCGGGATCACCACCCGGCCGCTACCACCACACCGTCCGCTCCATCGACTCGGCCACGTCCTCAGCTTCCCAGAAGTCGGCGGACAGGTACTTCCAGCCGCCGTCGGCGAGGATGCAGACGACGACGCCCTCGTCGAGCTCGCCGGCGAGCTTCCGAGCGACGTGCGCGACCGCGCCGGACGAGACGCCGCCGAAGATCCCCTCGGCGTCGAGGAGCTGCCGCAGGCCGGTGACCGACTCCTCGTTGGAGACGAGGATCTTCCGGTCGAGCTTCGCGACGTCGAGGATCGGCGGCACGTAGCCGTCCTCCAGCGAGCGGAGGCCCATCACCGCCTCGCCCGGAAGCGGCTCCGCGGCGGCGACGACCACGTCGGGGAAGCTCTCCCGCAGCCGTGCGCCGGTCCCCATCAGCGTGCCGCCGGTGCCGAGGCCGGCGACGAGGACGTCGACACGGTCGAGCGCAGCCGCGATCTCGGCGCCCGTGCCCTCGTAGTGCGCGCGCGGGTTCGCGTCGTTCGCGTACTGGAACGGCATGAAGTAGGTCGGGTCACGCTCGGCCAGCTCGAGCGCGAGCCGGACGGCGCCGTTCGAGCCCTCCTCGCCCGCGGACTCGATCACGTGCGCGCCGAAGAGCCCGAGCACCCGGCGGCGCTCGGCCGTCGCATTGGCGGGCATGACGCACGTGAGCGGGTAGCCCTTCAACTTCGCGACGAGCGCGAGCGAGATGCCGGTGTTGCCGCTCGTCGGCTCGAGCAGGCGCCGGCCCGGCTCGAGCTCGCCCGAGGCCTCGGCCGTCTCGATCATCGCCTTCGCGACGCGGTCCTTGATCGAGCCGGTCGGGTTCTCCGACTCGAGCTTCGCGTAGATCTTGACCGGCCCCGGCGCGAAGCGGGAGAGCTCGACGAGTGGAGTGTTCCCGACGAGGGCGAGAAGGGAGTCGGCCGTCTTCAGCACCCGCCGGCCATGGCCGGCAGGAGGATCATCGAGCTGCCGTTGACGCGGGTCTCGAGGCCCTCGAGCGTGCGGACGTCCTCGCCGCCGACGTAGACGTTCACGAACGGCGCCAGGCCGCCCGCTTCGAAGAGCTGCGCCTCGAGCGCGGGGTAGCGGCCCGAGAGATCCTCGAGCACCTCGCGCACCGTCTCGCCTTCGCCGATCAGCTCGCGCTCGCCGCCGACCTCGTTGCGGAGCGTGGGCGGAATCCGGACCTTGGTCATCCCCGAACTCCCTGGCAGAACTCGACGTAGTCGACGTACTCCGTGATCGTCGGGTGCTCGCCGCAGACCGGGCACGCCGGGTCGCGCTGCACCGAGACCTCGTCGATCGTCGTCCCGAGCGCGTCGAGCAGGAGCAGGCGGCCCTGGAGCGACTCGCCGATCCCGAGCACGAGCTTCAACGCCTCGTTCGCCTGCAGCGAGCCGACGATGCCCGGCAGGACGCCGAGCACGCCGCCCTCGGCGCAGCTCGGAGCGAGCTCCGGCGGCGGCGGAGTGGGGAAGAGGCAGCGGTAGCAGGGGCCCTCGCCGGGGTTGAAGACGGTGACCTGGCCTTCGAAGCGGTAGATCGAGCCGTGCACGACCGGGATCCCGTGCCAGATGGAGGCGTCGTTGACGAGGTAGCGCGTCGGGAAGTTGTCCGCCCCGTCGACGATCACGTCCCAGCCCTCGCCGAAGATGCGCTCGACGTTCTCGGACGTGAGCCGCTCCTCGTAGGCCTTGACCTCGACGTCCGGGTTGAGCGCCTCGATCGTCCGCTTGGCGGAGAGCACCTTCGCCTCGCCGAGAGTTTCCGTCGAATGGACGATCTGGCGCTGCAGATTCGAGTCGTCGACGACGTCCGCATCGACGATTCCGAGCGTGCCGACCCCGGCTGCGGCGAGGTAGAGCGATGCAGGCGACCCGAGGCCGCCGGCGCCGATCAGGAGCACGCGGCCGCCCAACAGCCGCTCCTGGCCGACCTCGCCGACCTCCGGGATCAGGAGATGCCGCGAGTAGCGGCGGCGCTGGTCGGGGGAGAGGGAGCGAGGCGTCTCGATCGGGAAGCCGTTCCGCTTCCAGTCCGTGAAGCCGCCGGTGAGCGAGCTGATGTTCTCGTAGCCGAGCTCCTGGAGCGCCTTCGCAGCGAAGGCGGAGCGGGAGCCGCCGGAGCAGTAGAGGACGATCTCGCGCGAGCGGTCGGGGACAAGCCCCTCGATCCGCGACTCGAGGTTGCCGCGCGGGATGTGGACGGCGCCCGGAACGACGCCCTCCTCCCATTCGTCGCGCTCGCGCACGTCGACGAAGAGCGCCTCGCCCACGCGTGCGCGCGCCTCGGCGGCGCCGACCTCGTCGATCTCGCGCTTGACCTGGGCGAGCAGCTCCCTGTACGTCGCCATCTGCTTCGTTAAACGGTAGCGCGGGCGTGGCGATTCCCGTGGGTGATGATTGGCGTGTGCGCACTCTGTTCACGGCGACGCCGCTGGACGGCCACATCAGGCCGCTGCTCCCGCTCGCGCGGGCGCTCCGAGCGCGCGGGCACGACGTCGCGTTCGTGACGCACGAGAGCTGGCACGGCCACCTCGAGGGGGAGGGGTTCCGCCTGTTCACCGCGGGGGTCTCCCACGCCGAGGCGCGGCGGCAGCTCGAGCCTCATCTCGACGAGATCCAGGCGCTGCCAGCGCTCGAGCGCCGGCAGCTCGTCTACCCGCTGCTCTTCGGGCGCGGTCATGCATCGCCGAAGTTCGACGGGCTCCTGCGCGCCTGTCCGCGCTCGGCTCCGTTCCGGCACACGTCCGCATCGAGCGCGTCGTTCCCCAGCAGGACGTGCTCCCGGCCTGTTCGGCCGTCGTCGCCCACGCCGGCTCCGGGTCGACGCTCGCCGCGCTCGCGCACGGCCTGCCGCTGGTGCTCGTGCCGCAGGGTGCGGATCAGTTCGAGAACGCGGCCCGGGTGGAGGCAGCGGGCGCCGGCGTCGTCGTCATGCCGGACGGGCTCTCGAGCGAGTCGGTGCGCGCCGCACTGCGGCTCGTGCCCGGCGAGCCATCGTTCGCGGCCGCGGCGCAGAAGGTCGCAGCGGAGATCGCCGCGATGCCCGGGCCGGGCGACGTCGCGATCGCGGTCGAAGAGTACGTCGCCCGCGGCTAGTGTGGCCGCGTGTCGGCCCGCTCGCGCACGTTCCTCGTCGTCGGCGTCCTCGCCGCGCTCGCCGCTGTCCTCGTCGTCGGCGCCGCCGTGCTCTCCGCGGAGGAGGAGCCCGGAGCGGCCGCCGCCGGGCCGGCGCCGCAGCCGCGGCAGGGGTTTCCGCCGCTCGAGCTCGACCTGGGAATCCGCGACGACGCCGAGGCCGCCGAGCTGCGCCGCGCGACCGCGCTCTACCAGCAGGGGAAACGGCGGCAGGCGGCGGCGGTGTTCGCCCGCTACGACTCGCTCGAGGCGAAGCTCGGATCCGCCTTCGCCGCCTGGCCGGCGAGCGAGGACCGGATCGAGCAGCTCGGCGCGCTGTACCCGCGTAGCTCGCTGGTGCAGCTGCACGTCGGCCTCGCCCGCTTCTGGGCAGGCACTTCGGGCGCGCTGACCGCGTGGCGCGAGGCTCGTGACGTCGAGCCCGACACGCCCTACGCCGTCCGCGCTGGCGACTTCCTGTACGCCAGGGACTTCGCCCCTGGCCTGCCCGGCTTCATCGTCAGCTTCGACTACGAGATCGAGGGCGAGACGCCGGCCGACCAGCTGCAGCTGCTCGCGGCCGACAGGACCCTGCGCGGTCGCCTGCTCTACGGGATCGCCCTGCAGGGCCTCGGCCGGCCCGTCT
Organism: Gaiellaceae bacterium; assembly: GCA_035630545.1. GTDB lineage: Bacteria > Actinomycetota > Thermoleophilia > Gaiellales > Gaiellaceae > Gaiellasilicea. The sequence goes on from DASQKK010000047.1 coordinate 11,059, forward strand.
CGGCGCGGCGCGCGTTCGCGGAGGCGCGCGAGCTGGCGCCGAACGACGTCGACGCGCTCGTCGCCGACGCGGTCGGCCGCTATGACAAGGGCAATCCCTCGGCGTCGTTCTCCCGTCTCGGCCCGCTCAGCCGCCGCTTCCCGGACGCGGCGACCGTTCGTTTCCACCTCGGCCTGCTGCTGCTCTGGCAGAAGGAGCTGAAGGAGGCGACCCGTCAGCTCGAGCTGGCGCGGGCGGCCGAGCCGGGCAGCAAGATCGCCAGCGAGGCCGATCGCTTCCTCGATGCGGTTCGCAACGCGGGGACCTCCTGATCGAAAGATGGGCCGAACGGCCTATGGCGCTCCGGAGAAGTTCTTGGCAAGCTCTCGCAGCTTTGTGAGGAGAGTGTTGCGCATTGCCAAAGTCGCGACTACTCTCAGAGCGCGATCGGAGGGGGAGCCGAAGTGAGCGCAGGGGGAAGTACCAGCACCGTCGAGCAGCAGGGCTTCGACGTCCTCGCAAGCAGCGAGGCGCGAGCGCTGCTCGAGAGCGGCAAGGCCGCCGGCAAGCTGATCGCCGAGGACATCGCGATCGCGCTCGACGAGCTCGACCTCGACACAGCCCAGATCGACGAGTTCTACTCGATGGTCGAGGAGCTGAAGATCGAGATCGTCGACCGTGACGAGCCCGAGGCCGAGGTCGAGGAGGCGCGCGAGGTCTCGACCGACACGCTGCAGCTCTTCCTCAAGGACATCGGCAAGGTGCCGCTCCTCACCGCGGCGCAGGAAGTCGAGCTGGCGAAGCGGATCGAGCGCGGCGAGCACGCCGCCAAGCAGGCGATGGTCGAGGCGAACCTCCGTCTCGTCGTCTCGATCGCGAAGCGCTACCGCAACCAGGGCCTGCCGTTCCTCGATCTGATCCAGGAGGGGACGATCGGCCTGGTGCGTGCGGCCGAGAAGTTCGACTACCGCAAGGGCTTCAAGTTCTCGACCTACGCAACGTGGTGGATCCGCCAGGCGGTCGCGAGAGCCCTCGCCGACAAGGCGCGGACGATCCGGATGCCCGTGCACGTCGTCGAGAAGCTGAACAAGATCGTGCGCACGGAGCGGGCCCTGCGCGCCAAGCACGGTCGCGAGCCCAGCTCGATCGAGATCGGGATCGAGCTCGACCTGCACCCGGAGGAGATCGACCAGATCCGGCGCAGCGCGCAGACTCCGATCTCGCTCGAGAAGCCGGTCGGCGACGAGGACGAGTCCGAGTTCGGGCACTTCCTCACGGACGAGACGATGCCGCTGCCCGATGAGCAGGCGGAGGAGACGCTGCGCAACGAGGCGTTGCGCTCGATCCTGAAGTCGCTCTCGCACCGCGAGCGGCGCGTGCTCGAGCTCCGCTACGGGCTGGACGGCGAGCAGCCGCGGACGCTGGACGAGGTCGGCAAGACGTTCAACGTCACCCGCGAGCGGATCCGGCAGATCGAGAACCAGGGTCTGAAGAAGCTGCGGGCGCTCGCACTCGCAGCTCAGCTTCGCGACGTCGCTTGACGCCGCGCGCGCGGGTCTGACTAGACTCGCCGCGGTGAGCGATCTGCCCAAGGAGTGGCTCGACGAGCTCGGCGATCTGCTGAGCATCCCGTCCGTGAGCGCCGACCCGGCGCATGCCAGCGACGTCGTGCAGGCGGCCGAGTGGGTGGCCGACAAGGTGCGCCGCAGCGGCGGCGAGGCCGAGCTCGTGCCGGTCGGCGAGCGGCCGCTCGTGGTCGGCGAGATCCGCGCCTCGAACGGCGCCGAGGACGCGCCGACCGTGCTCTGCTACGGCCACTTCGACGTGCAGCCGCCGGCGCCGCTCGAGCTCTGGGAGTCGGATCCGTTCGAGGCGACGATCCGCGACGAGTGGCTCTACGCGCGCGGCGTCGCCGACGACAAGGGCCAGCTCTGGATGCTCCTGCACGCGGCCGGCCTGCTCGCGGCCGACGGCGCGCTCCCGATCAACATCCGCCTCGTCTCGGACGGCGAGGAGGAGGTCGGCGGCCAGTCGATCGTCGAGTTCCTCCAGCAGGACGAGCGCGGTGCCGACGCCTGCATCATCTTCGACGGCAGCATGGAGTCGCGCGACCTGCCGGCGCTCTCGGTCGCGACGCGCGGCCTCGCCGCCTTCAACCTGCGCGTGAAGACCGGCCAGCGCGACCTTCACTCCGGCATGTACGGCAACGCGGCGCTGAACGCGATCCACGCGCTGCACGAGACGCTCGCCGGGATCCTGCCGCGCAACGGCCGCGTCCCCGATCCGCTCCGGGTCGGGATCGCGCCGGTCACCGAGGAGGAGCGCTCGGGTTGGGGCAAGCAACCCGCCGGCGTCGACGTCCTTCGCGAGGCGGGGGCGGTGCCGTACGACCCGACGGCGGCGGAGGAGTTTTATCTCCGCACGACCGCCGAGCCGTCGGTCGAGGTGAGCGGGATCCTCGGCGGTAAGCCCGGGCTCAAGAACACGACCGTGATCAGCGAGGCGCAGGCGAATTTCACCGTCCGGCTCGCGCCCGGGCAGACGCCGACGGCGGTCGCCCCCGAGGTCGAGCGGCTGCTGCACGAGTCCGCGCCTGCGGGCGCCACCGTCGAGGTCGAGGAGCTGCCGGGCTCGACCCGGCCCGGACTCGTCGCCGCCGACGCGCCGGTGATCAAGATCGCGCAGGACGCCTTCGAGCACGCCTTCGGGATCAGGCCGATCCTCACCCGCTCCGGCGGGACCCTGCCGATCGTGCCCGCGCTGGCCGACAAGGGCATTCCGACGATCCTGACCGGCTTCGCGCTGCCGGAGAGCAACGTCCACTCGCCGAACGAGCGGATGCTCGTCGAGTTCTTCCCGCGCGGCGTCGACACGATGAAGGAGCTCTACACCCGCCTTGGCGACCTCGCCTAGATCCGAGTTCGTCACCCCGCTCGCCGCCGAGCTGGCGGACGACGTGCTCGACCGTTTCCTCCGCTACGCCCGTATCGACACGCAGTCGGCCCACGGCGTCGACCGCTCTCCGTCGACCGAGAAGCAACTCGACCTCGCCCGGCTGCTCCGCTACGAGCTGGAGGAGATCGGGCTCGACGACGTCAGGCTCGACGAGTTCGGCTACGTCTACGGCTCGCTGCCCGGCGTCGGAGCGGCGCCTCCGATCGGGCTGATCGCGCACGTCGACACGTCGCCCGACGTCACCGGCACCAACGTCAATCCGCAGGTGCACGAGGGGTACGACGGCGGCACGATCGAGCTCCCGGGCGACACGAGCGTCGTCCTCGACCCGCAGGAGCTGCCGCTGCTGCAGAAGAAGATCGGCCACGACATCGTCACCACCGACGGGAGGACGCTGCTCGGCGCCGACGACAAGGCCGGCGTGGCGGAGATCATGGCCGCGGTCGCCTATCTGAAGCGCCATCCCGAGCTCGAGCATGCTCCGATCCGCGTCTGCTTCACCGTCGACGAGGAGGTCGCGGGCGGGGCCGACCATCTCGACATCGATCGCTTCGGGGCCCGCTACGCCTACACGCTCGACGGCTCCGAGCTGGGCGAGATCGAGGCCGAGACCTTCAACGCGTCGAGGGTGACCGTGACGATCCGCGGCCGCTCGACCCACCCCGGCACGGCCAAGGGCCAGCTCGTCAACGCGATCAAGCTCGCCGCCGATCTCGTCGCCGGCCTGCCGCGCGACGCGCTCTCGCCCGAGACGACCGAGGAGCGCGAAGGCTTCGTCCACCCGACGAAGGTGTCGGGCGGCGCCGAGGAGGCGCTCGTCGAGTTCATCGTCCGCGACCACGACGCTGAGAAGATGGACGAGCACATGGCGCTGATCCGCCGGCTCGCAGACGACGTGCGCGCGCGCGAGCCGCGGGCCGCGATCGAGATCCACGAGGAGGAGCAGTACCGGAACATGGGCGAGGTGATCGACCAGCATCCCGAGGTGATCGAGGCCGCGGTCGAGGCCGTCAGGCGCCTCGGCGTCGAGCCCGTGCACACGATCATCCGCGGCGGCACCGACGGCGCCCGGCTCTCGCATCGCGGCCTGCCGACGCCGAACCTCTTCACCGGCGGCTCCGAATATCACTCGCGCCGCGAGTGGGCGAGCGTCCAGGACATGGCGGCTGCGGCCGCGATGATCGTCGAGCTGGCCCAGGTCTGGGCCGAGCGCGCGGGTTAGCTCACGGCGTCATCGGCGCCGGGGGAGAGCCGATGATCTCCTGGCCGTGCCGAGCTGCGGAGGCGAGCAGCTTCGGTACGTCGAGCTCGCCCGACGGAGGAAGTGACCGCTCGCGTGCCGGCTCGCCCGCATCGCGGACGAAGCTCTCGAAGCCGGCTGGCCGGCAGATGGCCAGCGTGCGAAGGCGAGCTTCGCCGTCGGCGGCGTAGCCGTGCGGGATGTCGCGGGGAAGCCAGACGAAGTCGCCGGTGGTTGCACGCCACTCGTCATCGCCGCAGAACCCCTTCATCGACCCCTCGAGGATGTAGAACGTCGTCGCCGCACTCGCGCTGTGCGCCGGAGTCGAGAGTCTTGTTGTCACCCAGGACGTGTGCGGTCTCTCGTCGCGCGCGGCTGAGTCTCTCAAGCGCTGGGTCGCCGCCGCGCTCGTCGAAGCTGCGCTGCGAGAATCGGCCGACTAGTCCCAGGGAGGCGAGTTGTACGTCCAGCGGCCGCCGACCATGGTCGCCACGACCTGGAGGTCTCGCAGCTCCTCGGGCTCGACGGCGAGCGGGTCGCGGTCGAGCACGACGAGGTCGGCGAGCATGCCGGGGAGGAGCCGCCCGCGCCGGCGCTCGTCGCCGGAGAGGAAGGTGGGCGCGACGCAGGTCGCGTGCAGCGCTTGCTCGACGGTCAGCGCCTCCTCGGGGCGCCAGGCCGGCCGTTCGTCGATCGACCGGAGCACGCCAGCGGCGATCCCGGCGATCGGGTCGAGCTCCTCGACGGGCGCGTCGGAGCCGTTCGCGACGAGCGCGCCGGACTCCAGCAGCGAGCGGAAGGAGTAGGTGCCGTCGAGCCTCTCCGCCCAGAGCCGGTCGGCCAGGTCGCGGTCCGACGGCGCGTGCGAGAACTGCACCGAGCAGGCGATCCCGAGCTCGGCGAAGCGCGGGAGATCTTCGGGCGCCAGGCACTGGGCGTGCTCGATCCGGTGGCGGAGACCCTGCGGCTGCCACGCGTCGCGGGTCGCCTCGAACGCGTCGAGCGCGTTCCGGTTCGCCTGGTCCCCGATCGCGTGCACGCCGACGGGCCAGCCGCGCTCGGCGCCGCGCCGGATGACCTCCTGGAGCTCGGCGCGGCTCGTGATCTCGACGCCCGTGCCGTCCGTCAGCAGCGCCGTCTGCGAGCCGAGCGTGCCGTCCATGAAGCACTTGAGGTAGCCGATCCGCAGGTACTCGTCGCCGAAGCCCGAGCGGAGCGAGAGGGCCCCCGCCGCGTCGAGCTGCTCGTGCGGGATCGAGCCCCAGACTCGGAGCGAGAGGTTCCCCTCGTCGCGCAGGCGCTGGAAGATCCCCGGCGCGCCGAGCCAGCCGTCCTTGTCGTGGATCGCGCCGACCCCGCGCGAGGCGGCGAGCTTGATCCCGGCCCGCGTCGCCTCGACCCACTCGTCCTCGGTCGTGAGCACGTAGCGGTCGCGGAAGCGCCAGGCCGACTCCTCGCGCAAGATCCCGGTCAGCTCGCCCGCCGCGTCGCGCTGGACGACGCCGCCGTGCACCTCGAGATCGCTGTCTGCGACCGCGAGCGCGGCGGAGTTGAGCCAGGCCGAGTG
>DASQKK010000048.1:0-22794 GCA_035630545.1 Gaiellaceae bacterium
AAAATCCGCGAGAGTAGACTTAGGAGCCATGGACGTCCTCGTTCTCATCGACAAACTCGACGACCTCGTGCACAACGCGAAGGCCGTCCCCCTCACGGATCAGGTCCGGATCGACCGCGAGGAGATCTACGACATCCTCGACCAGATGCGCGCGACGATCCCGGAGGAGATCAAGCAGGCCCGCTGGATCGTGAAGGAGCGCCAGGAGATGCTGGCCGAGGCGAAGCGCGAGACCGACCGGATCCTCGGCGAGGCGCGCGAGCAGGCCGTGCGCGAGGCGTCGCAGACCGAGATCGTCAAGCTCGCCGAGCGGCAGGCGCAGGAGATCGTCGACGACGCGCGCCGCCAGGCGCGGGAGACGCGGCTCGAGATGGAGGACTGGGCGGACGGGATCCTCTCGACGCTCGAGGTCAACCTGGACAAGTTCCTCTCGGCCGTGAAGCGCGGGCGGGAGCGGCTGCACGAGCGCTCGCAGGAGACGGTCGTCGCCGGCGTCGGCCCGCGCGACCTGAGCCCGCACGAGCCCGAAGACGACAACTCCTACTTGTAGGAGCGAGAGTGACCCGCTTCCCGCTCCGCCGCCTCCGGCTCCGGCCGGGCGAGGAGCACCGCGATGCGGTCGCGATCGAGCTCGAGCCCTTCGAGCTCGGCGGCATGCACTATCTCCCCGTTCCGCACGAGGTCGAGGGCGAGCTGACGGTCGTGCAGGCGACGACGGGGCTCGACCTCCGACTCGCGTTCGCCGTGCGTCTGCACGGCCCGTGTATGCGCTGTCTGACGGACGCGGTCGTCGACATCGCGATCGACGTACGCGAGTACCACGCGAACGAGCCGGGAGAGGCGGCCGAGCTGCGCAGCGAGTACGTCGTCGACGACCAGCTCGAGCTCACCGCGTGGGCGCGCGACGCGATCGCGCTCGCCCTGCCGGACCAGATCCTGCACGACCCCGACTGCGCCGGCCTCTGCCCGGTCTGCGGCAAGGACCTCAATCTCGAGCCACACACCCACCCGGACGAGGAGCCCGATCCGCGCTGGTCGGCGCTCGAGGAGCTCCGCGACCGCTTGTAGTACGCTGGCGCCAGCGCTTCGGCGCCAGCTCATGACGGACTAGACGAGACCCAGACGTTCACCCGGCGCTCACGCGCCACGTCCTCGTCCCCGCGTCCTCTGGAGGGTTCTTGCGCGTCTCACTCCAGGGCGTCGTCCGCTCGTTCGGCGCCCGCACGGTTCTCGACCACGTCGACCTGACACTCGGTCCGCGCTCGCGGCTCGGGCTCGTCGGCCCCAACGGGGCGGGCAAGTCGACGCTGCTCCGGCTGCTCGCCGGGCTGGACGAGCCGGACGAGGGCAGCGTCGAGCGGACGCCCGCGGCGCTCACCGTTGGCTACCTGCCGCAGGAGCACGACCGTCGGACGGGCGAGACGCTGCTCGCGTACCTGGCCCGGCGCACGGGCGTCGCGGAGGCGCAGGCGGACGTCGAGCGGCACACCGCCGATTGGAGCCCCGACGCCTACGCGGCTTCGCTCGAGCGCTTCCTCGCCCTCGGCGGCGCCGACCTCGAGCCCCGCGCCCGGGCGACCTGCGCCGAGCTCGGGCTGTCGGTCTCGCTCGAGCAGGAGACGGCGACGCTCTCGGGCGGCGAGGCCGCGCGCGCCGGGCTGGCCGCGATCCTGCTCTCCCGCTTCGACGTGCTCCTGCTCGACGAGCCGACCAACGACCTCGACTTCGACGGGCTCGACCGGCTCGAGCGCTTCCTCGACGGCTTCGCGGGCGGGCTCGCCGTCGTCTCGCACGACCGTGTCTTCCTCGACCGGACGGTGACCCGGATCGCGGAGATCGACCCGTGGACCGGCCACGTCCAGGAACGCGCCGGCGGCTGGAGCGAGTATGCGGCGGCGCGGGAGCTGGCGCGGCAGCGGCAGTACGCCGCCTTCGCCGACGCCCAGGAGCGCCGCCGCGAGGTCGAGGCGCTCCTGCACGCACGCCGGAACCAGGCCAGAGCGGGCGGCATGTTCCTCGCGCACGCGACGGGGGGCTCCGACCGGCGCGGGACGAACGCGCTCGCGGGGAAGGTGCGCCAGGCCGAGCGGTCGCTGGAGCGGATCGAGCACGTCGCGAAGCCGTACGAGCCCTGGCAGCTGCACCTCTCGCTCGCCGCGAGGCAGCGGCTGGGCGACCGGGTCGTCTCGCTCGAGGGCGCCGTCGGCGAGCGGGGCGACTTCAGGCTCGGCCCGATCGATCTCGACCTGGCGCCCCGAGAGCGGGTCGCCGTGACCGGCCGGAACGGGAGCGGCAAGACGACCCTGCTCGCGCTCCTGCTCGGCGAACTGCCGCTCACGGCGGGGAAGCGCACTCTCGGACGCGCCACCGTCGTCGGCACGCTCGACCAGCGCCGGCAGGGGTACGAGGGCACGGAGACGCTGCTCGACGCGTTCACCGCGCGCGCCGGCCTGGCGCCGGAAGTCGCTCGAACGCTGCTCGCGAAGTTCAACCTCGGGGCGGAGCACGTGCTCCGACCTTGCGCGACGCTCTCGCCGGGCGAGCGGACGCGCGCACACCTTGCCGAGCTGACGGCGACCGGCGTCAACTGCCTCGTCCTCGACGAACCGACCAACCACCTCGATCTCGAGGCGATCGAGGAGCTCGAGACGGCGCTGCGGGCATACGACGGCACGCTCGTCGTCGTCTCGCACGACCGCCGCTTCCTCGAGGCCGTCGCGCCGACCAGGTCGATCGACCTCTAGGCAGCAGCCATCCAGCTATACTCGGCAGCCGCTCATGGCAGTCCCCAAGAAGAAAACATCGAAGGCCCGTCGCGACAAGCGCCGCGCACAGCACGGCATCGAGTCGCCGCGCGTCAACGTCTGCCCGACCTGCCATCAGCCCAAGCGGCCGCACCGCGTCTGCCCGACGTGCCACACGTACAAGGGCCGCGAGATCGAGCCGCTCCGCACACCGGCTCCGTAGCCTTGGCCCTCACGCGGCTTTCCGGCGCGCTCCTGGCGGTGCGCGGCCGGAGAGGACAGTATGGGTAATACGGACTCGGAGAGCCGCGTGCCGCCAGGCGCGCGAGGCGACGGCGGAGCCGGGCTTCGCCCGGCGGGAGCTGTCGCCGCCCGGGGAGCCGCGCGCATTGCGGTCGACGCCTTAGGCGGGGATCGAGCGCCCGGCGAGATCGTCGCAGGCGCGGCAGAAGCCGCTGCGGACGGGATCGACGTCACGCTCTTCGGCCCGGCCGGCCTCGACACGCACGGCCTCCCGCTCGTGGAGACGACCGAGCTGATCGAGATGCACGAGAAGCCGGCCGAGGCGGTGCGGGGGAAGCCGGACTCGTCACTCGTGGCCGCGCACGTCGCGGTCGCGGAGGGCCGCGCCGACGCGGTCGTCTCCGCCGGGAACACCGGCGCGATGCTCGCCGCGGGCCTGCTCCACCTGCGCCGGATCCCTGGTGTGATGCGGCCGGCGATCGCCGTGCCGATCCCGACGAGGCGAGGCCCGTCGGTGCTGCTCGATGCCGGCGCCAACGCCGACGCCCGGCCCGAGCACCTGCTCCAGTTCGCCCACATGGGCGCGATCTTCGCCGAGGAGATCCTCGAGCTCTCGACGCCGGACGTGCGGCTGCTCTCGATCGGGGAGGAGGCGGAGAAGGGCAACCAGCTGACGCTGGACGCGCACGCCCTCCTCGCCGCCAGCGACCTCGAGTTCGCCGGCAACGCGGAGAGCCGCGACCTGCTCGCCGGCGCCGCCGATGTCGTCGTCTGCGACGGCTTCACCGGCAACGTGGCGCTGAAGCTGCTGGAGGGCACGATCAGAACCGTGCTCGACGCGCTCCGCGAGGAGATCATCGCGACGCCGCGCGGCAAGCTCGGCGGGCTGCTGATCCGGCCGGCGGCGCGGCGGCTCCGCTCGCGGCTCGACCCCGAGACCTACGGCGGCGCCTACCTCCTCGGGCTGCGCGGGCTCTCGGTGATCGCACACGGCAACTCCTCGCGTCGGGCGGTCTCGAGCGCGATCCACCTCGCCGCGAGAGGCGTGGAGCACGACGTCGTCGGCCGTCTGGCCGCCCGCATGCCCGAGCGACGTACGCCCGCCGCTGTATGATCGTGCGCGCTCAAGCCCTGACCACACCAGCAAGGAGTCGATTTGGCAGCGTCGCGTGAAGAAGTCTTCGAGCGCGTCAAGGAAGTCCTGACGGAGCAGCTCGGAGTCGAGGAGACGGAGATCAACGAGGAGGCCTCGTTCCAGGAGGACCTGGACGCGGACTCGCTCGATCTCGTCGAGCTGATCATGGAGCTCGAGGACCAGTTCGGGATCAAGATCTCGGACGAGGACGCCCAGAAGATCACGACCGTGGGGCAGGCCGTCGACTACGTCTCCACGCACCAGTAGCAGCGCAGCTCCGACCGGCGACCCGACCGAGCTCGGCCGCCTGATCGACGCGCTGCCGCGCGAGCGGATCGAACACGTCTTCACGCATACCTCGTGGGCGCCCGACAGGGCGTCCTCGTACGAACGGCTGGAGTTCCTCGGGGACAGCGTGCTCGAGCTCGCGATCGCGAAGGAGCTCTACGACCGCTACCCGGACGCGTCCGAAGGACGGCTCGCGAAGATCCGCTCGCACGTCGTCTCGCGCCAGAGCTGCGCAGCCGTCGCGCGCGAGCTGCAGATGGGCGAGCGGCTCGCGCAGGCGGCCGGCGCGAGCCTCGCCGGCGACGAGCTCGCCCGGATCGTGAGGAGCCGAAACGTGACCGCCGCGCTGCTCGAGGCCGCGATCGCCGCCCTCTTCCTCGAGCACGGCTACGGCCCGATCGCACCGGCGATCGTCGCGGCCTTCTCCGACCGGATCGAGTACGCGCGCACGACCCACGTCGACCACAAGACCGAGCTCCAGGAGGCGCTCGCGAAGACGGGCCGGAGCGTCAGCTACATCGTCGTCGCCGTCGAGGGGCCTGCACACGAGCGCTTCTTCTCCTGCGCCGCCCAGATCGACGGCGAGGAGCTCGGGGCCGGCACCGGGCGGACGAAGAAGGAGGCCGAGCAGGAAGCGGCCAAGCAGGCACTCGCCGCAATCGGCGCTTGAGCTCTCATCCTTGCGGATGACGCAGAATCGGCCTTCCGACGGATGCCAACTGGCATCACATCGGTCATTGTTCAGCGTGCATCGAGGAACGGCTGAGGGATAGCGAGCAAGCCGGATCCAATGACGTGGGGGCGTCACCGGCAGCAGCTCTCCCAAGACGACGGAATCTCGCCTGCGAGACGAGCTGAGGCGGCCCTTGACTCGTCACGCAGGCGCCGTCGCTCCCTTTCCGGGGCCGAGCGGCGTCCGTACCAGTCGTTAGCCTCCCGCCCGTGCATCTGCGCTCTCTTCGCCTGCGCGGCTTCAAGTCGTTTCCGGACACGCTCGAGCTGAAGCTCGAGCCCGGGGTCGCCGTCGTCGTCGGGCCGAACGGCTCCGGCAAGTCGAACGTCGCCGACGCGATCGTCTGGGCGGCCGGCTCGCTGACCCCGTCCGAGCTCCGCGCCGAGAAGCCCGACGACGTCCTGTTCAACGGCGCCGAGGGGAGGACCCCGGCCGAGAGCTGCGAGGTGGAGCTCGTCTTCGACAACGAGAGCGGCAGCTTCGGCGAGCTCGACTTCTCCGAGGTCTCGATCGCCCGGCGGCTCCACCGCGGCGGCGAGGGCCAGTACCTCGTCAACAAGGCACAGGTTCGCCGCACCGACCTCGTCGAGCTGCTCGCCGACGTCGGGCTCGGCGGCTCGATGCACTCGATCGTCAGCCAAGGCAAAGTCGAAGCGGTGCTCGCCTCGAAGCCGGAGGAGCGCCGCGAGCTCGTCGAGGAGGCAGCCGGCCTGGGCAAGTTCAAGCGGCGGCAGCACCGGGCCGAGTTGAAGCTGCACCGCGTCGGGATCCAGGTCGAGCGCGCACGGGACGTCGAGGCCGAGGTGCGGAAGCGCCTGCGGCCGCTGGCGCTGCAAGCCACCGCGGCCGAGCGGGCGGAGAAGCTCGCGGCGGAGATCGCCGGGCTGCGCGCTCGGATCGCCGAGCTCGATCTCGCTGCGGCCGACGCGCGACGGGCCGCAGCCGAGGAGCGCAAGACCGCGGCGGCGATCGGCCGCCGCAGCGCGCAGGAGAAGCTGACCGCGCTCCTCGCCGAGCGTCACGCCGCCGAGGAGGAGCTGGCCGACGCGGCCGGGAAGCGGGAGGCTGCGATCAAGGCGCTCTACCGGTTGCAGGCTGCGACTGAGCGGATCGCGCTCAGGCAGGAGGGCGCGCAGAGCCTCCTGGCCGGTCTGCGCAGCGAGCTCGGTGAGGCCGAGACCGCCGCGAGCGAGGTCACCGACGAGTCGACGCGCGAGCTCGAGCGGACGACGGCAGAGGCGACCGCAGCTGCACGAGCGGCGGCCGCTGCGGGCGGCGCCGCCGCCGAGCGTGCGCGTGCGGCCCAGGAGCGCCTCGCGTCGCTCGAACGGGCGGCTGCCGCACGGGCCGAGGAACGGCTCGACGCTCTCCGCCGCGAACGGCAGGGGATCGAGGCTGAGCTGGCCGACGCGGCCGGAGGCCGGGAAGGCGCCACCGCCGCCCTCTACCGGCTCGGCACGGCGCGCGAGCGGATCGCGATGCGCGCGGAATCGGTCTCGGCGCTGCGCGAGCGCGTCCGTGTCGAGCTGGCCGAGTCCGATGCGATTGCCAGGCGCCCGGGCCCGTCACCTGCGGAGCTCGAAGCGGCGGCCAACGGCGCAACGGCTGCTGCCCGCGCCGCCGCACACGCGCGCGACGACCTCGCCGAGCGCACGGCGCTCGCGACGGAGCGCCTCGCCGCGCTCGAGCGCTCGCTGGCCGAACGCGAGGGGATCGCGCCCGCCGCACGGATGCTCGCAGAGGAAGGAGCCGAGCTGGCACTGTCGCTGCTCGACGTTGCGCCTGGCGAGGAGCGCGCCGTCGCGGCGGCGCTCGGCTGGGGTGCGTCGGCCGTGGTGGCGGAGGACGCAGCGGCCGGGCTGGCGCTGCTCCGGCGCGCGAGGGACGCCGGGCTCGGGAGCCTCGCCGTCCTTGTCGGCAGGCGGCCGGCAGAGCGCGTCGCCGAGCTGCCCGTCGTCCCGCTCGGCGAGCTCCTGGCGGCGACGGTTCCGTCGGTGACCGCCGAGGGCTTCGGCTTCGACCCGCAGCGCGGCGAGCTCTGGTTCGCGGGCGAGGCCGCCGAAGCCGTCCTGCTCGAGCTGGAGACACGACGTCGTGGGCTTGCGGCCGAGGTCGACGCGCTGAAGACGCAGGCCGCGGCAGCAGAGGTCGACGCCGCGCAGGCTGAGGACGCTGCAGATCAGGCGGAGGCCGCCTACGCACAGGTGGCGCATCTCCGCAGCGTGCGCGCAGCCGATCCGGGCGTGCTCCGCCGCATCTCGTCCGGCGCCGACCGGCTCGACGAGGCGCTCCTGGCCGCGGTCGCCGTGGCCGCCCGGCTCGAGCAGCCGCTGCGGGCGCGCGCCGACGCGGGCGCAGAGCGTGCAGGCGAGCTGGCGACCGAGCTCGAGCGGGTCGGAGCGCTCGAGCACGAGGCGCGCGCCGCGTCGACCTCGGCGAACGAGCGCGCCGGCGCAGCGGAGCTGACGCGCGTGCGCCTCGGCGGCGAAGGCCAGATCCGCCTGCTCCACGTCGAGGAAGCGGAGCGCGACGCGGTCGAGCGGGAGGCTCGGGAGCTGACCGACGAGGCGGAGCGGCTCGCCGCTGCCGCCGCCGAGGCGGGCGAAGCCGCGAGGAGCGCAGTGGCGACCCAGGCCGCGACCAGCGGCGCACGCCGAGCCGCCGCGCGCGACGTCGACCTGCTCCGGCGGATCCTTACGGGCGCCGAGCGCCTCGACGACACGCTCGCCGCAGCGGCCGGCACCGCCGAACGCTTCGAGGCGCCGCTCCGCGCGCGCGTCGACGCGGGTGCGTCGCGCGCCGGTGAGCTCGGCGCGGCGCTGCGAGATCTCGGCGCAGCCGAGGTCGAGCTGCGCCAGAGCGCGGAGGATGCGGCCCAGCGCTCGACCGAGATCGAGATCGAGCTGACCCGGGTCGAGGCGGAGGCCGCCGATGCGCGGCGCCGGCTCGAGGAGGCGTCGGCCGAGCCCGCCGACGGCGACGACCGCGACGAGCTCGCGGCGCGTGCCGAGCGCCTCGAGACGCGCCGGATCCAGCTCGGCCAGGTCAATCCGCTCGCGAAGGAGGAGTACGAGGCGGAGAAGGAGCGGCTCGCCGAGCTCGAGACCCAGCGCGAGGATCTCGAGCAGAGCCTGAAGGAGCTCGCCGACCTGCGCGACGACCTCGCCGCCACCGTCGAGCGGCGCTTCGCGGACACCTACGCGGCCGTCGCGGAGCACTTCGAGGAGGTGGCGGCGACGCTCTTCCCGGGCGGCGAGGGCCGGCTGCGCCTCGTCGAGCCCGACGAGGAGGGCGGCGGCGAGACCGGGGTGGAGGTCGAGCTGCGGCCGGCAGGGAAGAAGATCACGCGGCTGGGGATGCTCTCCGGCGGCGAGAAGGCGCTCGGTGCGATCTCGTTCCTGTTCGCGCTCTTCCTCGCGAAGCCGTGCCCGTTCTACCTCCTCGACGAGGTCGAGGCCGCTCTCGACGACGCCAACATCGGCCGCTTCGTCGAGCTGCTGCGCCGCTACGCCGACCGTGCCCAGTTCGTCGTGATCACGCACCAGAAGCGGACGATGGAGGCCGCCGACGTCCTCTACGGCGTCACGATGGGCGGCGACGGCGTCAGCCAGATCGTCTCGCGCCGGCTTCCGCGCGAGGAGGCGGCGGCGCTCGCCTCCTAGTCGAACTGGTGCTGGGCGGCCAGGCGCTTGGGCGCCTGGATCAGCCATGCGTCGATCAGGCGCTCACGTACCTCGTCCTCGTCGATGTGCTCGAGCCAGATCAGCAGGAACGCGGGTGACGCCTCGAAGTGTGGCGTCAGCCGGTACGCGTCCGGATTGGACGCGACGAGGAGCGGCCGCTCCTCCCGGTCGCAGCGCGTCCACATCGCGCCCTCGTGCCGCGTCGAGAGCCCCGCGAACTTCTTTCCCCGCACCGCGAAGGACGGCTTGCCCCACGAGGTCGTCTCCTCGATCTCGGGAAGCTCACGCGCGATCTCCGCTACCCGCTGCCACGTGACCATGCGCTGAGGCTAACGTTCCGCGCCGATGGCGAGAAGCTGGTCAGAGCTGCTGGGGGATGCCGAGGGGCCGGAGGAGACGGTCGAGCAGCGCGATGGCTTCTTCGGGCGGTTGCGCGACTCGCTCGGCAAGAGTCGCCGCGCGCTCACCGGCGAGCTCGCCGCGGCCACCTTCGATCCCGGCAACGACGAGGACTGGGAGCGGCTCGAGGAGGCGCTGATCCAGGGCGACGTCGGTGTCCGGGCGACCGCCGAGCTGGTGCGCCGGCTCGAGGCCCGCAACGAGCTGACCGACCTGAACGCCGCGCTCGCGGAGGAGATCGCCGAGATGCTCGGCGAGCCGGGCACGCTCAACCTGCCCGGCAACCCGAGCGTGATCCTGGTCGTCGGCGTCAACGGGACCGGCAAGACGACGACGATCGGGAAGCTGGCGCAGAAGCTCCGCGAGCACCACCGCACCGTCCTCCTCGGCGCCGCCGACACGTGGCGCGCCGCAGCCGAGGAGCAGCTCGAGATCTGGGCCGACCGCGCGCAGGCCGACTTCGTCGGCGCAGCCCAGGGTGCCGACCCGGCCGCGGTCGCCTACGACGCCGTCGAGGCCGCCCGTGCGCGCGGCAAGGACGTCGCGATCGTCGACACCGCCGGCCGCCTGCACACGCAGTCGAACCTGATGGAGGAGCTGGCCAAGGTTCGTCGCGTGATCGAGAGCCGGCTCGAGGGTGCGCCGCACGAAACGCTGCTGGTCGTCGACGCGACCACCGGCCAGAACGGCCTCCAGCAGGCCCGGCTCTTCGGCGAGACGGCGGGCGTCACCGGCGTCGCGCTGACGAAGCTCGACGGGTCCGCGAAGGGCGGGATCGCCGTCGCGATCGCGTACGAGCTCGGGTTGCCGGTGAAGCTGATCGGCGTCGGCGAGGGCCTGGACGACCTGCGGCCGTTCGATCCGCAGGACTTCGCCCGCGCCCTCGTTGCCTCCTAGGAGGGATTGGCGAAATAGCGGCTGAGCGCCACTCCGCCCAAACCCTCCTAGCGCTCGCTCTCGACCGCGAACGCGATGTTCACGGTCGTCTTGAACGTCGTGATCTTCCCGTCCGTGACGTCGCAGCTCATCGACATCACCTGAGCGCCGGAAACGCCGCGCAGCGTCTTCGACGCCTCCGTCACCGCGACCTGCGCCGCCTCTGCAAAGCCGTCGGGGGAGCTGCCGATGACGGTGATCACCTTCGCGATGCTGGCCATGCCGCCTCCTTGGTCTCGTTGAGGGGTATCTACACTGTCCGCCCGTGTTCGACACCCTTTCAGACAAGCTCCAGCACGCCCTCGGCGACCTTCGTGGCAAGGGCCGCCTCGACGAGGAGGCGATCTCGAAGGCGATGCGCGAGATCCGGCTTGCGCTGCTCGAGGCCGACGTCAACTTCCAAGTCGTCAAGGACTTCGTCGCGCAGGTCCGGGAGCGCGCGACCGGCCAGGACGTGCTGAAAGGGCTCGACGCGGGCCAGCAGGTGGTGAAGATCGTCCACGAGGAGCTGACCGCGCTGATGGGCTCGGGCGACTCGCGGCTCGCGTTCGGCAAGCCGCCGACCGTGATCCTGATGGCGGGCCTCCAGGGGTCGGGCAAGACGACGACCTCGGCCAAGCTGGCGCTGCTCCTGCGCAAGGACGGCAAGAAGCCGGCTCTGATCGCCGCCGACCTGCAGCGGCCGGCCGCGATCGACCAGCTGGAGCAGCTCGGACGCCAGCTTCAGATCCCCGTCTACCGCCGCGACACGAAGGATCCCGTCGAGGTCGTCGAGCGCGGGCTCCAGGCCGCGCGCGAGGCGGGGAACGACGTCGTCATCGTCGACACTGCCGGCCGCCTCCAGATCGACGAGGCGCTGATGGAGGAGCTCGGCCGCGTCCGCGACGCGGCGAAGCCGACCAACGTCCTGCTCGTGCTCGACGCGATGACCGGCCAGGAGGCCGTCAACGTCGCGCAGGCGTTCTTCGAGCGGATCGCCTTCGACGGCGTCGTGCTGACGAAGCTCGACGGCGACGCGCGCGGCGGTGCCGCGCTCTCGGTCCGCGCGGTCACCGGCAAGCCGGTGAAGCTCGTCTCGGTCGGCGAGAAGCTCGACCAGCTCGAGTACTTCCACCCCGACCGGATGGCGTCTCGAATCCTCGGGATGGGCGACGTCCTGACCCTGATCGAGAAGGCGGAGGCGGCCGTCGAGGAGGACGAGCAGGCGGAGATGGAGGCGCGCATGCGCGCGGGCATCTTCACCTTCGACGACTTCCTCTCCGCGCAGAAGATGCTGAAGAAGATGGGGCCGCTGCAGGGCGTGATGAAGATGATCCCCGGCCTCGGCAACCAGCTGAAGGACGTCGACATCGACGAGCGCCAGCTCGCGCGCGTCGAGGCGATCGTGCTCTCGATGACGCCGCAGGAGCGCAGCCGGCCGCACCTGATCGACGGCTCGCGCAGGCAGCGGATCGCCGCGGGCAGCGGCCAGACGATCCAGGACGTGAACAAGCTCCTCTCTGCCCGCAAGCAGATGGAGAAGATGATGAAGCAGATCGGCAAGGGAAAGATGCCTACACTTCCCGGGCAAATGACCAAGACAGGACGGAGATAGGACGAGATGGCAGTACGCATGAGGCTGACGCGCGTCGGCTCGAAGAAGAATCCGATCTACCGCGTGGTCGTCGCCGACCAGCGCTCGCCGCGTGACGGCCGCTTCATCGAGATCGTCGGGCGCTACAACCCGCAGACCGATCCCTCGACGATCGAGCTCGACGAGGCGAAGGTGACCGAGTGGCTCGGCAAGGGCGCCCAGCCCTCCGACGCGGTCGCCAAGCTGATCAAGGCCGCCGGGATCAACGCCTGATGCAGACGCGCTCTTGGGTCGCCGAAGGCGGCCCCTTCAGGGATCTTTGCGCGATGGGCATCCGCTTCTGCGGATGGTCATCCAGCGCGGTCAGATAGTGGCCGAACTGCTCACCTGGCTTGCGCAGCAGCTGGTCGACGATCCCGACGCCGTGCGGGTCGAGCAGATCGAGCGCGAGGACGCGACGGTGCTCGAGCTCTACGTCGCGCCCGAGGACCGCGGCAAGGTGATCGGCCGCCAGGGCAGGCTCGCCCGGGCGCTGCGCACGATCGTGCGCGCGAGCGCCGCCGGATCGCGCAAGCGCGTGATCCTCGACATCGTTGAATGACCTCGTCACGGTGGGCCGCGTCGGCCGGCCGCACGGTGTCGACGGCTCCTTCTTCGTCGACGGCGCCAGCGACGCACCCGAGCGCTTCGCGCGCGGCGCGGTGCTGCTCGTCGACGGCAAGCCGGCCGAGATCACCGTCTCGAAGCGCGGAGCGGGTGGCCGCCCGGTGATCAAGCTCGAGCGCCCGGTCCCGCGCGGAGCGACGCTTGCGGTGCGGCGCGACGAGCTGCCCGAGCCCGGGGAGGACGCGTACTACGTCTTCCAGCTCGTGGGGCTCAGTGTCGAGGAGGAAGGCGGCCGCGCCCTCGGTACCGTCACCGAGGTGGAGAACGGACCAGCCAACGACACGCTCCAGCTCGACTCCGGCCTGCTGCTGCCGTTCGTCGAGGCCTGCGTGCTCGACATCGACCTCGAGGCAGGCCGGATCGTCGTCGCCCGCGGCTTCGCCGACGCCGACGAGTAACCTGCTCGGGCCTTGCGACTCGACGTCTTCACCCAGGTTCCGCACGCGTTCGCATGGATGACCGAGCAACGGCCGCTCGCGGCCGTCCTCGGCACCGAGCTCGAGCTCCGGCTCTTCAACTACCGCGATACGACGCCGCTGCGCGCCGGGCAGGTCGACGACGAGCCCTACGGCGGTGGGGCCGGCATGGTGCTGCGGGTCGACGTCGTCGCCGCCGCCCTCGACGCCGTCTACGGCAGCTCGCCCGATCAGCGGGTGATCGCGCTGACGCCGCAGGGCCGCCAGCTGACGCAGTCCGTCGTCGAGGAGCTCGCCGCCGAGCCGGCGCTGACGCTCCTCTCCTCCCGCTTCGAGGGTTTCGACGAGCGGATCGTCACCCACCTCGCCTCCGATGCGATCTCGATCGGTCCCTACGTCCTCTCCGGCGGCGAGCTGCCGGCGATGGTGTTGCTCGACGCGATCGCGCGCCGGCTGCCGGGTGCGCTCGCCGAGGGGTCGGGTGAGCACGAGAGCTTCTCGACCGAGCTCGAGGGCGGGCTCGAGTACCCGCACTACACCCGGCCGGCCGAGTTCCGCGGCTGGACCGTCCCGGAGATCCTGCTCTCGGGCGACCACGGCCGCGTCGCCGAGTGGCGGCGCGAGCAGAGCCGCGAGCGGAGCGACCGGATGAGGACGCCGTGAGCGACTTCGAGCGCTACGGCTGGGAGCCCGACGGCTCCCGTCAGGAGTCGCCGCCGCCGGCACCGGTCGAGACCGAGGAGAGCGGCTCCACCGGCCTCGCCCTGCTCGCCGGCCTCGGCGCAGCGATCGTCGGCGGCACAGCTTGGGGCCTGATCTCCAAGTACACGGACTACGAGGTCGGGATCGTCGCGTGGGGGATCGGCTTCCTGGCCGGCTTCGCCGTCGAGCGCGCCGCCCGCGGCCGCCGCTCCCCGGACCTGCAGGCGATCGCGATCGTGTCCGCGCTGCTCGGCGTCCTGCTCGGCAAATACCTCGGCTTCGCCTTCGCCGTCCAGGAGGCGGAGCAGGACTTCGGCACGCAGACGGGGCTGCTCTCCGGCGAGATGTTCTCCCTCTTCCGCCAGAACCTGGACCAGGTGTTCGGGCTCTTCGACCTGCTCTGGACCGGGCTCGCGGTCGCCTCGGCCTGGTATGCGCTGCGGCCCGAGGCGACCGAGGCGGAGATCGAGCCGGCGCCGACGGTCACGTCCCTGCCCGAGTCGTTCCCCGAGCCGTTCGTGACGCCCTCGGAGCCGGCGCCGGCGCCGCAGCCGGAGCGGCACTCGCGCAACCCGGTCGACCGGCTCACCCGCGGCCTCCCGCACGGCTGGCGGGTGACGATCGACTGGGTGGTCACGATCGTCGGCGCGATCGCGATCGTGCTCGCGATCAAGGCCTGGGTCGTCAACCCCTACCGGATCCCGTCCTCGTCGATGGAGCCGACGCTGCACTGCGCCCGGAACGCGAGCGGCTGCGAGGCGCGCTTCTCCGACCGGGTGCTCGCGAACCGCTTCATCTACCGCTTCCGCGACCCTCAGCGGGGCGAGATCGTCGTCTTTGAGACGCCGCCCGCCGCGCGCCAGCGCTGCGGCGCCGGCGGCACGTTCGTGAAACGGCTGATCGGCCTGCCCGGCGACCGGGTCGAGCTCCGGAACGAGGGCGGCTCGAGCTATGTCTACATCAACGGGAAGAAACTCGACGAGCCGTACATCGAGCCCGACCGCCGCGACACCAGGGGTGCGGAGACATTCAACGTGCCGCAGGGGCAGTACTTCATGATGGGCGACAACCGCTCGCAGTCCTGCGATTCGCGCGAGTGGGGGACGGTTCCGCGCAAGAACCTGATCGGCAAGGTCTTCGCGACGTACTGGCCGCCCAACCGCATTTCCATCCGCTGACGCCACCGGCCGCGTGCGGCTCCCGCCGGGCGGAGCCCGGCTCCGCCGCACGCTCGGCACGCCGGAGCGCCAGAGGGAGCTGGGGTTTTTCGCTACCATTGGCCGCCGGCCGCAGGTCGACCCTTTTGCCATGAGCACGATCATCGAGAGCATCGAGCAGCGCCAGCTGCGCAAGGACATTCCGCGCTTCAAGGCGGGGGACACCGTCCGCGTCCACTTCCAGGTGATCGAGGGCCAGCGCCGTCGCGTCCAGGTCTTCGAGGGGATCGTGATCAAGCGGCAGGGTTCCGGCGCCCGCGAGACGTTCACCGTCCGCAAGCAGTCGTTCGGCGTCGGCGTCGAGCGCACGTTCCCGGTGCACTCGCCGAAGATCGAGAAGATCGAGGTCGGCGCGATCGGCGACGTCAACCGCGCCAAGCTCTACTACCTGCGCGAGAAGGTCGGCAAGAAGGCCCGCGTCCGCGAGCTCCGCCAGACACCCGCCCAGCTCGCCGCGGCACGGGCGGAGTCCGAGGCGAACCAGGCCGCGCTCGACGCTGCCGCCGCCGAGGCGGAGGCCGAGGCAGCTGCGGAGGCTGCTGCGGACGCCGAGCCCGAGGTCGAGGACGAGGCTGTCGACGCGGAGCCCGTCGCGGTGGCCGAGACCGCCGCGGCCGAGCCGGCCGCGGAGGAGGAGGCTCCTGCAGAGGAGCCTGCTGCCGAGGCGGACACGGGGGAAGCCGAGGCCGCCGACGAGGCTGCCGCGGACGAGACGTCCGAGACCGACGAACCGGCAGCAGAGAAGGCGTAGCGCCGCCGCGCTGGCGCTGGCGCTGGTCGTCGCCGGCTGCGGCCTGGAGGACCCGCAGCAGGAAGCCGCGCGCGAGGAGGTGCAGGCGCACGTGCGCGCCCTCGGCGCCGACTCGGGTTACGACGCCGAGGACGTTCACTGCACCGGCGCAGCCTCTCCTTGGTTTCGCCCGGTCGAGACGGATCAGTTCACGTGCGCAGTTCGTCGGGAGGATGGCGGCTGCGACTGGTTCGGTGTCGCCGTCGACCGCGAACGGAGCAAGGTCCTGGTCCGGCTGGCGGCAGGCGATGCCGGTTGCACGCTCGGCTTCTGATCAGCCCCTGATGCAGATCTGCCGGGGAGTCGTTGCACGTCCGGCCGCGGCCATGGCTACAGTCGGAGCGTGCCCCGTTCGATCGGTCAGAAGCTGCTCTCGTTCGACCGCAAGCTCGGCGCGCGCTTCGTCGCCGGCGCCGACGAGGCCGGCCGTGGCTCGCTGGCGGGGCCGCTCGTCGTTGCAGGCGTCCTCCTCGACTATGAGTGCCTGCGCAACCATCGCGTGCGTCCGCTCGCGTCGCTGAACGACTCGAAGCAGGTCTCGCCCGCCGAGCGCGAGGAGCTCTTCCGGGCCGTCGTGGGCTGTGCGACGAGGATCAGCGTGCGCGTGATCCCGTCCTCGGACATCGACCGCAACGGCCTGCACAAGTCGAACCTCTGGGGGCTCCGCTCCGTCCTCGGCGACCTCGCGCCGCCCGCGGAGGCCTGCCTCGTCGACGGCTTCCGGCTCGGCCCGGCCGCCCCGCAGCATCGTGCGGTCGTCGACGGCGACACGAAGAGCGCTGCCATCGCGGCCGCCTCGATCGTCGCGAAGGTGACGCGCGACCGCGTGATGCGCCGGCTGGACGCGCTCTACCCACGCTATGGCTTCGCCCGCCACGTCGGCTACATCACGCCCGGCCACTCCGCCGCGGTGCGCGAGCACGGCCCGAGCGAGCAGCACCGACTTTCCTTCAACGCGCTTGCCTACGCACCGCAACCGTGACGAGGCACGCGCCGCCCGCCATTACCGCCTGCGCGGCTACCGCATCCTCGGCGCCAACGTCTGGGCGGGCGGCTACGAGCTCGACCTGATCGTCCGCCGCGGCCGCCGGCTCGTCTTCTGCGAGGTGAAGGGGAAGTCCGGCGGCGGCTTCGGCGACCCGCTCGAGATGGTCGACGAGGAGAAGCTGCGCCGGCTTCGCCGGGCCGGCGAAGCGTGGCTCGCCCGCAATCCGGGCTGCCTGGCGCTGGACTGCCGCTTCGAGGTCGTCGCCGTGCGGCCCGGGCAGCTCGACCGCGTCACGGTTTAACCCGTCGGCAACACGCTACGGCCGTCGCGCGGGCTACGATTCGGCTTGCCGGAAGGCACTATCCCCCAACGGGCGCACTCGTCAGAACGGCTTCGGCCCGGGTGCGCAGGCCTCGAGAGCAGGCGGGAGAAACTTCCGGCTGAATCGAACCAACTCACATTCAGCCGGAAAGGACATACGACACTCCATGTCGATCACGCAGACCAAGTTCGCGACACACACACGGACCTGGCTCATCATCTCGGCTCTGACGGCGCTGTTCGTCGGGCTCGGCTACATGTTCGGCGGCTCGAGCGGCCTGCTGCTCTTCGCCCTCATCGCCGTCGTCTTCAACCTCGTCATGTTCTGGTTCTCGGACAAGCTCGCCCTCAAGGCGAGCAAGGCCCGACCCGTCGAGCAGAGCGAGGCGCCGGAGCTCTACCGCGACATCGAGGAGATCGCGGGCCGCGCCGGCGTGCCGATGCCCCGCGTCTATCTGATCCCGTCCGAGCAGCCGAACGCGTTCGCGACCGGGCGCAGCCCGAAGAAGGCGGCCGTCGCGGTCACCGAGGGCCTGCTCCGCTACCTGCCGCGCGAGCAGGTGAAGGGCGTGCTCGCGCACGAGATGGCGCACATCGCCAACCGCGACATCCTCGTGACGACGATCGCCGCCATGATCGGCGCTGCGATCGCGGCGATCGCGAACATCCTCCAGTTCTCGATGTTCTTCGGCGGCGGTGACGACGAGGACAACAACCCGCTCGGGATCGTCGGCGTCCTCGTGGCGGTCATCGTCGCGCCGCTCGCGGCGACCATCCTCCAGCTCGCGGTCTCGCGCCAGCGTGAGTACCTCGCGGATGCGACGGCTGCGCAGTACCTCGGCGAGGCTCGCCCGCTGGCGGAGGCGCTCGGGACGCTGCAGCGCGGCGTCGAGGCTGTGCCGATGAACGTCAATCCGGCCACCGAGGCGCTTTACATCGCGAACCCGCTCAGCAAGCGCGGCTTTTCCTCGCTCTTCTCGACGCACCCGCCGATGGAGGAGCGGATCCGCCGCCTGCGCGAGCTCGACGCCGCGGCGGGGATCCACTACTAGTGGGAGGGCCTGGCGGAATGTCCGCTGTGCCGCCGGGCTGCGCTGCTCGCCCCGCTGCTGCGTCCTCAGTCGCGTCGATAGCAACCGCTATCGACGCTCCCTGCGTCCTTGCCGCGGAACGAGCATCGCACCCCGGCGGCGAGCAACATACCGCCAGGCCCTCCTGATGCGCCGGTGGCGGTTCTGGCGGCGGATCAAGCGCGCTCTCGGGCTCGCGCCGCCCGAGCCGCCGGCCGGCGAGCCGCCCGATCACGCGGCGGCGCTCGTGCCGGTCGGACCGCCGCGGCGTCCGCTCGGAAGCAGCGGCGTCGCGCTCGAGCTGCCCGAGGAGCCGGACGACGTCGACGCGCGCGGGCGCGAGGCTTCCTAGGACTCCGTTCGCGCACGTGGAAGTCGTCGCCGTGGCGGCGACGCAGGAAGCCCTCTACGGCGAGCTCGACCTCGCGCTCTCCTGGTCGGAGCGAGAGCTGCCCGAGCGTGAGCGGACCAAGCACGTCCACCGGCTGCATCCCTACCTGGGCAAGTTCGTCCCGCAGCTCGTCGAGGCCCTGCTCGAGCGCTACGTGCGTCCCGGCGGCCGCGTGCTCGACCCCTTCGCCGGGTCGGGGACGACCCTCGTGCAGGCGCTCGAGTCCGGTTACGACGGCGTCGGGGTGGACATCGCAGCGTTCAACGCGCTCCTGATCTCGGTCAAGACGCGCGAGCACGATCTCGAGACGCTGGCAGCCGACGTCCGTGACGCCGCCGGGCGGCTCGGGGCCTCGACGGAGCGGCCGACAGGGTTCGTCCGCGACTGGTTCGCGCCCCAGGCGGCCACAGAGCTCCTGCACTTCCGCGCGCTGATCCCGGAGTATGCGAGCCAGGACGTGCTGCGCGTCGTCCTCGCGAGAGCGGCTCGTTCCGCCCGGCTCACGACCCACTTCGACCTCGACTTCCCGCGCGCGCCGCAGCAGGGCGAGTACTGGTGCCACAAGCACCGCCGCACCTGCCGGCCGGTCGAGAGCGCCGGCAAGTTCCTCAGCCGCTATCTCACGGACACGGCTGCGCGGATCGCGGAGTTCGCCGAGGTTCGCGACCGCAGGCGCGCCGCCGTCGTCCTCCACGGCGACGCGCGCGAGCTCGACCTCGGCGGTGCTTACGACGGCGTGATCACGTCGCCGCCCTACCCGGGCCTGATCGACTACCACCAGCAGCACCGCTACGCCTACGAGTTGCTCGGGCTCGACGACCGGCGCGAGCGTGAGCTCGGTGCGGCCGCGCGGGGGACGAGCAAGGCGGCGGTCGAGGAGTATGTCGCCGGGATCGCGGCCGTGCTGGCGCGGTCGAGGGCGGCCCTGCGCCGCGGCGCCCCGGTCTGCATCGTCGTCAACGACCGGCGCGGCCTCTACCCCGAGATCCTGGACCGGGCGGGCCTGCGACTCGACGAACGGCTCGAGCGGCACGTCAACCGCCGGACCGGGCGGCGCGCCGGCGAGTACTTCGAGTCGATCCTGATCTGCCGCTAGCCCGCGCCTACCAGCCCTCGTACGGGGCTTCTCGACGCTCGACCTCGTTCCAGTAGTCACGGTGGTCGACGACTCTGCGCTCGTCGTCGAAGCGGAGCAGCGTCGCCCCCGCGAGCGTCAACCGCTGTCCCTGCTCGACCCACGTTCCCCACCACTCGACCGCCGCGCGGTCGCCGGACGCGACGGGCTCGCCGAACCAGCACTCGATCTCCGACTCGACTGCGAAGTTCTCGTCGAGGTAGCGGCGGACGCCGGCGAGGCCGAGGTCGGGGTCGCGAAAGGCGAGGGCGCGGTACGAGGTCTCGTCCGAGTAAAGCTGGGCGATCGCGTTCCGGTCCCGTGCGGGCCAGGCGGACGACCAGACCTCGGCCCACCGTCGCGGGGCCGTCTCCGCGTCCATGGCGCAGATTGTGACGGAGTCGGCACGAACCCGTTCCCCACCCGTGTGTCCCTGCCGCCTACGGTCGGACCGTGCTCGGGCGCTCCGTCACCCACGCGCTCGTCGGCCTGGAACCGCGCCGGGTCGAGGTCGAGGCGCACATCGAGGCAGGCGTCCCGGGGTTCGCGATCGTCGGGCTCGCCGATCGCGCCTGTGCTGAGGCGAAACACCGGGTCCGCAGCGGGATCGGGTCGGCGCAGCTCGAGTGGCCGCTGAAGCGGATCACGGTCAACCTCGCACCCGCCGGCCTGCGCAAGGAGGGCTCGGGCTTCGATCTCTCGATCGCGCTGGCGGTCCTCGCGGCCTCGCGCCAGATCCCGCCCGACCGGCTCGCCGAGCACGCCGCGGTCGGAGAGCTCGCGCTGGACGGACGCGTGCGGCCGGTCCGCGGGGCGTTTGCCGTCGCCGAAGGCGCGCGGCGTGCGGGCCTCGGTTTGATCCTCTGTGCACCTGAGTCGGCCTGCGAGGCCGAGCTGGGCGGGGTGGAGGCGGTCCCGGTCCGGCATCTCGCCGAGGCCGTCGCCTACCTCCGCGGCGAGCTTCGCCCGCCGCCTGCGGAGCCGCCTGCCGAGGCGGTCGAGCCCGATCCACCCGACTTGGCGGACGTCCGCGGCCAGGAGCGCGCTCGCCGCGCACTCGAGCTCGCCGCCGCCGGCGGCCACAACCTGCTGCTCGCCGGCCCGCCGGGGACGGGCAAGACCATGCTGGGACGGCGCCTGGTGTCGATCCTGCCGCCGCTCGAGCCGCGGGAGGCGCTGGAGGTGATGCGCATCCACTCGGTCGCGGGCGTGCTGTCGTCCGAGCGGCCGCTGATCACGCGCCGGCCGTTCCGGGCGCCGCACCACAGCGCGTCGACGGCGGCGATCGTCGGCGGCGGCGCCGGGCCGCGTCCGGGCGAGGCGAGCCTCGCGCATCGCGGAGTGCTCCTGCTCGATGAGCTGCCGGAGTTCCAGCGCCCCGCTCTCGAGGCGCTGCGGCAGCCGCTCGAGGACGGCGTCGTGTCCGTGGCCCGCGTCCAGGGTCAGGCGCTCTTCCCCGCCCGGTTCCAGCTGATCGCGACGATGAATCTCTGTCCGTGCGCCGGACGGGGCGATCCGGCCGCCGAGTGCTCGTGCTCGACGCAGCGTCTGGCCGCGTTTCGGGACAAGCTCTCGCGGGCGCTGCTCGATCGCTTCGACCTGGTCGTGACGGTGCCGCGGCCGCGGGCCGACGAGCTGGCTGCCGAACCGTCGGAGCCCTCGGCACCGGTGCGCGACCGTGTCGCGGGCGGGCGCGCTCGACTCGAGGGGACGCGGCTCCGGCGAACGGCCGAAGCGGATGAGCTGCTCACTCGTGCGGTCGAGCGGCTGCCACTGTCGGGACGAGGTCGTGCGCGCGTGGCTCGCGTCGCGCGCACCGCCGCCGCGTTGGCCGGCGCCGACGCGGTACTCCCCGAGCACGTCGCGGAGGCACTCGCCTACCGCTCGCCGAAGGAGCTGGCGGCGTGAACGAGCTCACGCTCGCATCGTTCGCCGCCGCCGGTGACGTCCACCTCGTAGGTGAGCCGCGCAGCAGCCGCTTCGCGGCGTTCAAGGCGCGCTTTGATCCGCATGCCGAGCTGGCGCGGCTCGCCTCGCTCGGCATCCGCTTCCTCGCCCGCTCCGATCCCTCGTTCCCGGCGCTGCTCCGCGCGATCCACGACCCGCCGCCGGGCCTCTTCCTCCGCGGCGATGCGGACGCCGCGATGCTGGCGCGGCCCGCGGTCGCAGTCGTCGGTGCGCGTGCCTGCTCCGCCTACGGCCGCCAGATCGGACGCAGCCTCGGCCGCGACCTCGCCGGCGCCGGTCTGGTCGTCGTGAGCGGTCTCGCCCGCGGAATCGACGCCGAGGTACACCGCGGCGCACTCGAGGCTGCGGGATCGACCGTCGCCGTCCTCGGTTGCGGGATCGACCGCGACTATCCCGCGGCCCACCGAGAGCTGGCGAAGCAGATCGCGGCGACGGGGCTCGTCGTGTCGGAGTACGCGCCCGGCGTGGAACCCGCTCCGTGGCGGTTCCCGGCCCGAAATCGGATCGTCGCCGGGCTCTGTGCGGCGACCGTCGTCATCGAGGCGCGAGAGCGGAGCGGCGCTCTGATCACGGCCGACTTCGCCCTCGAGGAGGGCCGAGAGGTGCTGGCGGTGCCTGGAGAGATCACGTCGGCGCTCTCGGCTGGGTCGAACGCGCTCCTGCGGCTCGGCGCGACGCCGCTCACCTGCGCTCAGGACGTGCTCGAGAGCTACGGGCTCGTCGCCCTCGCCGGCTCGGCGCCGGAGCTCGGAGAGACGGCCGCCGCTGTGCTCGAGCGGATCCGAGCGGGTCCTGCAGGTGCCGACGAGCTCGGCCGCGCGAGCGGGCTCGCAGCCGGCGACCTGGCGGTCGTGCTGACCGAGCTCGAGCTGGCCGGCGTCGTCAGCGAGGACGACGGTGTCTACCGTGCTGCCAGCTAGCATCGCCGGGTGGCCGACTCCTACTGGCTCGACGAGGCCGCTCCGACACTGCCGTCTCGCCGGCTTTCCGGGACGCCCGACGTGGAGATCGTCGGCGGCGGCATCACCGGGATCTCCGCGGCACTCGCGCTCGCGCGCCTGGGCAAGCGCGTCCGCCTGCACGAGGCGCGCGCGATCGCCTCCGGCGCGAGCGGCCGCAACGGCGGCTTTGCCCTCCGCGGCGGGGCGATGGCATACGACAGCGCGCGAGAGTGGCTCGGCCACGACGCCGCTGCGGACTACTGGCGCTTGACGGAGGCCTACGTCGACCGCATGACCACGCTGGGCGGCGATGCTGTGGAGCGCACGGGCAGCCTCCGGCTCGCGGGCGACGACGAGTGCGACGACTTGCGCGCGGAGTGTCAGGCACTCCGCGAGGACGGCTTCGCCGTCGAATGGCGCAGCGAACTGCCCGAACCGCTCGCCGGCCGCTTCCCGGGCGCCCTCTTCCACCCGGA
>DASQKK010000049.1:0-9682 GCA_035630545.1 Gaiellaceae bacterium
GAGCTCGCGGCCGCCCGCAAGCGGGCGACGACGAACGCATGACGCTCTGGGCCGGCCGGGTCGGGCGAGCGCTCGATCCGGCCGTGGCCGCGTTCCTGCGGGCTGAGGACGCCGAGCTCTTGCCGTACGACTGCGAGGCGACCGCCGTCCACGCGCGGCGCCTGCACGCCGCCGGCCTGCTCGCCGCCGACGAGCTGGCCGAGGCGGAGTCGCGGCTCGCCGAGATCGCCGTCGGTGGAGGGATCGAGCCCGAGGACGAGGACGTGCACACCGCGATCGAGCGTCTGCTCGGCGACGTGGGCAGGAAGATCCATGCGGGCCGGTCGCGAAACGACCAGGTCGCGGCGGCGTTCCGGCTCTACGTCGCCAACGCTGCCGGTGAGGCACGGGCGGCGATCGCACCGCTCGCGAGCGCGCTTCTCGATCGCGCGGAGGCGGATGCCGAGACACCGATGCCGGGCTACACGCATCTCCAGCGGGCGCAGCCGGTCACGGTCGGCCACCACCTGCTCGCCTGGGTCGAGATGCTCGAGCGCGACCTCGTCCGCTTCGCAGCCGCCGCGGCGGCCGCGGCAGCGAGCCCGCTCGGCGCCGGCGCGCTCGCCGGCTCGACGCTGCCGCTCCCCGCGCCCGCACACCAGCTCCGGAACTCCCTCGACGCGGTCGCCGACCGCGACTTCGCGCTCGACTACCTCTACGCGGTCACGGTCTGCTTCGTCCACCTCTCCAGGATCGGCGAGGAGCTCGTGCTCTGGACGACGACGGAGTTCGGCTTCGCGCGCCTCGGTGAGGACGCCGCCACGGGCTCTTCGATGATGCCGCAGAAGCTGAACCCCGATGTCGCCGAGCTCGCGCGCGGCAAGTCGGGGACGGCGATCGGACGTCTGACCGGGCTCCTGGCGACGGTGAAGGGGCTGCCGCTCGCCTACAACCGCGATCTCCAGGAGGACAAGACCCCCGTCTTCGCGGCGCGCGCCGACCTCGCAGGCGCGCTGGCCGCGCTGAGCGCGCTCGTGCGCGGGCTCGAGCTCGACCGGGAGCGGCTCGCGGCTGCTGCGGCCGATCCGCTGCTGCTCGCCACCGACGCGGCCGAGGAACTCGTTCGGGAGGGAGTGCCGTTCCGCGACGCGCACGAGCAGGTGGCCGAGTCTGTGCGGGACGGCAGCTACGAAGCCCCTGCGCCTGCCGACCGGCCCGCACCCGGTCCTGGCGGGGTCGCTGCGGCGATCGCTGCGGCCCGCACCCGCCTCGAAGCCGTGTGACGCCGGCCGCCTGCGGCGGCGTAGACAGGGCATGAAAACTCGAATCCTCCCAATCGTAGGGCTGCTGACGTTCGTCGGCGTCTTCGCGGCCATCTCGCTCCCGGGGCCGGCGTCGAGCGCAGCGGCCGACGCGGGCGGCATCACCGTCCAAGGCACGGCGTCCGTTGCCGCCGTCCCCGACCGGGCCGAGCTCTCGTTCGGCGTCGAGACCCAGGGCCAGACGGCTCGGGCGGCGCTGTCGGCGAACGCGGCCGAGATGCGCGGCGTGATCGCGGCGCTCAAGACGGCCGGCGGCACCGAGGTCAAGACGCAGTCGATCTCGCTCTCGCCGCGATACGGCGAGCAGAACGCCGTGCAGGCATTCGTCGCCACCAACAGTGTCTCGGCCGCGATCAAGGAGATCGGGAGGGCCGGTGTACTGATCGACGCGGCCGTGAACGCGGGCGCGAACCAGGTCTACGGCCCGTCGCTTTCCCGCGGCGACCAGGACGAGCTCTACCGCAATGCCCTCGAGGCCGCCGTGGCCGACGCCCGCGCGAGCGCGCAGGCGCTCGCATCGGCCGCGAATCTCTCGCTCGGGCGCATCACGGCGATCGTCGAAGGCGGCGGCTCGGCGCCGCAGCCCTTCGCCGCCGCCGACAAGGCGATGGAGGCCGGGTCGACCCCGATCGAGCCAGGCACGCAGCAGGTGACCGCGGTCGTCTCCGTCACCTTCTCCGTTTCCTAGCCCGAAGCGGACATGTCCCAGGGTCTGTCCCTGGGGCATGTCCGGCAGCGTCAGGTCGCGTTGCCGCCGGGTTTGCGGGCATCCGGGCGGTGCTCTAGTCTGGACTCGGATGCGCCCGCCCACGAAGAACCGGCTCATTTCCCGCTTCTTCGTAGCGCGCGTGCTTACGCGCTAGCCGGCGCTCCGTTCTCCGCCACGCCGGCTAGGTCGAGCTTCCAGGCGGTTCTCCTTTCCGTATGTCCGATCCCTCCAGGGGGCATCTGTGCACCACGCCAGTGACGAGCAGCGCAGCGAGCGCGACGCATGTGGCATCGGCTTCGTGGCCGACGCGCAGGGCCGCGCCTCGCGGCAGATCCTGGACGCCGCGCTCGAGGGCCTCGCGAACGTGCGTCACCGCGGTGCTGTCGCGGCGGATCGCCGCACCGGCGACGGGTCGGGGCTGCTGCTGCCGATCCCGCCCGCGCTCGTGCCGGGGCCGTGGTGCGGTCTGGCGCACGTGTTCCTCCGCGACGAGAGCGCCCGGGCGCGGATCGAGAGCGCGTGCGAGCACGAGGGAATCGAGCCGGCCGGCTGGCGGACGGTCCCGATCGACCCCGGTGCGCTCGGCGACACCGCGCGTGCGAGCCTGCCGTCGATCGAGCAGCTCGTCCTGCTGCGGCCGTTCGGGCTCTCCGCCGGCGAGGCCGAGCTCCGTGCCTATCGCGCCCGCCGCCGCACCGCGCGGATTCCGGGCGCGTACGTGTCCTCCCTCTCCTTCCGGACGGTCACCTACAAGGCGCTCTGCGCCGCCGACCAGCTCGGTGCGTTCTATCCCGAGCTTCGCCAGGGATCGCTCGAGGTGCCGTTCGCGGTCTTCCATCAGCGCTTCTCGACCAACACGAGCCCGTCGTGGGAGCGGGCGCAGCCCTTCCGGCTCCTCTGCCACAACGGCGAGATCAACACCATCGACGGCAACGTGCGGGCAATGCGGGGCCGGGAGGTCGAGCCAGGGGTGGCCGGCGTGCTCGAAGAGTCGGGCTCCGACTCCGCGCTGCTCGACAACGCGCTCGAGCTGCTCGTGCGCGGCGGCCGCGACGTCCGTCACGCCGCCTCGATGCTCCTGCCACGCGCCTGGCAGGAGGACGAGGGGCTCGATCGGGACGTGGCTGCCTTCCACAGCTACCACGCAGGACTCGTGGAGCCGTGGGACGGACCGGCCGCGATCGTCTTCACGGACGGGCGCGTCGTCGGCGCGGCGCTCGATCGCAACGGGCTGCGGCCACTCCGGGTCGCGAGCGTCGGCTCGCTCGTCACCTGTGCCTCCGAGGCCGGTGCGGTGCCGCTCGATCCGTCTGCCCGCGTGCGGCGCAGCCGTCTCGGCCCCGGCGAGTTGCTCGCCGTCGATCCCGGCCTGGGTTTCGAGGAGGACGCTGCGATCTCCCGCCGGCTCGCGCGCGCCCGCCCCTACCGTCGCTGGCTCGGCGAGGGCCGCCGGACGGTCGCGCCGGGTCAACCCCTCGATCCGCGGGACGAGGAGCTGACGCCGCGCCAGCTCGCCGCCGGTTACACGAGGGAGGACATCACGCTGCTGCTGCGACCGAGCGCGGCCGACGGCCATGAGCCCACGTCGTCGATGGGCGACGATACGGCGCTGCCACCGCTGGCGGGCGGTGCGCGTCCCCTCTTCTCGTACCTGAGGCAACGATTCGCGCAGGTGACGAACCCGCCGATCGACCATCTGCGCGAGCGCTCGCTGATGTCGCTGCGAACGCTGATCGGCCGGCGCGAGCCGCTGTTGAGCCAGGGGCCTGAGCCGGCGCACCTGATCGAGCTGGAGAGCTTCTTCCTCTATCCCTCTGGCGTCGCCGAGCTGCATGGGATTCGGCTCTCGACGGCGCTCCAGGCCGGCGAGCGCCTCGACCGCGCCTGCGAGCGACTCGCCGCGCAAGCCTCGGCGCTCGTCGACCGTGGCGCGGACATCCTGGTGCTCACGGACGAGGACACCACGACCGCGATTCCGGCCCTGCTCGCCCTCGGGGCCGTCCACCAGAGGCTGGTGGCCTCGGGCAGGCGCTCGCTCGTCTCGCTCGTGGTCGGCAGCGACGAGCCGCGCGACAGCCATCACCTCGCCTGCCTGCTCGGCTACGGCGCCGACGCGGTCTGCCCCCGGCTCGCGCTCGAGACGGTGGCGACGCTCGCCGGCGCCGACCGCCTCGGCGGCGACCACCCGTCGCCCGGCGAGGCGCAGCGTCGATTCCGGGCTGCGCTCGAGGACGGCGTCCTCAAGGTGATGGCGAAGATGGGCATCGCGGACGTGGCGTCGTACCGGGGCGCACAGCTCTTCGAGTCACTTGGCCTCGCGCGCGAAGTGGTCGATCTGTGCCTGACCGGCACGCCGTCCCCGCTCGGCGGGATCGGCTTCGCCGAGCTCGAGCGCGAACTGCGTGCCCGCACCTCGGCGGAGGGCAAGCTCGAGAGCCCGGGCTACGTCAAGTACCGGCCCGGCGGCGAGCCGCACGCGACGACGCCCGAAGTGGCCGAGGCGCTGCAGGCGGTGTCGGCCGCGCACGCGCTTCGCCGGGCGGTCGACGGTCGCGGCGGCACCGCGGAGTACCGCCGCTTCGCTGCGCTCGTCGACGGCCGCGTGCCGCTCGAGCCGCGCGATCTGCTCGAGCTCGTCCCCGCAGGCCTGCCCGTGCCGCTCGACGAGGTGGAGCCGGTCGAGCCGATCCTGCGCCGTTTCTCGAGCGGCGGCATGTCGCACGGGTCCCTTTCCGCCGAGGCGCACGAGACCGTCGCGATCGCCTTCAACCGGCTCGGCGGGCGCTCGAACGGCGGCGAGGGCGGTGAGGATCCCGCGCGCTTCCGCGACGAGCGCAACTCCAGGATCAAGCAGGTCGCGTCGGGCAGATTCGGCGTCACGCCCGAGTACGCAGCTCACGCCGACGAGCTCCAGATCAAGATCGCCCAGGGCTCCAAGCCCGGTGAGGGCGGCCAGCTGCCGGGCCACAAGGTCACGGCCGAGATCGCGCGGCTGCGGCACACCCAGCCCGGCATCGGCCTGATCTCGCCGCCGCCGCATCACGACATCTACTCGATCGAGGACCTGGCGCAGCTGGTCTTCGACCTCAGGCAGGTCAACCCGGCCGCGGCCGTCTCGGTGAAGCTCGTCGCCGAGGCCGGCGTCGGCCTCGTCGCCGCGGGTGTGGTCAAGGCGCTGGCCGACGTCGTCCACGTGGCCGGCTGCGACGGCGGCACGGGCGCCAGCCCGCTCTCGTCGATCAAGAACGCAGGCGTGCCCTGGGAGCTCGGGCTCGCCGAGACACAGCAGACGCTCGTCGCCGAAAGGTTGCGGAGCCGCGTCCGTCTGCGTGTCGACGGTGGGCTGAAGACCGGGCGGGACGTGGTCGCCGCGGCCCTCCTCGGCGCGGACGAGGTCTCGTTCGGGACGGCACTGCTCCTCGCCGAGGGCTGTCTGATGGTGCGCTCCTGCCACCTGGACACCTGCCCGGTCGGGATCGCGACGCAGAAACCGGAGCTGCGCTCCAAGTTCGCGGCGACGCCTGCGCATGTGGAGGCGTACCTGCTCCATCTCGCCGAGGACGTGCGCCGGCACCTGGCGTCGCTCGGGCTGCGCAGCTTCGCCGAGGCCGTCGGCCGCGTCGAGTGCCTACGCCGGCGCGAGCCGCGCGACGCGCGGGAGGCCGCCGTCGATCCGTCGCCGCTCCTCCGCCGCGGCGGTCCTGGGCCGGTGCGCCACGAGGGCGAGCCGCAGCCCGAGCAGCCGGGCGGGGAGCTCGGAGCGGAGGTCGCCGCCGCGGCTGCCACTGCCCTCGACGGTGCCGCGCTCGTCGAGCTGAAGCTTTCGATCACCAACCGCGACCGCGCGGTCGGCGCACGCCTGGGCGGCGAGATCGCCGCTCGTCACGGGACCGGCCCGCTGCCCGGGCGCGTGCGGGTGGAGCTGGCGGGCTCGGCGGGCCAGAGCTTCGGCGCCTTCCTGGCGCGCGGGACGAGGCTCGTTCTCGTCGGCGACGCGAACGACGGCGTCGGGAAGTCGATGGCCGGCGGGCGCATCGTCGTCAGGCCGCCGGAGGGCGACGCGGGTGATCCGGTCCTGATCGGGAACGCCGCGCTCTACGGGGCGACGGGAGGTGAGCTCTTCTGCGCCGGTCGCGCCGGCGAGCGTTTCGCCGTTCGCAACTCGGGCGCGATCGCGGTCGTCGAAGGCGTCGGCGCCCACGGCTGCGAGTACATGACCGCGGGCCTCGTCGTCATCCTCGGTGAGACGGGCCGCAACCTTGCGGCGGGGATGAGCGGCGGCGAGCTGCTCGTTCAGGGCGTACAGCTCGCGCTTCTGAACCGCGAGCTCGTCGAGACGGTCGAGCTCGACCGCGCCGGAGCGGAGCGCCTGCACGAGCTGCTCGTGCGGCACGGTCGCTACACGGGCTCGTCCCGCGCCGCCGACCTGCTTGCGCGCTGGCCCGCGTCTTCCGCCGAGTTCACGCGCATCGTCCCCTCCGCGCTAGCCGCCGCCGACGAGGAGCCGGAGCTCTCGTCGGCGGCGGGCTGACGCGGGTTATCCCGTCGGCTCGAGCGCGGCTGCGCTCGTGGCCGCCGCCGCGGGAGTCGAACGCTGCGCGTGCGCAAGGCCCATGTGGCCATGCGTCTCGGTGCCGTAGCCGCCGGGAACCGGGATGTAGAACTCGGGATAGCCCCACATGCCGTGCTCGGAGACGTCGAGCCCCGCCGTCTCCACGTCCGGCTCGACGCGGATCCCAACGGTCACCTTCATCAGCCAGAGCGCCCCGAAGGAGGCCGTGAACGTGAAGGCGCCGACGGCCAGCAGGCCGAGAGCCTGGGTGCCGAGCTGGTCGAACGACCCCGTATACCAGAGGCCGCCCGTCCCCGTGGCGAGGTTCTCCGCCAGTGCGGGCACGGCGAAGATCCCGGTCGCGAGCGTGCCCCAGACGCCGGCCATGCCGTGGACGGCGACGGCGCCGATCGGATCGTCGATGCGGGCCCGCTCGACTGCGAGCACGCCGACGACCGCGATCGCGCCGGCGACGAAGCCGATCACGATCGCCGCCCAGGGCGCCACGAAGCCGCAGGCAGCGGTGACCGCGACCAGCGCTGCGACGACGCCGTTGAGGGTCATCGACAGATCCGGCTTCTTGATCACGAGCCACGAGACGATCACGCCGCCGAGGCCCCCGGCCGCCGCCGCGACATTCGTCGTCAGCGCCACGTAGGCGAAGTAGCCGAGCTTGTCCCCGCTGACGACCCCGAGGGTCGAGCCGGCGTTGAAGCCGAACCAGCCGAACCAGAGGATGATCACGCCGAGCGTCGTGAACGCCATGTTGTGGCCCGGGATCGCGTTCGGCCTGCCGTCGCTCCCGAACTTGCCGATCCGGGGGCCGAGCAGCAGGGCGCCGGCGAGCGCCGCGAGCGCGCCCTGGTAGTGGACGACCGTCGAGCCCGCGAAGTCCTGCATCCCCTTCGAGAAGAGCCAGCCGTCCGGGCTCCAGATCCAGTGCGAGACGACCGAGTAGATCAGCGTGAAGACGATCCCGAACGCGAAGTAGACCCAGAGCCGCGTCCGCTCGGCCATCGCGCCCCAGACGATCGCGAGCGCCACCGCCGCGAAGACGACCTGGAACAGATACGCCCCGGCCGCCGGCACCGTGCCGAACCAGCTGAACGGTGCCGCTCCGATCCCCAGCAGCGCGTCCGCGTCGGGCGCGAAGCCGCTCCCGCCGAAGAGCCCGTTGCCGCCGTCCCCGAACGCGATCCCGAAGCCGACGAGGTAGTAGACGATCGACGCGATTCCGAGCACGAGCACGTTCTTCGCAGCCACGTGCCCGACGTTCTTCATTCGCGTCAGGCCGGCCTCGAGAAAGGCGAACCCGGCCTGCATGAACATGACGAGGATCGCGGCGACGACGACCCAGATCGTCGACGCGGCGATTGCGAGCTCCTTGTTGGTCATGCGACCTCCACCTCCTCCAGGCTCCGGCCCGTGCGGTTGTGTGTGACGTTGAAGACGGGCGTCGCCCAGCAGATCCCGTCGCCCGAGTCGTGGCCCGTCCGCGCCGCATCGACGATCGCGTCGATCACCGGCTCGGCGAGGGCGTCCGCGACGACGAACGTGAGCAGCGCCTTCGGCAGGAACCTCGACTCGAACACCCGGCCGCGGTACTCATGCGTGATCCCGCGCTGGCGGCCGTGCCCGACCGCCTCGATCACCGTGACGCCGACATGGCCGGTCTGCTCCTCGACGGCGTCCATCACGGTCTCGATCCGATCGCGGACCACGACCGCTTCCACTTTCATCATCGTGCGCCTCCTAGCAGTCGTAGTAGAGGCCGAACTCGGCCGGATGGGGGCGGAGCCGGACGGCATCCACCTCGTGCTCGCGCTTCCAGTCGATCCACGTCCGGATCAGGTCCTCGGTGAAGACGCCGCCGCGGAGCAGGAACGCATGGTCGGCCTCGAGCGCGTCGAGCGCCTCGGCGAGCGAGCCGGGCACCTGCGGGACGTCGTGGCCAGCGTCCTCGAAGAGGTCGTAGTCGGCGGGTGCACCGGGGTCGAGCCCGCGCTCGATCCCGTCGATGCCGGCCATCAGCATCGCGGAGAACGCGAGATAGGGGTTCGCCGCCGCGTCGGGGCAGCGGAACTCGATCCGCTTCGCCTTCGGCGAGTCGGAATACATCGGGATCCGGATGCAGGCCGAGCGGTTGCGCTGCGAGTAGACGAGGTTCACCGGCGCCTCGAAGCCGGGCACGAGGCGTCGGTACGAGTTCGTCGTCGGAGCGCAGAAGGCGAGCAGCGCCGGTGCGTGCCCGAGCAGGCCGCCGACGTACGCGCGGGCGAGCTGCGAGAGCCCGGCGTAGCCCGACTTGTCCGCCATCAGCGGCGTCCCCTCCTTCCAGAGGGACTGATGGCAGTGCATCCCGGAGCCGTTGTCGCCGAAGATCGGCTTCGGCATGAAGGTGACCGACTTGCCGTGCGCGCGGGCGACGTTCTTGACCACGTACTTGTAGGTCATGACCTGGTCGGCCATGCGGGTCAGGCTCTGGAAGCGGAGGTCGATCTCGCACTGGCCGCCCGAGGCGACCTCGTGGTGGTGGAACTCGCACGGGATTCCGAGCCGTTCGAGCGTCAGCACCATCGCGGTGCGCAGGTCGTGGAGCGAGTCGTGTGGCGAGGTCGGGAAGTAACCCTCCTTCGGCCGCGACGTGTAGCCGAGCCCCGGCTTGCCGGAGTTCCAGTAGCCCTCGCTCGAGTCGACGGCGTAGTGCGCGGCGTTCGGGCCGAGGTCGTAGCTGACCTCGTCGAAGACGAAGAACTCGCACTCGGGGCCGACGAAGCACGTGTCTGCGATCCCGGTCGCACGCAGGTACTCCTCGGCGCGCCTCGCCACCTGGCGCGGGTCGCGTGAGTAGCCCTCGCGCGTGATCGGGTCGGCGACCTCGCAGATCAACGAGAGCGTCGGCGCCTCGGTCCCAGGGTCGAGGATCGCCGAGCTCGGATCGGGGAGCAGCAGCATGTCCGACTCGGAGATCCCCTGCCAGCCGCGGATCGAGGAGCCGTCGAAGCCGAGCCCGTCCTCGAACGCGTCGGCGCCGAACGCGCGCAGCGGCAGCGTCATGTGCTGCCAGGTGCCGATCAGGTCGCAGAACTTGAGGTCGACCATCGAGACGCGCGTCTCGGT
>DASQKK010000050.1:0-11666 GCA_035630545.1 Gaiellaceae bacterium
GTACACGACCCAGAGCGTCTCCAGGCCGCCGAGCACAAGGACGGCGAACGCTGCCGAGAACAGCATCGAGACGGTCTGAGTCCCGATCACGAGCTTGCGGTTGTCGATCCGGTCGGCGACGACGCCTGCGAACAGGCCGAAGACCGTGAAGGGGATGAAGCGACAGAAGGCGAGCAGCCCGACGGCGATCGGCGAGCTCGTCAGCTCGACGACGAGCCAGGCGAGGGCGACGTTCTGCATCCAGGTGCCGCTGACGGAGATCACCTGGCCGGTGAAGAAGAGGCGGTAGTTGCGGTGCCGCTTGAGGCTCGCGAACGTGCGCGCGTTCAGCGCCAGCAGCGCAGCCGTCACAGAAGCTTCCCGAGCGGTTCGATCGCGCGCTCCAGCGCTTCCAGCTCGTCCTCCTCGAGGCCGCGCATGCGCTCGGCGAGCCAGGTCGTGCGGCGGGCGCGAACGCGCTTCAGCAGCCGGTCGCCCTCGCTCGTGAGCGCCAGCCCCACACGGCGGCGGTCGCTCTCGTCACGGACGCGCGCCAGCAGGCCGGCCTTCTCGAGCCGGTCGACGTAGCCGGAGAGGGCCGGAGCGGAGATCCGCTCCTCGGCGGCGAGCTCGCGCAGGCTCAGACCCGGGTTGTGGTGGATCAGCCAGAGCAGCGTCACCTGCCGGCTGGTGATCCCGAGCTGCTCGGTCTCGTGCCGCAGCTCGCGGGAGAGGCGCAGCAGCACGGGCCGCAGCTCGTTGGCGACGGCAAGTGGATCGGCGATAACCTCGTTAACCATTAACCTGGTTACGAGTTTACCAGACGGTCCCCTTTGCGCGTCCCCGGGACGGGTACTAGCGTGACGGCATGACCGAGCGCATCGCCCGCTACGCGGCACGGCACCCGAAGCGGCTGCTGGCGGTCTGGGGCGCGATCTTCGTGCTCTCGATCGGAGCGATCGCGGTGTTGCTGCCCTCCGCGCTGACGACCGACGCGACGGTGACGAACGATCCCGAGTCGCAGCAGGGCTACGACGCGATGTTCAGGCACCTTCCCCCGTCGGACGAGTTCGTCAACGAGGTCGTGCTGGTGCGTGCGCCCGGCAAGGACGTGACGACCGACCGCCAGGCGCAGCTCCAGATCGAGCAGCTCGCCGCCGCGCTGCAGGCGACAGGGCGAACCGCTCAGGTCCGTTCCTACTTCGACGACGAGGACCCCGGCTTGCTCTCGCCCGACAAGGACGCGGTCGTGATCACGATCGGGATGGGGCCGGACGCCGAGGACGGGATCAAGGACGTGATCGACGTCGTCGAGCAGGCGGACCAGGGGCCGCTCGAGGCGACGATCACGGGCGAGTTCACCGCCGACGACGACTTCCTCACGCTCTCGAACAAGGATCTGAAGGAGGGCGAGCTCTTCTTCGGACTGCCCGCGGCGCTGATCGTCCTCCTGCTCGTCTTCGGCGCCGTCGTCGCGGGGTTGATCCCTGTCCTGCTGGCGATCGTCGCGATCGTCTTCGCGCTCGCGCTCGTCGCCGTCGTCGGGCAGGTCTGGGAGATCTCGTTCTTCGTGGTCAACATGCTGACGGGGATGGGGCTAGCGCTTGGCGTCGACTACGCGCTCTTCATCGTCAGCCGCTTCCGCGAGGAGCGAGGGAGAGGGGTCGAGAAGGTCGAGGCGGTCGGGGCGACCGGTCGGACCGCCAGCCGCGCCGTACTCTTCAGCGGGACGGCGTTCGTGATCGCGATGACCGGGATGCTGCTCGTGCCGGACACGATCCTGCGCAGCCTCGCGGCCGGGGCGGTTCTCGTCGGTATCACCGCCGTTGCCGCTGCGACGACGCTGCTGCCTGCCGTCCTCTCGCTGCTCGGCGACCGCGTCGACGCGCTGCGCCTGCCCCTCGTCGGGCGCGGCTCCGGCGAGGGCCGGTTCTGGGGCGCGGTGGTCGTGCGGGTGCAGCGCCGGCCGCTGGTCTACCTGCTCGCATCGACCGCGTTCCTGGTTGCGCTCGCCCTGCCGGCGCTCGACCTGCGGACCGGGTCGGCGGGCGTCCGGACGATCCCCGACGGCTACGCGTCGAAGGACGGCTTCAACGCACTCGAGCGCGAGCTCGGCGTCGGCACCGTCGACACGGCCGAGATCGTCGTCGAGGGCGACGTCGCCGCGCCGGCCGCGCGGCAGGGAATCGAGCGGCTCCGGGCACAGCTCGCGAGCGACCAAGCGTTCCGGAACCCGGAGCTCCAGACGGCGCCGGACGCGAGCCTCGCGGTGGTCGAGGCGCTCGTCGCCGGCGACAGCCGTGACGAACGGTCGGTGCAGGCGATCGAGCGGCTCCGCACGGAGGTCGTGCCGCAGGCGCTCGGCGACGCCGACGTCACCGTCTACGTCACCGGCGAGACCGCAGAGATTCTCGACTACCGCGAGCTCATGGAGGCCTGGCTGCCGATCGTCTTCGCGTTCGTGCTCGGGTTCAGCTTCATCCTGCTGACGGTCGCCTTCCGCTCGATCGTCGTGCCCGCGAAGGCGATCGTGCTCAACCTGCTCTCGGTCGGAGCTGCCTACGGGCTGATCGTGCTCGTCTTCCAGGAGGGCGTCGGCAACGAGCTCTTCGGCTTCCCGCAGGTGGACGCGATCGAGGCGTGGCTGCCGCTCTTCCTCTTCTCCGTCCTCTTCGGCCTCTCGATGGATTACCACGTCTTCCTGCTCAGCCGGATCCGCGAGCGCTACACGCAGACGGGCGACTCGAGCGAGGCGGTCGCGTTCGGCGTGCGCACGACGGCGCGGCTGATCACCGGCGCCGCGCTGATCATCATCGTCGTCTTCATCGGCTTTGCGACCGGCGAGCTCGTGATGTTCCAGCAGATGGGCTTCGGCGTTGCGGTCGCGCTGCTCATCGACGCCACCCTGATCCGCTCCGTGCTCGTGCCCGCGGCGATGGAGCTGCTCGGCGAGCGGAACTGGTACCTGCCGCGCTGGCTCGAGTGGCTACCTCACTATGCCGTCGAGGCGCAAGACGAGCATCCGCAGGTGCGGACGCTCGCCGCGCAAGACCCCTAAGTGGCCGCCTCCGGCGGCCGTCAGCTGACGACGAACTCGGAGATCCGGCGGCCGATCGCCTCGCCCTGATCCTCCTGCAGGAAGTGGCCGGCGCCGGCGACGATCTCCGGCTCGCCCGCGCCGGGGATGTGCGCGGCGATCCGCTCGGCGGCGCTCGGGGCGAAGATCGGGTCGGAGTCGGAGAAGAGGACGAGCGCGGGCCGGTCCCACTGCGCCAGCTTCTCGCGGACGGCGAGATGGGCCGGGGTGTCGGGATGGTCGGGCGAGATCGGCACCAGATCCGGGAAGGCGAGGATGCCGGCCTTCGACTCGGGCACCGGCCACGGGGCGCTGTAGGCGTCGACGACCTCGTCGCTCATCGGCTGCACGGCCGAGATCTGGACGAGTCGGCCGGGAATCATCTCGGTGCCGAGACGGCGGAGCCAATCGCGGAAGCGAAGCCACTCGTCCGAGGGCGGCCGGCCGCCGCCGATGCCCGTGTTCATGATCACGAGCTTCCCGATCCGGTCCGGCCGCTCGACGGCGAGGCGGAGCCCGATCGGCCCGCCCCAGTCCTGGACGACGACGGTCGCGTCGCGGAGGTCGAGCTCGTCGGCCAGCCGCGCGATCGCGCCGAAGTGGAAGTCGTAGGAGTAGTCCTCCGGCCGGAGCGGCTTGTCGGAGCGGCCGAAGCCGAAGTAGTCGGGCGCGATCGCGCGCGCTGACGAGGTCAGCTGGGGAATGATCTTGCGGTAGAGGTACGACCACGTCGGCTCGCCGTGCAGCAGCAGGACAGCGGGGCCGTCGCCCTCGTCGAGGTAGTGCATCCGCAGGCCGTCCTGGTCGAGGTAGTTCGGCCGGAAGCCGTAGCCGGGCAGGTCATCGAACTGTTCGTCCGGCGTCCGGTACGCGGCGGCGCTCATCTCCGTCGAGTCTACGAGGCGTGAGAACCACCCGGTGGGGAAGGATGCGGCGACATGGCCGAGCCCCCGCCCACCGACCCGCGCGAGCCCCGCGAGCCTGCGGACGACGAAACCGTCATCGTCCCGCCCGACCGGAGCGTCGAGGAGACAGTCATCTCCGACGGCTGGGGGCCGGAAAGCGAGGTCTTCGCCGCGGACGGCACCGTCGTCGAGGAGACGGAGACCGCGCCGCCGCGCAAGCCGCTGCTCTGGCCGTGGCTGCTCGCGCTGCTCGTCGCCGTCCTGGCCGGGATCGGCGCATACGTCTACTTCACGCAGCAGGACGAGACGACCGTGCCCGCCGTCACCGGCATGCGCCAGGAGCCGGCCGAGGCGGCCGTGCGCGACGCCGGGCTCGAGCCCGAGTCGACGCAGCAGCAGAGCTCGAAGCCGGCTGGGATCGTGCTCGGCCAGAGTCCCGATGCCGGGGCAGAAGTCGACGAAGGCAGCAGCGTTCGGCTCGTCGTCTCGACCGGGCCGCCGCGGGAGACCGTGCCCGACGTGGTCGGCGAGACCCGGTCCGAGGCGGTCGATGCACTGGCGGCGGCAGGGTTCGAGTCCGACGTGACGGAGGCGTTCTCCGACAAGAAGGCGGGGATCGTCGTCTCGCAGGAGCCCGGGGCCGGATCCCAGCTCGACGAAGGCGGCACGGTCACGCTCACCGTCTCGAAGGGCGGCAGACCGGTGATCGTGCCCGACGTCGTCGGCACCACCTCGTCGGAGGCGACCGCGAAGCTCGAGGCGGCCGGGCTGAAGGCCAACGTCGTCGCTGTGCCCTCGAGCGAGCCGGCCGGGAACGTCGTGGCGCAGAGTCCGGCGCCGGGCAAGGACGCCCATGCAGGTGACACCGTGCGCGTGAACGTGGCGCGGGCCGCCGGGACCACGACGACTCAGCCGGCGGCGACGACGCCCCCGCCGGGGACGACGACGGAGCCCACGACCACGGCCGCGCCGGAGCCGACGACCGTCCCGGACGCCGTCGGCAAGGAGCTCGCGGACGGGGCCACCGCGTTCGCCGCTGCGGGCCTCAAGGTCGGCGTCAAGTACGTCCCCTCGGAGGAGCCGCAGGGCCAGGTGATCGCGCAAGCGAAGACCGCCGGCAGCGAGGCCGAGCGTGGGGACACCGTTCAGGTCAACGTCTCGATCGGCGCCGAGCCTGCGCCCGACGCGTCGGTGCCGAGTGTCGCCGGCCGCCGGCTCGACGAGGCGCGACAGGCACTCGACCAGGCCGGCTTCGAGGCGCTCGCGCTCGACCTGAGCGGGGACGAGCTCAGGAACGCGAGCGCGATCGGCTCCCAGACGCCCGCCGGCGGCGCGCGCATCCCGGGCGGGTCGCTCGTGATCCTCTACGTGCGCGCGTAACCGCTTGGCAGCGGCGGTGCCGGCGGCGTAGAGTGGGCGCTCGATGGCGTTGCCCGAGCAGAAGGGGGAAGCCCGCCGCCGGCCGACGCCCGGCCTGTGGCTGCTCGCGCTGCTCGCGGTCGTACTCGGCCTCGTGTTCATCGCCGCCGGTTGCGGCTCCGACGACGACGAGGCGGGCGGCACGACGACCGAGCAGGCTGCGACGACCGGGCCGGGA
Organism: Gaiellaceae bacterium; assembly: GCA_035630545.1. GTDB lineage: Bacteria > Actinomycetota > Thermoleophilia > Gaiellales > Gaiellaceae > Gaiellasilicea. The sequence goes on from DASQKK010000050.1 coordinate 5,558, forward strand.
GCGGCGGCGAGCGTGCCCGATCTCGCGGACGCCGACCTCGCCGACGCGGCTCAGCAGCTCGCCGACGAAGGCCTGCGCGTGGCGGTCAAGTACGTGCCCGCGAACGAGCCGCGCGGCCGCGTGATCGGCCAGTCGCGGCCCCCGGGTAGCGAGCTCCAGCGCGGCGAAGCCGTCTCGCTGAACGTTTCCAACGGCCCGAACCCGCCTGCGAACGTGACCGTCCCCGACGCGACCGAGAAAACCGAGGCCGACGGGCGCGCCGCGCTCGAGCAGGCCGGTTTCGAGGTGCAGACGATCAAGGTCCCGGCGGTCGCAGACGATGTCGTCGTCTCGCACAGCCCGCCCGCGGCCGACCGGGTCCCGCGTGGCTCGCTCGTGATCCTCTACGCGGGCGGCTGAGACTACTTCGGCGCGGGATCGAGCTTGTAGCCGACGCCGTAGCGGGTCTGGATGAAGGTGTGGCGCGGCGCGCGGCTGTCGATCTTCTCGCGCAGCTTGCGGACGAAGACGTCGACGGTGCGGTCGCGGTGCGAGGCGCGCCGGCCCCAGACGCGCTGGAGCAGCTCGTCGCGGGTGAGCACGCGGCCCTGGTCGAGCGCGAGCGCGTAGAGGAGCCGGAACTCGGTCGGCGTCAGGTCGGCGCTGGCGCCGTCGACGTAGGCCTGGACGTTGCGCGGGTCGAGCCGGAGTTCCTCGACCAGGATCTCGTCGCCGCGGCGCGGTTCTTGCGCACGCGTGCCGCGGCGGGCCGCCGCAGCGACACGCGCCGCAAGCTCTTTCATCGAGAACGGCTTCACCAGGTAGTCGTCTGCGCCCAGCTCGAGCGCGTTGATCCGGTCGTGCTCGGTGCCGCGGGCGCTGACGACGACGATCGGCGTGCCGATGCCCTCGCCGCGCGCCTCCTCGATCACGCGCCAGCCGTCGATCCCCGGGAGCATCAGGTCGAGCACGCAGACGTCGGGCTGCTCGTAGCGGAGGCGCGCCAGCCCCGTCTCGCCGTTCGCGACCCCGACCGCGTCGAACCCGGCCGCCGTCAGGTGTCGCGCCATTCCCTGGGCGATCACGTCGTCGTCCTCGATGATCAGAACTTTGCTCACACGTGCATCATGCAAGCGCGGGGGGCTGTCGAGGGGTGAAGGAGTGGTAACGGAGTGGTGAATCCGGACGCCGTGCGCGGCCAGGTGCTGCTCGAGGAGAGCCGCGAGGCCGTCGTCGTGCTCGACGCGGGCGGGATCGTGGTCACCGCCAGCCGCCGCGCGCGGCAGTCGCTCGGCGTCCGCGAAGGGGAGGAGCTGAGCCTTGAGCTGCTCGCGGACGAGCGGACGCTCGTCGTCCCTTACGCCATCGACGGCCGTGCCGAGCGCCTCGTCTACCTCTCCGAGGCCGGTGACCTCGCGGCCTACGAGGAGCTGCGGTCGGGGTTCACGGCTGCTGTCTCACACGAGCTGCGGACGCCGCTCGCGCGGCTGCTCTCGCTGCTCGAGCTCGCCGCGCTGCCGGGCGAGGACGTGCCCGATCTCGTCGAGCGTGCGCGCGCGGAGGTCGACCAGATCCGCGAGCTGATCGACGAGGTGCTCTTTCTCGCCGAGCTCGAGTCCGGCACCCGCGTCGTCTCGCTCGGCGCCGAGCCGGTGCTGCCGGTATTGCACGAGGTCGCGGCCGAGCTCGAGGAGCAGGCCGCGCGCGCGGGCGTCGCGCTGCACGTGGAGGGCGAGGACGACGCGACCGCCGAGGTGCGCCCGCGCATGCTCGGGGTCGTCGCCAAGAACCTGGCCGAGAACGCGATCCGCTACGCCGGGCCGGGCACGAACGCGACCCTGTCCGTCCGCCGCGAGGACGGCTCGACGGTGCTGAGCGTGGTCGACGACGGTGCCGGGGTCGAGCTGTCCGACCTGCCGCGACTGTTCGAGCGCTTCTACCGCGCCGACCGCTCACGCCACACGCGGGGGACGGGGCTCGGGCTCGCAATCGTGAAGCACGTCGTCGCGTCGGCCGGCGGCGCGGTCGAGGCCCGCGGCGGCCGCGGCAGTGGGCTCGAGATCCGCTGCGTCTTCCCGACGCGCTCGTAGTTCCGTTCACCACCCTTTCACCGGATCTTCACCAGCCGGACGCCCCGGCGGAGGAGGGCGCACGCAAGACTCGCCGTATGACGAACAAGAGAGGAACGATCACGAGAATTGCGCTTCTTTGCGGCCTCCTCGTCCTCTTCGCCGGCTGCGGCGGCGGCCGGGGCGACGATGACGAGGCCGGCGGCACGACTGCGGTTGCCGGCACCGGCGGCGGCGATCTCTCCGGCCGGATCCAGGCTGACGGCTCGAGCACGGTCGGCCCGTATACGACGGCGGCGGCCGAGAAGTTCCAGGCCGAGCAGCCGAACGTCCAGGTCACGGTCGGCGTCTCCGGCACCGGCGGCGGCTTCGAGCGCTTCTGCCGCGGCGAGACCGACCTCTCGAACGCCTCGCGCCCGATCAAGGACGAGGAGGCGACGATCTGTACCGATGCCGGCATCGAGGCGGTCGAGTTCCAGGTCGCGAACGACGCCCTGACCGTGGTGGTGAACAAGGACAACGACTGGGTCGACTGCCTCACCACGGCGCAGTTGAAGAAGATCTGGGAGCCCGGCTCGAAGGTGAAGAGCTGGAAGGAAGTCGATCCGTCGTTCCCCGACGAGGAGATGAAGCTCTTCGGGCCGGGCACCGACTCGGGCACGTTCGACTACTTCACCGACGAGATCAACGGCGAGGAGGGAGCGAGCCGCTCCGACTACGCCGCGAGCGAGGACGACAACACCACCGTCACCGGCGTTGCCGGTGAAAAGGGCGGCCTCGGCTACTTCGGCTTCTCGTACTTCGAGGAGAACCAGGACACGCTGAAGGCGCTCGAGATCGACGGCGGCGACGGCTGCGTCGCCCCGAGCGTCGCGGCCGCCCAGGACGGCACCTACAAGCCGCTCTCGCGCCCGCTCTTCATCTACGTCAAGCAGGAGTCGCTCGCGCGGCCGGAGGTCGAGGCCTTCCTCCGCTTCCTGCTCGAGAACGAGACGTCGATCGCGGAGGCGTCGCAGTTCGTGCCGCTGACCGACGAGCAGCTGACGAAGGCGAAGAGCGACCTCGACGCCGCCACCGGGGCGTAGTTGGCGTCCACCGACGTGACCGCGGGCGTTGAGGTTCGCCTCCACGCCCGGCGACGGCGCTACGGCGAGGACGTCGTCAAGGTCCTCCTCGGCGTCTGCGCGCTGATCTCCGTCGCGACGACGGTCGGGATCGTCGTCGCGCTCTTCCTGCCCGCGTTCGAGTTCTTCGGCGAGGTCTCGGTGGTCGACTTCTTCACCGGCACCGAGTGGGCACCGCTGTTCGAGCCGGCGCGGTTCGGCGTGCTGCCGCTGATCTCGGGCACGCTCCTCGTCACCTCGATTGCGAGCCTCGTGGCGATGCCACTCGGGCTCGGCGCCGCGATCTACCTGAGCGAGTATGCGGGGCCGCGAACGCGCGGGTTCCTCAAGCCCGCACTCGAGGTCCTCGCAGGCATCCCGACGATTGTCTTCGGCTACTTCGCGCTCACGTTCATGACGCCGCTGCTGCGCGATCTCGGGATCCAGGTCGACATCTTCAACACGCTCTCGGCCGGGCTCGTCATGGGCGTGATGCTGATGCCGATCGTCGCCTCGCTCTCCGAAGACGCGATGGCGGCTGTGCCGCGCGACCTGCGCGACGGCGCCTACGCGCTCGGCTCGACGAAGCTGCAGGTGGCGACGCGGATCGTCGTTCCCGCCGCCGTGTCGGGGATCGTCGCCTCGTTCGTGCTCGCGATCTCGCGCGCGATCGGCGAGACGATGATCGTCCTGATCGCGATGGGCCAGCAGGCGAAGCTGACCTTCGACCCGCGTGCGGCTGCCGAGGCGATGACGGCGTTCATCGCCGCCACCGGCGCCGGCGACGTGCCGACCGGGTCGATCGAGTACAAGACGATCTTCGCCGTCGGGGCGACGCTCTTCGTGCTCACGCTGGTGATGAACGTCGTCGCGATCCGCCTCGTCCGCAAGTACCGCGAGGTCTACGAATGAGTCGCGAGCTGGCGCTCGCTCCCGTGGGGGAAACCATGTTTCCCCCACGAACCCCCTTCTTCTGCCCTGTAGGGGAACTTCCAAGTTCCCCCACACCCCCTAAAGCTCCTCGACGGGAGACCCGTCGATGAGTTCCCGCGCGCTCAAGGGCGGCCTGTTCAAGGCGCTGCTGCTGTTCTCGCTCTTCGTCGGCCTGCTCATGCTCGTCGTGCTCGTGCTCGACGTCTTCCTCGACGGGCTCCCCTACCTGGACCTGACGCTGCTGACGAACCCGCCCTCGTCCGATCCGGAGATCGCCGGCGCGCGGCCCGCGATCCTGGCCACGCTCTACATCGGCCTCCTGCTGCTCCTGTTCGTCGTCCCGATCGGCGTCGGCACCGCGCTCTACCTGGAGGAGTACGCCGACAAGACGCGCTGGTACAACCGCCTGCTGGAGATCAACATCCAGAACCTGGCCGCGGTGCCGTCGATCGTCTACGGCATCCTCGGGCTCGCGTTCCTCGTCCGCGGGCTCGGGCTCGGGCGCGTCCTGCTCGCCGGGGCGATGATCCTGACGCTGCTCGTGCTGCCGACGGTGATCATCGCCGCGCGCGAGGCGATCAGGTCGGTGCCGGACTCGATCCGCCAGGGCGCCTACGCGCTCGGCGCGACCCAGTGGCAGGTCGTCTCCCGTCAGGTACTCCCGGCCGCGATCCCGGGGATCGCCACCGGATCGATCCTGGCGCTCTCGCGCGCGATCGGCGAGACGGCGCCGCTGATCATGATCGGCGCGGTCACCTACATCTCCTTCGACCCGACGATCCTGGGTCCGTTCACGGCGCTCCCGATCCAGATCTACAGCTTCCTGCGTCTTCCGCAGGAGGAGTTCAAGCTGCTCGCAGCGGCCTCGATCATCGTCCTGCTCGTGCTCCTGCTGACGCTGAACGCCTTCGCGATCTACCTCCGCAACCGCTACAGGAGAACCTGGTGACCGCGATGACGGAACAAGCGTCTACGATCGGGCCGATGAGCCTGGCCGAGATCGCGAAGGGGCACGGCGATCAGGGCGTCACGAACCGCGACGCCGTCTTCAAGGTCAGCGACCTGTCGGTGTCGTACAGCGGCAACGTCGCGATCCGGGACGTCGGGCTCGACGTCCACAAGAACGCGGTGACCGCGTTCATCGGCCCGTCCGGGTGCGGCAAGAGCACGCTGATCCGGTGCTTCGACCGGATGAACGACCTGGTGCCGGGCGCGAAAGTCGAAGGCGAGGTGCTCTATCACGGCAAGAACCTCTACGGCTCCGACGTCGACCCGGTCGAGGTGCGGCGTCGGATCGGAATGGTGTTCCAGAAGCCGAACCCGTTCCCGAAGTCGATCTACGACAACATCGCTTTCGGGCCGCGCGTGCTCGGCCTCAAGGGGAAGCTCGAGGAGCGCGTCGAACGCGCGCTGCATCGCTCGGCGCTCTGGGACGAGGTCAAGGACCGCCTGAAGGAGAGCGCGCTGGGCCTCTCCGGCGGCCAGCAGCAGCGGCTCTGCATCGCCCGCTGCCTCGCCGTCGAGCCGGACGTGATCCTGATGGACGAGCCGGCATCGGCGCTCGACCCGATTTCGACGACCAGGATCGAGGATCTGATGCACGAGCTCAAGCGCGACTACACGATCGTGATCGTCACGCACAACATGCAGCAGGCGGCGCGCGTTGCGGACATGACCGCGTTCTTCTCGGTCGAGGTCGACGAGGCGAGTGGCAAGCGCACGGGCGTCCTCGTCGAGTACGACCACACGTCGAAGATCTTCACGACCCCGGCCGACAAGCGCACGGAGGACTACGTGACCGGGCGGTTCGGGTAGTGCGCATCTCGTTCCAGGAGGAGCTCGACGAGCTCGAGCGCTCGCTCCACGTCGAGGGCGAGCTCGTGCTGCGCTCGCTGCGCGGCGCCGTCGAGGCGGTCTGCGCGCAGGACCTCGAGCTTGCCGACGAAGTGATCGTGTTCGACGACGACATCGACTCCCAGTTCTTCGAGGTCGAGCAGGGGATCGAGCTGCTGCTGGCGCGCCAGA
>DASQKK010000051.1:0-2618 GCA_035630545.1 Gaiellaceae bacterium
CCGCACCTGCCGCGAGCTCGGGATCACGACGGCCGCCGTTGTCGCACCCGACGACGCCGGCGCGCTCCACGCGCGCATCGCGGACGAGAAGGTGTCGATCGCGAGCTACCTCCACGCCGAGGAGCACATCCGTGCGGCGGGAGAGTCGGGCGCGGACGCGATCCATCCCGGCTACGGCTTCCTCGCCGAGAACGCGGACTTCGCCGAGGCGGTCGTCGCCGCCGGCCTGACGTGGGTCGGCCCGCCGGCAGAGGCGCTGCGGCTCGGCGGCGACAAGCTGGCGGCGAAGCGGATCGCGGCCGAGGCGGGCGTCCCGATCGTGCCGACGGGCGAGCCGGCCGAGCTCGGCTACCCGCTCCTCGTCAAGGCAGCGGCGGGCGGCGGTGGCCGCGGGATGCGCGTCGTGCGCGGGCCGGACGAGCTCGACGAGGCGCTGGCTGCGGCCGCGCGCGAGGCCGAGGCCGCGTTCGGCGACGGCACCGTCTTCTGCGAGCGATACGTCGAGCGGCCGCGCCACGTCGAGATCCAGCTCCTGGCCGACTCCCACGGCACGGTGATCTCGCTCGGCGAGCGCGACTGCTCCGTGCAGCGGCGTCACCAGAAAGTTCTCGAGGAATCGCCCTCCCCCGCGCTCGATCCCGAGCTGCGGTGGGAGATGAGTGCCGCGGCGATCGCCTTCGCGAGCGCGATCGGCTACCAGAGCGCCGGCACGGCCGAGTTCATGCTCGCGGGCCGCGAGTTCTGGTTCCTGGAGCTGAACGGCCGGATCCAGGTCGAGCATCCGGTCACCGAGCTCGTCACCGGCGTCGACCTCGTGCGCGAGCAGCTCCACATCGCCGGCGGCGACCGACTTCGTGTTCCTGAAACACAAGCGCAGGGTCACGCGGTCGAGGCTCGGCTCTACGCCGAGGATCCGCGCAGCTTCCTTCCTCAGGCGGGAAAGGTCGAGCGGCTCCGGCTCCCGACGCAGCTCCGCGTCGACGCCGGCGTCGAGGAAGGCGACGAGGTCGGCACCTCCTACGACCCGATGATCGCGAAGCTGGTCGCGCACGGGCCGACCCGGGCCGAGGCGCTCGCGCGCCTCGCCGACGCGCTCGCCGAGACCGAGGTCGCCGGCGTGACCACGAATCTGCCCTTTCTCCGCTGGCTCGTCGCGCACCCGGTCGTCCGTGCCGGCGAGGCGACGACGGCGTTCCTCACCGAGTATCCGCCGCTGTCCGAGCCGCCGCTTCGCCTGCCCGACGCCCCCTGGCGCGGAGGCTGGCGGCTCAACCTTCCACCCGCTCCGCCTGCGCCGGCGCCGGACGTCGACAGCGCAGCGCACGATCGTGCGGCCGGGCCGGGCAGCGGCAACGTGACCGCGCCGATGCCGGGAACGGTGATCGGCATCAAGGTCGCGCCCGGAGATCGCGTCGAGGCGCGGCGGCCGCTGCTCGTGCTCGAGGCGATGAAGATGGAGACGCCGCTGAGCGCGCCCTACGACGCGACCGTGAAGGCGGTGCACGTCGAGGAGGGCGACCGTGTCGCCGGCGGCGCCCTCCTCGTCGAGCTCGAAGCCGACTAGTCGGTCGCTGCCGCCGGCAGCTCAGGAGCTGCCTGCGAACGGAGCGGCGCCAGGAAGATCGCCGTCAGCGCGACGAGCACAGCAGCGACGATCAGGATCGTCCAGCCGTCGTCGCTCGTCGGCTTCACCGTCATCGCGAAGACGATCGCGTACATGTACACGAGGTCGATCCGGAGCACGGTGAAAAGGCGGCGGATCACCTCCTGGCCGGCCGGCGTCGACGGCCCGACCTGCGGTATGCGCTTCGCCATCGGCGTGATCACGAACAGCCCCGTCACGAACGAGGCGGCGAACGTGACGAGTGCGAAGACGATCCAGAGCTGGCCCCACTCCCAATTGCCCTCGAACATCATCCCGACCCCGGCGAGGATGACCACGAGCGACGCCGGGACGAACATCCGCTCGCCGAGCACGCCGGCGCGGCCGGCGAAGCGGGCGATCTCGTCGGTATCGCCGCCGCGGCGCACGACCGCGCCGTACATCTGGAACGTGAAGGCTCCACCGAGCCAGATCACGGCCGCGGCCACGTGCACGAACAGCAGGAACTCGTACCAGGTCAATGCAACCCTCCTCGGCCGATGACAGACTGAGTCAGGTTCTATAAGGCTAGAACAGTTTCTGCAACTTCATCGCCGCGCCCATGTCGCCCTTGATCTTCAGCTTGCCGGTCATGTACGCCGTGGTCGGGTTCTGCTCGCCGCGGACGACCGCCATCATCGTGTCCTCGGAGGCGGAGATCGTCGTATCGGCCTCGCCGCCGCCCTCGGTGACGCTGACGGCACCATCGTTGACCGCCACGAGCCACTGGCCGGCGCCCTCGATGTCGAAGAGGTACGAGTTGTTCATCCCTGCCGTCTTCTCGGCATCGGCCCGGTCGGCGAGCGTGTCGAAGAACTCCTGCACGGTGTCGGCCATCTGTTGTCGCTCCTTCGTCGGTTGGGCTGCCGAATCTACCGGGTAGCATCCGGCGGCGCATGGACCTCGATCTCACGCAGGAGCAGCAGCTCGTCCGCGACACCGTGCGCGAGTTCGCCAACGAGAAGGTGGCGCCGGT
>DASQKK010000052.1:0-11948 GCA_035630545.1 Gaiellaceae bacterium
CTGCGGCACTCGTTCGCGACGCACCTGCTCGAGGGCGGCGCCGACCTGCGCACGATCCAGGAGCTGCTCGGGCACTCGTCGCTCTCGACGACCCAGGTCTACAGCCATGTCGACGCCCGCCGTCTACGCAAGGTCTACGACTCCTCCCACCCACGCTCTTAAAGGGGTCCGCGCCGCGGCGCGGAATCGGGAGCGGCCGTGACGACGCGACCCGACCCCGAGCTCGACGGATTCCTCGCCCTGCTGGCGACCCGCCGGGCGCCGCGCACGGTCGAGGCCTACCGGCGCGACCTCCTCCTGCTCTCGGGCTGGCGCCAGGGGCCGGTCGGCGAGACGACGACCGAGGAGCTCGAGCGCTGGCTGGCGGAGATGCGGGCCGCGGGGATCGCGCCCTCGACCATGGCCCGCCGCGTCGCGGCCCTTCGTGCCTTCTTCCGCCACCAGATGCTGCTCGGCGCCCGTGAGGACAACCCCGCCGCGGCGCTGCAGCTGCCGAAGCGAGCCCGCAGGCTGCCGAAGACGCTCTCGCCCGGCGAGGCCGAGCGGCTGATCGACGCGGCGAACGGGACGACGCCGCGGGCGATGCGCGACCGCGCCCTCGTCGAACTGATGTACGGCGCCGGCCTGCGGGTCAGCGAGGTCACGGGGCTCCACCGGCGCTCGGTCGACCTCGAGGACCGGCTCGTCCGGGCACTCGGCAAAGGCTCGAAGGAGCGGCTCGTCCCGCTCGGCCGCCCTGCCGTCGACGCGCTTCGCCGCTACATCGCGATGGGCCGCCCGCACCTCGACCGGCGCAACCGCCCCGAGCTCTTCCTCAACGCCCGCGGCGGGCCGCTCACCCGGGCCGGCGCGTTCATGATCCTGCGCCGCCTGGCCGAGAAGGCCGGCCTCGAGCCACAGCGCGTCCACCCGCACCTGCTCCGTCACTCGTTCGCGACGCACCTGCTCGAGGGCGGCGCCGACCTACGCAGCGTCCAGGAGATGCTCGGGCATGCCGACCTCTCCACGACCGAGCTCTACACACACGTATCCGATCGGAGGCGTCGGGAGTTGTACTTCCAAGCGCACCCCCATGCGCGCAAGAGCACGACTCTCAAGAGGACGTCTTCCGATGACGCTTGACCCTCAGATCGTCGCCTTCGCAGCCCTCGCCATGGCGATCGGCTGGACGATGACCTTCTCCGGGCTGAAGAAGCACGCGCTCGAGCTGAAGCGCCGCGAGCGGATCTGCCCGTCCTGCGGCCGTCACATCAGCGGCGCCGTCTGCAAAGAGCACTGATTCAGCCGCGCAAGGTGAGCATCCGCTCGCGCGGACGCTCACCGCGCAAGACCCCTAAAGGGGCGGCTTCGCCGCCCGGGCGTCGGACACCAGCGCATGAAGAGCGCGCACGCTCATCCCCGTCGGCTCCACGAGAGTGACGTGGCCGAGCTTGCGGCCTGGCCGCGGTTCCTTGCCGTAGAGGTGGAGATGCGCGCCGGGCACGGCGAGCACGTCCGCTGCGGCCGGGACGCGGCCGATCAGGTTCACCAGCACGGACGGCCGCGAGTCGGTCGGCCCGAGCGGCAACCCGAGCACGGCGCGGAGGTGGTTCTCGAACTGGCTCGTCGCCGCGCCCTCGATCGTCCAGTGCCCGGTGTTGTGGACGCGTGGAGCGAACTCGTTCGCGAGCAGGCTGCCGCCCACGTCGAAGAGCTCGAGCGCGAGAACGCCGACGTAGCCGAGCTCGTCGAGCAGCCGCGTCGCGTACTCCTCGGCCTCGGCCTGCGGCGCGTCGAGCGCCGGCGCACGCGAGGTGCGCAGGATCCCGCCCTCGTGGACGTTCTCGACGAGCGGGTAGAAGCGCGTCTCGCCGTCGGCGCCGCGAACGGCGAGCAGCGACAGTTCGCGGTCGAACGGGACGTGTTCCTCCAGGACATGCGCGGGATCCGGCCCCTGCCACGCCTCGACGAGCTGCTGCCCCTTGCCGTCGTAGCCGAGCCGGCGCGTCTTCCGGATCGCGGGGAACGCGTCGACCTCGTCGTCGAGCTTCGGCGTCGGGATCCCGAGCCGGCGGAAGAGCTGCTTCTCGACGAGCCGGTCCTGCGAGGCCTCGAGCGCCGTGGCCGCGGGGATCGCGCCGACGCGCTTCGCCGCGGCGACGGGGACGTTCTCGAACTCGTACGTGACCGCCGCGGCCCCGTCCGCGAGCCGGTCGAGCAGCTCCAGGTCGTCGTACTCGCCGACGAGCAGCTCCCCCACCTCTGCCGCCGGCGCATGCGGGGAGGGATCGAGGAAGCGAAACGAGAGCCCGAGCGGGATCCCGGCGAAGGCAAGCATCCGCCCCAGCTGCCCTCCCCCGATGACGCCAACCGTGGCCAAGTAACAAAGTGTTACTTGGCCGGGTCGGGATTCGCGAGCACCGACTCGGTCTGCTCTGCCCGGTAGCGCGCGAGCCGCTCGCGCACGCCCTCGTCGGAGCGCGCGACGATCGCGGCCGCGAGCAGCGCGGCGTTGACCGCACCCGCCCGCCCGATCGCGAGCGTGCCGACGGGAACGCCCGCGGGCATCTGGACGATCGAGAGCAGCGAGTCCATCCCCTTCAGCGTCTTCGACTCGACCGGCACGCCGAGCACCGGCAGGTTCGTCTTCGACGCGGCCATCCCCGGCAGGTGCGCGGCGCCGCCCGCGCCGGCGATCAGCACCTGCAGGCCGCGCTCCTCCGCCGAGCCCGCGTACTCGTAGAGCAGGTCGGGGGTGCGGTGCGCGGAGACGACCTGCTGCTCGAACGGGACCTCGAGCGCCGCGAGCGTCTCGCAGGTGTGGCGCATCGTCTCCCAGTCGGAGCGCGAGCCCATGATCACGCCGACGAGCGGCGTCATTTCGTGTTGGCGCGCTTCTGCAGCGCCGTCGCGACAGCCCTGGCGGTCTTGCGCAGCTCGCCGTCCTGCTCGTCGTCGTCGGCGAGCCCGTTGAGCAGGAGGATCGTCTCCCGCTGCGGCGAGCCATTCTTCAGCACGACGATCCCGAGACGCCGGACCGCGAGGTTCGGGTCGTTCGTCGCGAGCTCGTGCAGGAGCGCCCGCATCCCGTTGACGTCGCCCGGGTGGTCGCGTGACAGCCCCTCGAGCGCGATCAGGGCCGAGCCGCGCGCGGCAGGACTCTCGTCCTGCAGCCCGCGCCGGACGAGCTCGAGCTTCTGGCGGAAGCGGAACTGCGCGATCGCGCGGTAGGCCTGCGCCCTGATCCGGTAGTCGGGGCTGCGGGCGGAGTGCTCGAGCTCCTCGTCCCACTGTTGACGCAGCGTCGCGAGCGCCTTCTGGTCGCCGGCGGAGGCGAGCTCGTCGGCGTGAGCCGCGGCCTCGGTGAGGTTCACGAGATCGAGGAGGCGGGACGGGCGCCGGGCCCGACGTACCGGGCCGACGGCCGCACGAGCCGGTTCAGCTTCTTCTGCTCGAGGATGTGCGCCGACCAGCCGGCCGTCCGCGAGCAGGCGAACATCGCCGGCGCGAGCTCCGGCGGGATCCCGGCGACGTCGAGCACGACCGCCGACCAGAACTCGACGTTGGTCTCGAGCGGGCGGTCGGGCGACTTCTTCCGCAGCGCCTCGAGCGCCGCCGCCTCGAGCTTGTCGGCGACCTCGTAACGCGGCGCCCCCAGCTCCTTGGCGGTCTTCTTCAGCAACCGTGCCCTGGGATCCTCGGCGCGGTAGACGCGGTGACCGAAGCCCATCAGCCGCTCGCCGCGCTCGATCAGGCTCTGCACGTACGACTCGGGGTCGCCGGACTCCGCCGCCGCGTCGAGCATCGGCAGCACCCGCGCGGGCGCGCCGCCGTGCAGCGGGCCAGAGAGCGCACCGACCGCCGACGAGAGCGCGGCCGCGCAGTCTGAGCCGGTCGAGGCGGTGATCCGGGCGACGAACGTGGAGGCGTTCAGCCCGTGCTCGCAGGTGCAGATCCAGTAGGTGTCGAGCGCCTGGACGTGCTTCGGGTCGGCCTCGCCGCGCCACTCGAGGAAGAAGCGCTCGGCCGTAGTCGCGCCCTGCGAGACCGTCTGCGGCGCGATCCGGTCGCTCCCGCCGTCCGCGATCCGCGCCGACTGGGCGGCGATCGAGATGAACTGCGCCGAGAGCCGGCGGAGGTCCTCGCGGGCCTCGTCGTCGGTGATGTCGATCAGCTTCTTCACGCCCCACTCGGCGCCGAGGTGCGCTGTCACGGACTGGAGATCGGCGGGCGTGTTCCCGGTCAGGCCGCCGCCCTCGTAGGGCTCGGCGGCGGGAAGCCCGGGCTCGAAGCTCTCGTCGACGAGCAGGCCCCACACCTGCTCGAAGCGGTACGAGCCGACCAGCTCCTCGATGTCGACGCCGCGGTAGCGGAGCGCACCACCCTCGCGGTCGGGCTCCGCGATCTCGGTCTCGAAGGCGACGATGCCCTCGAGGCCCGGCTTGAAGTCGGTCATCGTCCCTCCCTAGCTCGGCTCGCGAACGGGGTAGTCCCGGCGTGGCTCGCCGACGTACTCGGCGCTCGGCCGGATGATCTTGCCGCCGGCGTGCTGCTCCAGCACGTGCGCGGCCTGGCCGGCGACACGGCTCATCTCGAAGAGCGGGATGAAGAGGTCGGTCGGGATCCCGAGCTCGTGGTAGAGCACACCCGAGTAGAGGTCGACGTTCGGCCAGAGCCCCTTCTGCGCCCGAGCCTCCTCCTCCGCGGCCTTCGCGATCTCGAGGAAGTCGGGATCGGCCTGCTCGTCGGCGAACTGCTCCGAGAGCCTGCGCAGGATCGGGGCGCGCGGGTCCATCGCGCGGTAGAGCGGATGGCCGAAGCCGTAGAGCGGCTTCTTCGCCTCGAGCCGGGCGCGGACGCCCTCGGGAACGCCGGCGGGGCTGCCGAACTCCGCGAACATCGTCATCGCGGCCTGGTTGGCGCCGCCGTGCAGGGGTCCCTTCAGGGCCGAGATCGCGGCGACGATCGCCGAATGCATGTCGGCGTTCGTGCCGGCGACGACGCGCGCCGTGAAGGTGGACGCGTTCATCTCGTGCTCGGCGTGGAGGATCATCGCGATCTCGAACGCTCGCGCCTCCTCCGTCGTCGGCGTCTCGCCGCGCAGCATCGTCAGGAAGTTCTCGGCGTAGTCCAGAGAGGGATCGGGGTCGACGGCGGGCTCGCCGCGGCGGCGGCGCTCATAGCGCGCCACGATCGTCGGCAGCTGCGCGATCAGGGCGACCGCCTTTCGGTGCTCGTTCTCCCGGTCGATCGCATCCTCGGCCGGGTCGGAGAAGGAGAGGGCGGAGACGGCGGTGCGCAGCGTCTCCATCGGCGACGCGTCCATCGCGTTCCCGTCGACGATCGTCGTCACCGCCCGCGGCAGCTCGCGCGCCGCGACCAGCTGCTCCTTGAACGCGTCGAGCTCGTCGCCGCTCGGAAGGTCGCCTTCCAGCAGGAGGTACGCGACCTCCTCGTAGCTCGCGTTCTCGGCCAGCCCCGCGATGTCGTAGCCGCGGTACATGAGCACGCCCTCGTCGGGGTCGATCGAGCAGATGCTCGTCTCCGCGACCGAGACGCCGGAGAGGGCGACGGACTTCTTCGGGCCTGCCATCGCGCAGGACATTACCCGCAACGGCACGCGGGTAGGCGTCGGTAAAGTGCGGCGCCGAATGGCGCATCGCGTGACATTGATCCCGGGCGACGGGACCGGCCCCGAGCTCGCCGAGGCGACGCGACGCGTGCTCGAGGCGACCGGCGTCGAGTTCGACTGGGACGTCCAGCACGCGGGCACCGACGTCATGGAACAGAACGACGGCAACCCGCTGCCCGACCACGTGCTCGAGTCGATCCGGCAGAACGGAACCGCGCTGAAGGGGCCGATCACGACCCCCGTCGGCGGCGGCTTCCGCTCCGTCAACGTCGGCCTGCGCAAGTCGCTCGACCTCTACGGCCAGGTCCGGCCCTGCAAGAGCTACCCCGGCGTGCGCTCGCGCTATGCGAACGTCGACCTGATCGTCATCCGCGAGAACACCGAGGACCTCTACGCGGGCGTCGAGTTCGAGGAGGGCACCGAGGACGCCGACGAGCTGCTCGACTGGCTCGGGCAGAAGGGCTTCCCGAACATCCGGCGCGATTCCGGGATCTCGATCAAGCCGATCTCGGAGACGGGGACGCGTCAGATCGTCCAGTTCGCCTTCGACTACGCGCGCCGCAACGGCCGCCGCAAGGTCACGGCGATCCACAAGGCGAACATCATGAAGTTCACCGACGGGCTCTTCCTCCACGTCGCGCAGGACGTCGCGGCGGAGAACGGCGACATCGAGTTCGAGGAGCGGATCGTCGACAACCTCTCGATGCAGCTCGTGCAGCGGCCGGAGGAGTACGACGTGCTGGTGCTGCCGAACCTCTACGGCGACATCGTCTCCGACCTCTGCGCCGGCCTGATCGGCGGCCTCGGGCTCGCGCCGGGCGCCAACTTCGGCGCCGACGCCGCGGTCTTCGAACCGACCCACGGCTCCGCCCCGAAGTACAAGGGGCAGAACAAGGTCAACCCGATGGCGATGATGCTCTCCGGCATGCTGATGCTCCGCCACCTCGACGAAGGTGCCGCGGCCGGCCGGCTGGAGCACGCGATCGCGGAGATCATCGCCGAGGGCAAGAGCGTCACCTACGACATGAAGCCGACCCGCGACGACCCGACCGCGATCGGCACGAGCGAGGTCGCGGACGCGATCATTCAGAAGCTGGAGGTTCTCCCGTGAGGCACAAGGTCACCGTCGTCGGCGCCGGCAACGTGGGCGCGACCTGCGCGCAGGAGCTCGCGCGTCGCGACTACGCAGACGTCGTCCTGGTCGACATCAAGGAGGGCCTGCCGCAGGGCAAGGCGCTCGACATCGACCAGGCCGCGGCGGTGCTCGGCTACGAGGCGAGCGTGTCCGGCTCGAACGGCTACGAGGAAACGGCCGGCTCGGAGGTGGTCGTGATCACGGCCGGCCTCCCGCGCCAGCCCGGGATGAGCCGCGACGACCTCGTGACGACGAACGAGAAGATCGTCGGCTCGGTCACCGAGCAGGTCGCGGCCGCAAGCCCCGACGCCATCGTCGTCGTCGTCTCGAACCCCCTCGACGCCATGTGCCACGTGGCCAAGAACGTCTCCGGCTGGCCGAAGGAGCGCGTCTTCGGAATGGCAGGGATCCTCGACACGGCCCGCTTCTCGACCTTCATCGCCTGGGAGACGGGGATGTCGATCAAGGACGTCACCGCGATGGTGCTCGGCGGCCACGGCGACCAGATGGTGCCTGTCGTCTCGGCGACCACCGTCGGCGGGATCCCGCTCCGCAAGCTCGTGGCCGAGGACCGGGTCCAGGCGATGGTCGAGCGCACCGCCAAGGGCGGCGGCGAGCTCGTCAACCTGCTCGGCACCTCGGCCTGGTACGCGCCCGGTGCCGCGGCGGCGCAGATGGTCGACGCGATCGTCCTCGACGAGAAGCGCGTCCTCCCCTGCACCGCCTACCTCGAGGGCGAGTACGGAATCGACGGCCTCTACATGGGCGTGCCCGTCGTGCTCGGGTCGAAGGGGATCGAACACGTCGTCGAGCTGGATCTCGACGACGCCGAGCAGCAGGCGCTGAAGGCCTCCGCGGACGCGGTCCGCGAGGTCGTCTCCGTCCTCACCACCTGAGCGCCATGGAGCTTGGTCTCCGCGGGCGCACGGCAATCGTCTGCGGAGGATCCGCGGGGATTGGCCTCGGCTGCGCTGAGGCGCTCGCCGAGGCGGGCGCCAACGTGGTCGTGTTCGCACGAGGCCGCGAGACGCTCGAGCGCGAGGCGGCGCGCATCGGCGCGGTCCCGGTGGCCGGCGACGTCAGAAATCCCGAAGACCTGGCGCGCCTCGTCGACACGGCGGTCGAGCGCTTCGGCGGCGCCGACGTGCTCGTCCTCAACTCCGGCGGCCCGCCGCGCACCGGCTCGTTCGAGTTCTCCGACGAGCAGCTCGAGGACGCGGTCGACCTGCTGCTCCTCTCCTCGATCCGGCTCGTGCGCCTCTGCCTGACCCACCTCGAGGCGAGCGGCCGCGGCCGCGTGATCGCGATCACCTCGAGCGCCGTCAAGGAGCCGATCGACACGCTCGCGCTCTCGAGCGCCGTCCGGCCCGGGCTCGTCGGCTGGCTGAAGACGGCGTCGCGGGAGCTGGGCCCGAAGGGGGTCACGGTCAACTCCGTCGCCCCTGGCCGAATCGACACCGAGCGGATCAGAGAGGTGTACCCCGACGGGCCGACCGAGGCCGACCTCGCGACGATCCCCCTGCGCCGCCTCGGCACGCCGCGCGAGATCGGCGATGTCGTCTGCTTCCTCGCCTCCGATCGCGCCGCGTACGTGACCGGAGCGGCGATCGGCGTCGACGGCGGGCTCACGCGGGGGACGCAGTGAAGCTCGGCCGGCTGATCGTCGGCGGACTGATCATCGGTGCGCTCACCATCGGCGCCCTCTGGGTCTTGCCCTCCGACGACTACCTCGTCCTGCCGGACACGGCGAAGCCGCTCGCGAACCGGGTGAAGGTGGAGGGCGAGAAGCCGCACCCGCCCGGCGGCATCTACTACGTCGACGTCGTCCTCCGCAAGGCATCGCTCCTCGAGGAGCTCGCATCGGTGGCGCGGCCTGAGGGCGCCAGCCTCGTCGCCGAGGAGGCGCTCGTGCCGCCGGGCTCGAACTTCGGCGAACGACGGCAACAGAACCTCCGCCAGATGGACCGCTCGCAGGAGGTCGCGGCAGCGGTCGCGCTCCGCGAGCTCGGCTATGACGTCAAAGCCAATCCGGAGGGAGCGCTCGTCGTCGGCGTCGCGTCGGACGCTCCGGCCGCCGGCAAGCTGGCGCCGACGGACGTCGTCGTCGCGGTCGACGGCAAGCCGGTCCGGACCCCGGACGACCTCCGCCGTCTGATCGCCCTGCACGAGCCGGGCGAGACCGTGAAGCTCCGCGTACGCCGCGGCGGCGCAAGGCGAGACGTCGAGGTCGCAACGATCGCGAGCCCGACGGAGAAGGGGAGGCCGATCGTCGGGATCCAGGTGGAGCAGTTCGCGGACATCAAGCTCCCGGTCGGCGTCGAGATCGACCTCGCCGGCGTCGGCGGCCCTTCGGCGGGGCTCGCGTTCGCGCTCGACATCGTCGAGGAGCTGCGCGGCACCGTCGACCGCGGGCTCAAGGTGGCGGCGACGGGCGAGATCGAGCTCGACGGCGATGTACTCCCGATCGGCGGCATGAGACAGAAGGTGATCGGCGCGAAGCGCGCGGGCGCGGACGTCTTCCTCGTCCCGGCTGGGGACAACGCAGCCGAGGCACGGCGGCATGCAGGGGATTTGCCGATCATCCCTGTGGAAAATTTTCGACAGGCGTTGCGCGCGTTGGCAACGTTCGAAAGAAAGCAATAGTTAGCAGCGCTTTTTCGGCCACCGAATCCTCCGGAAATTGCACGGTTTTCCTCAAAAGGGGGCTTGAAGCGGGGTAACCGGATCGCAACAATGGCGCAGTCCGGAGGGGACGAGAGACGAGCCAAAGGGAAAATGGGCAAACACACCCAAGCAAAATGCAGTGATTGCTACTTCCGTCGCGCAGGGTTGTGCGCTCTCCCCGGTGACAACCCGTGCCCCACGTTCCGTCTCGCGACGGCAGGTGTGCTCGAGCCGCCCCGACAGCCACGCCTCGTCCCCATTCCGGCCGCTGCACCCGGTTTCGCCGCCGCGTAGGCTTCCCGGCATGGCGTCGCCGCGCGAGGAGTTCGACCGCAGCTGGCAGCCGCGGCTCTGGATCAGGGTGGGGGCGCTCGTCCTGATCGGCGCCTACCTGATCGCGTTCGTCGCCGGCAACGACGAAGAGGCGTCGGTCGACTTCGTCTTCGGCAGCGCGCGAACCTCGCTGATCTGGGTGATCCTGCTCTCGCTCCTCGCCGGCCTCGTCGGCGGCGTGCTGCTCTCGCAGCTGCACCGGCGCCGTCAGGCGCGCAGGAGCGACGAGAGCGTCGAGACGCCGGACTCGATCTCCGACGGCGAGGCGTAGCTGAAGGCGAGCCGCGCCGCGCGGCTGCCGCTGCCGGGCCGCGAGGCGGCCCCTTCAGGGGTCTGTGCGCGATCAGCATCCGCTTTCGCGGATGCTGATCTTGCGCCGGCAGGTGCCGGGAAGAAGTCGGCGCCCTTCACGAACGTCACCCCCGCCGCCTCGGAGCGCACGAGCAGCTCGGCCGCGTCCGCCGGAATGTCGACCCAGAGGAAGTACCCGCCCTCGGGCTCGCTCCACGACGCCGTGCCCGCGAGCTCGTGCTCGAGTGCCGCGAGCATCGCGTCGCGCCGCTTCTTCAGCAGCCCGCGGATCCGCTCCAGGTTGGGCGTGAAGGCGCCGCGGTCGATCAGCTCGAAGACCGTCGCCTGGGTGAGGAACGGCGGTGAGATGTAGTTGGAGACGGCGCGGGCCTCGATCCGGGCCGCCAGCGGGGCCGGGGCGGCGAACCAGCCGACGCGCACGCCGGGCGCGACGGTCTTCGAGAACGAGGACGCGTACGTGACGAGATCGCCGCCCTCGAGCTCGTGCAGCGACGGCGGCGGCTCGCCCTCGTAGCGGACGAGGCCGTACGGGTCGTCCTCGAGCACCGGGACGCCGTGCGCACGCACCAGCTCGACGACGCGCCGCCGCCGCTCGGTCGAGAGCGTCCGCCCGCTCGGGTTCTGGAAGGTCGGGATCGTGTAGAGGAAGCTCGTCTCTCCGGCCCGGAGCTCGCGCTCGAGCGCGTCAGGGTCGAGCCCCTCCCCATCCATCGCCACCGGGACGATCTCCGCGCCCAGCCGGGTGAGGATCTTCAGCGGCCGGTCGTACGTCGGGGCCTCGACCAGCACACGCCCCGGACGCTCGGCGAGCAGCTCCTCGGCGTAGAAGACAAACCCCTGGAGGCCGCCGTTCGTGACGATCACGCGGGCGGCGTCGACCCCGTGACGGGCGCCGAGCCAGGCCCGGAGCGGCTCGTAGCCGCCGCCGGGTCCGTACGCCAGCACGCCGGGGTCCCCGAGCACGGCCGAGCGCGCGCAGTCGGCGAGCAGCTCCGCGTCGAGACATTCGGGCGCCGGGGCGCCTCTCGCGAACGAGATCACGAGAACACCCTATTGGCGGACGCGGAGGGTCCGGTCCTGTTGCTACCTTGTGCCTCATGGACGGCGTTGTGTCGTCCTGTGAGGTTTGTTCTTCTTCGGTTTTCCCTGAGCGTGAGGCGCAGGCGGTCGAGGCAGGCGGATCTCGACCGACAACGAAGGAGTCAACTACTCAATGCAGTCTTTCCTCGAGCTGGGTGTGTCCGCGCGCATAGCGCAGGCGCTCGCCGAACGCGACATCCACGCTCCATTTAGAATCCAGGGCCTCGTCCTCCCGGACGCCCTCGCCGGCCGCGACGTGCTCGCGAAGTCGCCGACGGGCTCCGGCAAGACGCTCGCCTTCGCGGTGCCGATGGTCGAGCGGCTCAAGGGCTCAGAGGCACGGCCGTCCGGCCTGATCCTCGTCCCGACACGCGAGCTCGCCGCACAGGTGACGGCCGAGATCGGCACGATCGCCCCCGCCTACGACCTTCGGGTCGCGGCGGTGTACGGCGGGATCTCGATCGGGTCGCAGGCCAAAGCCTCACGCGACGCGCACATCCTGGTCGCCACACCGGGTCGTCTGCAGGATCTGATCGAGCGCAAGATCGTCGCGCTCGACGGCGTCCGCATCCTCGTCCTCGACGAGGCCGACCGGATGCTCGACATGGGCTTCCAGCCGCAGGTCGACCGGATCGTCGCCCGACTGCCCAAGCAGCGCCAGACGATGTTCTTCTCGGCCACGCTCGACGGCAAGGTCGGCGAGCTGGCGCGGGCGTACACGACGAACCCCGGCCGCTACGAGGCCGAGCTGACGATCGACCAGCAGCAGGGCGAGATCGACCACCGGTTCGTGCCCGTCACGGCCGACAACAA
>DASQKK010000053.1:0-15274 GCA_035630545.1 Gaiellaceae bacterium
GCGTAGAAGCGCGCCATCTGCAGCGGCGTCACGTTGATGTCCTTCTGGCCGATCGCCATCTGGATCATGTCGCCCGGGTTCCACGCCTTGTCCCAGGCGGTCCGGCCGACGGCCTTGCGCCACGCCGGCGTCGGCAGGAGCCCGGTCGCGTCGCCGCCGATGTCGAGCCCCGTCGGCTGGCCGAAGCCGAACTTCTTCGCCCAGGCCTGCATCCTCGTCCAGTAGGGCCGCTCGCGCTCGCCCCGCTCGAAGTAGCGGTTGCCGATGTCGTAGAAGTAGGTGTCGCACGACTGCGAGAGCGCGGTCGAGAGCGTCATGGCCATGTTCGTGTACGGGTTCCAGTTCTTGAACTTCTGCTCGTCGAGCCCGTAGGTCGCGTACGGGGTGCACTGGATGTACTCGTACGGCGAGAGCAGACCATCCGAGATCGCGGCCAGCGCCGTCACGGGCTTGAACGTCGAGCCCGGCGGATAGACGCCGGCGATCGCGCGGTTGATACCCGGGTAGTTCCACTCCTTCGCGACCTTCTCGACGACGAGCGGCTCGAGCTTCTTCGGGTCGGCCCGGCCGACGTAGACCGACGGCTTGTAGGTCGGGTTCGACGCCATCGCGAGGACGGCGCCGTCGCGCGGGTCGAGCGCGACGATCGCGCCGCCGTCCGCGTTGAAGTGGTCGTCCCGGTAGGCGAGCTCGAGCCCGTCGCGGAGCGCGCGCTCGGCGGCGCGCTGCAGGCCGACGTCGAGTGTCAGGCGGATGTTGTAGCCCGACTGCGCCGGCCGGCGCGGCTCGAAGCGCCCGAGCGGCTGGCCCAGCGAGTCGACGCGAAGCTGGTCCATGCCCGGCGTGCCGCGCAGCCAGCGGTCGTAAGCCGCCTCGACCCCGGTCTTGCCGATCTTCTCGCCGCCGCGGATGTCGCGGTCCTTCGACTTCTCGAGCCGCTCCAGCTCCTCGGGCGAGACCTCGCCGACGTAGCCGAGCAGCTGCGCCGCGAGCGCCTTGTGCTCGTAGTCGCGGAGGTAGGTGCTCGTCACCTCGACGCCGGGGAAGTCCGCCCGGTGCTCGAGCAGCGTCGCCACCTGGTCCTCGTGCACCGCGGTCTTGACGAGGATCGGCGTCAGCGGGTCGCCCTTGTTCTCCTCGAGCGCCTTCGTCAGCCTGGGCAGCGGCACGCGCAGGATCTTCGAGAGCCGCTTGAACATTGCGTAGCGCCCCTCCTCGGGCAGGTCGGCGGTCCAGATCCGCACCGCCGTGCCGGGGACGTTCGAGACGATCGTCCGGCCGGAGCGGTCGACGATCGAGCCGCGCTGCGCCTCGACGCGGATCGTCCGTAGCTGGTTGTTCTGGGCCGCGTTCACGTACCGGTCGCCCGAGAGCACCTGCAGTGCCCAGAGGCGGAGGAACAGGATCGCGAAGATGATCAGCGCCAGCCCGGCGAGCACGCCGACGCGCAGCGCGAGCTGCGGCGTGAACCGGTACGGCTCGGATGTACGCGGGTCGGGCGGCAGAAAGCGGCCCGAGGACGAGCGGCGCTCCGGGTACGAGCTAGCCAAGGAGCTTCACCTCGGTGACCCGGTCCGAGACGGACGCGCGGCCGAGCGCTGAGCGGCAGAGGGCGAAGACCGGCCGCGCGATCGCGAGGTTGAGCACGAGCGTCGGCAGCAGCGTCTCGAAGAGCGCGCGCCGCCCGGAGACCTCCTCGCCGAGCAGGAAGTGGAGCCCGTAGCCGACGTAGGCGATCGCGATCGTCGCGACGAGGACGGTCAGCAGCGGCGCGTAGCCGCGGTCGCGGCCGGTGGTCTCGCCGTAGCGTCCTGCCCAGTAGCCGGCGAGGGAGTAGAGCAGCGCCGAGACGCCGAGGGTGTCGAGCGTGACCACGTCGACGAGGAGACCGCCGAAGAAGCCGGCGATCGTGCCGACGACGGCGCCGCGCAGGAGCGCGATCGAGAGCAGCGAGAGCAGGAGCACGTCGGCGACGCCGCCCGCGATGTCGAGCGACGCGAACAACGTCACCTGCAGCAGGGCCGCGACGAAGACGATCGCGGCGACGATCGCGCTCTCGCCGAGGCTCACGGGATCTCCGGGACCGGGCGCCGGGGCACGAGCACGAGCACCGAGTCGAGGGCGGAGAAGTCGACGTCGGACTCGACGAGCACCTGCTGCCAGAGGTCGGTGCTGAGCCCGCCGACGAAGGAGACGCGGCCGATCGGGATCCCCTTCGGGTAGAGCGACGCGAGCGCGCCCGCGCGCCAGCCCGCGGTGACGATCTCGTCGCCGACGTGGACGACCTCGCGCTTCGAGACCCGGTCGAGTGCCAGAGCGTTGCCGGACTCGCCGTGGACGACGACGCCCGAGGCCCGAGTGCGCAGGTCGACCGAGGAGACGGCGCTCTGCTCG
Source organism: Gaiellaceae bacterium (assembly GCA_035630545.1). Taxonomy (GTDB): domain Bacteria; phylum Actinomycetota; class Thermoleophilia; order Gaiellales; family Gaiellaceae; genus Gaiellasilicea. Next base: position 2,395 of record DASQKK010000053.1, read on the forward strand.
TCGGTGAGGAGCCGCACGCGCGCGGCGCCGCCGGTCACCTTGGTGACGGTGCCGACGAAGCCGTCCGCGGTCACGACCGCGGCGTTGACCTTGACGCCGTCCTCCGAGCCTGCCGTGACGACGACCTCCTGCTCGAACGCCGAGGAGGGACGGGCGATCACCTCGGCCGCGACGCCTTCGTAGTCGGCCGGGAACGAGGGCGAGTCGCGGTAGGCGAGCAGCCGCTTGAGGACGACGTTCTGCTGCAGGGCCGACTCGTTCTGGATCACCTGCTGCTGGAGCAGTTCGTTCTCGGCGCGCAGCTCCTCGTTCTCTGAGCGCGCGTTGAAGAGATCCTTCGTCCAGCCGTACGCGTCGCGGAACGGCCGCGCCACCCGCTCCACGGCGACCTCGAGCGGCTGCAGCGCACTCGCGACGGCGCCCTGCGCGTCGTGCAGCGGCCCGTCGGAGCTCTCCCGGAACGAGACGGTGATCAGCGTGAGCGCGAGCAGGACGAGCAGCCCCAGCACGATCCGGCGCCTGAGGGCACTGGTGCTGCGGGAGGAAAGCGAACGCGGGGCGGGACGCCGGACGGGGAAGCCCAGCACCGCCGATCTTGCGGTGCGGTTGCGTGGCACGAGCGCGAAATTCTAGCGGTGAGTGCGGAAATCACCGCACGCGGGCTCCGGCCGGGCGCCTGCCCGCGAACTCAGGCGCCCCGCCGGCCATGAGCTACGGCAGATCCGGGATCTGCTCCAGCTGCATCCGTCGCCCGGTCACCGTCGACCGGCCGACTGCGATCACGTTGCCCTCCAGGTCGCGGATCTCGTTCACTCCGACACCGACGTACGACTGCCCGTCGGCTGCGACCTTGCGGTTCGCGTTCACCTTGACCGAGCCGATGGCGACGCCGGCCGCGTTGAACCGGTGCAGCACCATCGTCGTCGCATACGTGTGATCGCCGACGAACTTCCACACGCCGAGGCCCGGGCTGCGGAAGAGCGTGTCGTTGCCGGACTCGATCATCGTGTGGTCGCTCGTGAACGTGTGCAGCGACATCAGCGGCGGCAGCGCCGGGCCCCGGTCGACCGTCGCCTCCCACGTGCCGACGATCTCGGCGTGGGGAAGGATGGGATCGGCCGGTCCGGAGCCTTGGTCAGCCGCCGGGGTCGCCACGGTCGCCACGAGCATCGCTGCCGCGAGCACGACGACCGCGCCGAGGAACGCCTGTGCACCTCGCATTGCCGCTCCTTTCTCTCGACGTCGTGCGGGACGTAAACGGCTGTGAGGGTTTGTGTCGATTCGCATTTCTGCGAATCTGCGTCCACGCGATGGCCCAACTGGCGCGAGTCGAAGCCCGGAGGCTGCTGGCGTTCCTCGGGGACGCGAAGTCCCTGGACGGCCCCGATCCGTTCACGCCCGAGCTCCTCGACCGGCTCGGATCGACACTGGCGTCGGAGTTCGCGACGTTCTACACCTTCGATGGGTTCGACCGGAGCCAGCGCGACTACGTCGCGTGCTCGCTCGAGGCCCGGTATGCCGTGCCGCTCGACGAGGAGTGGCACCGGGCCCCCAGGTACGCCCGAGTCGGCCCCGACGACGTCAGGCTCTGGTCGGACATGCTCGATCGGCCTGCCAGGGACCGGTACGAGAGTGCGCCGTTCGCGGAACTGTTCGAGGTCGTCGACTGCGCCTGGACCGTGATCGAGACCGGCGGCCACGAGGGCGCGATGGTCTGCCTCCACCGGCAGGAACGTGACTTCACCGAGCGTGACCGGCGGAGCCTGGCGGTGCTCCGCCCACACGTCGCGGGCCTCATTCGCAACGCACGCACGCGCCGGCGACTGGCCGACCTCATGGCCGCGGTCGACATGGCCGGTACCGGCGAGCCGCAGGGATTCGTCCTCCTCGCGGACAACCGCGAGATCGAGCACGCATCCCCGTCGGCGCGGCTCTTGATCCGACGGTGGTTCGACGAGCGCACGCTTCGCCTACCCGAGCCCGTCCACGACTGGCTGGGCTGCGAATGGGCGCGCCCGCTCGTGGTCGAGCGCGACGGAAGGCGGCTCGTGATCGAGGCGCCGACGCGCCGTGCACTCGTGTTGACGGACGAGCCGGCGCCCGCGGCTTGCCTGACAGCGAGGGAACACGAGGTGCTCGGCCGCGTCGCTGAGGGTAGATCCACCGCCGAGATCGCCCGCATGCTGTTCGTGACGCCTGCGACGGTGAGCAAGCACCTGGAGAACATCTACGGCAAGCTCGGTGTGCACAACCGCGCCGCCGCGCTCGCCGCCTCGGGTGCTCTGAGGCGGCGGAACGCCGCTGTCGCCGAGAACCCCGTCCGGGATCAGTAGCGCGCGCGGCCGTTGCGGCGGTTGCGCGCGCGCGCAGAACGGTGGATCGCCTCGAACTCCTCGAGGCTGCGGCCGGAGCCGACAGCGACGCAGGTGAGAGGGCTCTCGGCGAGGTGGACCGGCATCTGCGTCTCGTGGCGGAGCCGCTCGTCGAGCCCGCTGAGGAGCGCGCCGCCGCCGGCGAGGACGATCCCCCGGTCCATGATGTCCGCGGCCAGCTCGGGCGGGGTCTTGTCGAGCGTCGAGCGGATCGCATCGATGATCTGGGTCACCGGCTCCTCGAGCGCGTGTCGCACCTCCTCGGAGGAGAGGATCACCGTCTTGGGCAGGCCGGTGAGCATGTCGCGCCCACGCACCTCGGCCTGCACCTCCTCCCGCATCCGGTAGGCGGAGCCGACCTCGAGCTTGATCTCCTCGGCCGTCTGCTGCCCGATCAGGAGCTTGTACTCCTTCTTGATGTGGTTGACGATCGCGTCGTCCATCTCGTCGCCGCCGACGCGAAGGCTCTGCGAGACGACGATCCCGCCGAGCGAGATCACGGCCACCTCGGTGGTGCCGCCGCCGATGTCGACGATCATGTTCCCGGTCGGCTCGGCGACGGGCAGGCCGGCGCCGATCGCGGCGGCCATCGGCTCCTCGATCAGGTACGCCTGGCGCGCGCCGGCGGAGAGGGTCGCCTCCTCGACCGCGCGCTTCTCGACGCCGGTGACGCCGGAGGGGACGCAGACGACGACGCGCGGATGCGCGAAACGGTGCTGATGAACCTTCTGGATGAAGTGGCGGAGCATCTGCTCGGTGACGTCGAAGTCGGCGATGACGCCGTCCTTCAGCGGCCTGATCGCGGCGATCGTCCCGGGGGTACGCCCGAGCATGCGCTTCGCCTCGGCGCCGACCGCGTGCACCTCGCCGGTGCGCTGGTCGATCGCGACGACCGACGGCTCGCTGAGGACGATGCCGCGGCCGCGGACGTAGACGAGCGTGTTGGCGGTTCCGAGGTCCACGGCCATGTCCCGGCCGCCGAAGCCGCTCATCGAGCGAAAGATGCTCATACCCGCCGCCGAGTCTAGCCGTCTCCGCCGCTCGGGCCGTTGCCGGCGGGTGCCGCTCCGTTCGGGGACTGTCCCGGGGACAGTCCCCGAAACGTATGCGCAACGACTTCGTGCCGATTCAGCAACGGCTCGAGCCAGATGGTCCTGCGGGCCGTACCCTCGACACGATGGCGAGATCGGCACGGAGAGCCCTCCCGGACGGTCTGCACCACGTCACGTCGCGAACCGTTCGCGGCCTCCCCTTGTTCGTCACCGAGGGCGACGCACGCGCTTTCCTGTCGCTCATCGACTGTGTCACGCGGGAGTACGCAGCCTGGAGGATGCTCGCGTACTGTCTGATGCCGAACCACGTCCACTTCGTCGTGGATGCGAAGATCGCCGAGCTCTCGGTCGCCATGCACCGCGTGAACGGGCTCTATGCCCAGCGCTTCAACCGTACGCACGGCTGCCGCGGACACCTCTTCCAAGGCCGGTTCCATGCGAAGCCCATTCTGGACGGAGGGCATCTGCCCGAGTCGGTGAGGTACGTGCTGCTGAACCCGGTGCGCGCCGGGCTCTGCACGCGGCCGGAGCACTGGCGCTGGAGCAGCTACCGCGCGTCGATCGGTCTGACGCCGTCGCCGCACTTCCTGTCGGGCGATCAGCTCGCGTCCGCCCTCGGCACGTCGCCGGCGGACGTCGAGCGAGTTCTGCGCGAGTTCGTCGACGCTGCGCTACCTGCCCGGCAGCAGCCGGCGACAGTCCCGGGGACAGTCCCCGCCGATCCGGCTCGCGCCACCGCCTACCCGAGGCCGTAGGCGCCCGGGAAGCGCGCCGCGAGGAGGCGCACAAGCAGGGCGGCGGGGAGGCCGACGACGTTCAGGTAGTCGCCCTCGACCCGCTCGACGAGGGCGGCGCCGCGGCCCTGGATCGCGTACGCGCCCGCCCGTCCCTCCCACTCCCTGTGCGCGAGGTGCTGCGCGAGCTCGCGCGGCGTCAGCTCGCGGAAGCGGACGTCGGTCGACTCGTGCTCGACGACCTCCCACGCGGCGGTGAGCAGGCAGAGACCCGAGACGACCGTGTGCGTCCTCCCGGCCAGCCGCTCGAGCATCCGCTCGGCCTCGGCGGCGTTCGCCGGCTTCCCGAGGATCGCGCCGTCGACCGCGACGGCGGTGTCGACGCCCAGCACGGGCCGGTGCGGGCCACCGAGCCGGGCAACGGATCGCGCCTTCCCGCGCGCGTGCTCCCGGACCAGGTCGTACACGTCGGCGTCGGGCGGGTCGTGCTCCTCGTACGCCGGCGCGACGACGTCGAAGGGGAGGCCGAGCTGCTCGAGGATGAGACGGCGCTGCGGGCTTGTCGACGCGAGCAGGATCGGGTCGGCGACGTGCGAGCTCACCGCTTGCGCACCTTCCAGATCTCCTCCCAGGGCCAGCGCTTCCCCCACTCCGGATCCGAGTGGTAGTACTCGGCCTTCTCGGCGTCGACGGGCGCGTACAGCTCCTTGATGTCGAGGACGTCGAAGCCGACCTCTCGCAGCAATGCGAAGAGCTCGCCGAGCGGCAGGTGGAACTCGGTCGTCCCGTCGTCCTCCCAGTCGATCCGGTTGAGCCCACGCTGCGGCCGCTGCAGCGTCTCGTGCCAACCGTCGAGCGCCGCGCAGAGCATGGAGAGCGTCGAGTTGCGCAGGAAGACGAGCTCGCCGCCCGGCCTGAGCAGCCGTGCCGCCTCCGGGATCCAGCGGTAGGGGTCGCACCAGATCGACGCGCCGTACTCGGAGACAGCCACGTCGAACGAGGCGTCGGTCAACGGAACCTCCTCCGCGTTCGCTTCGAGCAGCGGGAACTCGATGCCTGTCTCCTCCTGGAGGCACCGGGCCGTCTCGAGCTGAGCGGGTGTCACGTCGACGCCGACCGGCCGCGCGCCGAGTCGGGCCAGCCAGGCGGAGAAGTAGGCGGTGCCGCACCCGAGCTCGACGACGTCCTTCCCGACGACGTCGGGCAGCGCGTTCAGCTCGGCCTCGGGCACTCCCCACAGGCCCCACGTGATCTCCTCCGTCTGCCAGGCACGGAGGCCGTGGTCGTGCGAGTACTCCGCGTTGGTCGTCGTCCAGCGCGCGCGGTTGCGAACCGCGTACTCCGGTAGCTCAGACGAGCTCATCCTGCGAGAACCAGAGCGAGATCTCGCGCTCGGCCGACTCGGGCGAGTCGGAGCCGTGGATGAGGTTGTTCGGCATCGACGTCGCGTAGTCGCCGCGGATCGTGCCGGGGTCGGCGTCGGCCGGGTTCGTCGCTCCGATCGTCTTCCGCATCGTCGCGATCGCGCCCTCCCCCTCGACGACGAGCGCCCAGGTCGGAGCGGACGTGATGAAAGTGACGAGCTCGCCGAAGAAGGCCTTCTCGCTGTGCTCGGCGTAGTGCTCCTTGCCGAGCTGCTCGCTGACGCGAAGGAGCTTGCCGCCGACGACGGTGAAGCCGCGCCGCTCGATCCGGGCGAGGATCTCGCCCGAGAGCGCACGCTCCGTCGCGTCCGGCTTGATCAGGATCAGCGTGCGCTCGACCGCCATCGGCCGCGCAGTCTAGTCAGACTCTGCGGCGCGCTTGCGCGGTGCCGTCCAGGAGTCGGCGATCGTGTCGTCGATCCCAGGGAGCGGCGGCGTCGACACCGGGGTGGCGCAGTGGGGGCAGATCTGCCAGAGCGCCTCGAGCGGCGCGTTGCACTTCACGCACGCCTGCTTCAGCCGCGTCGTGCAGACGGGGCAGACGAGGAAGGTTCCCTCGACGGCGGCGCGGCAGACGGGGCAATGCAGGTCGCGCTTGGCGAGCCGCTCCTCCATGGCCCGGATCTCGAGCTCGCGCTCGCGCACGTCCTCGATGTACTCCGGCGGCCGGAAGAAGAGGTAGATGATCGGGCCGACGAACGGCGGTACGAGCCCGAGCACCGTCGCCATCGCGACGAGCCACGGATCCTCGATCCGGCGGCGCGCGTCCTTGTAGACCCAGTACGCGGTCGCGAGCCAGAAGACGGCGACGAAGAAGATGCTCAGGTTGCGGATCACCATCCACGAGCCGGACTCGAAGAAGTCGTTGACTCCTCCGAGCAGGTCGTCGTTGGTGGTGGTGGCGGCGAGGATCACAGCAGCAGTCTTCCCACGAGGTAGCCGATTCCGAACGCGGAGCCGATGATGAAGCCGAGCACCGCGAGCGCGAAGGCGAGCACGGTGATGCGTTCGCGCATCTTCGTCATATCACGCCTCGTTCCTCGCCAAAGCCGCAAGAAGGTACAGCGAGCCGGTGACGAGGACGGGCGGGTGCTCGCGTGCTCGGGCGAGCGCGGCGGCCGGATCGGGCTCGACCTCGACCTCCGCGAAGTGGTGCGAGGCGAGGTGGGCGAGCTCGGCGGCGCCGAGCGCACGGTCGTTGTCCGACTGGGTCGCGACGAAGCGCCGCCCGCGCGTCGCGAGCACCGCGAGCATTGCGACGACATCCTTGTCGCGCAGGATCGATGCAACGACGGTGTAGTCGTCGCGCTCGAGCCGCACGACGAGCCAGCGGACGCCGTCGGCGTTGTGGGCGCCGTCCCAGACCTCGTCGCCGCGCCGCTCGAGCCGGCCGGGAAGCTCGACCTCGACGTCATGCTCGACGGCGCGGCCGAGAAAGGCGGCGGCCGCCTCGCCGGCGCCGCCGAGGACCACGTTCGGGCCGGCGAGGTGGGCGAACTCCCGGTCCGGGAGGACGGCGACCGTCCCCTCCTGGAGGACGGCGAGCTTCTCCGCCGCGATCTGCTCGCGCGTGTCGCCGAGGACGTCGGTGTGCTCGAGCCCGACGTTCGTGAGCAGGACGACGTGCGAGCGGAGCACGTTCGTCGCGTCGAGCCGGCCGCCGAGGCCGGCCTCGACGACGGCGACGTCGATCTCGCGGGCGGCGAACTCGGCGAAGGCAGCGGCGCAGAGGGTCTCGAACTGCGTCGCCTGCTGCGCCTCCGCCTCGGGCCGGACCCGCTCGATCGCCGCCTCGAAGTCGGCTTCCTCGCCGTCGACCGTGATCCGCTCCCGCCACGAGCGGACGTGCGGCGAGACCGTCGCCCCGACCGAGAGCCCCTCGGCGAGCAGCAGCGCTTCGATCATCCGCACCGCGGTCGACTTCCCGTTCGTACCGACGACATGGACCGCGGGGTAGGCGAGCTGGGGGTCGCCGAGCGCGGCCAGCAGCGTCCGCATCCGTCCGAGCCCGAACTCCTGCGGCCACGGGCTCAGGCCCGCGAGCCACTCACTGTGTGAGGGCATCGAGCTCGCGCCGGTAGCGGGCGAGCTTCTCGCGCTCGGCCTCGACCACCTCGGGCTTCGCGTTCGTGACGAACTTCTCGTTCGCGAGCATCCGCTCGCCGCGCTCGACCTCGCCGCGGAGCCGTTCGATCTCGGCGGCGGCGTTGCCGTTCACCTTCGCCCGCTCGGGCCGGACGACCGCGTCGAAGATCCGCTTCTCGTCGCCGACGAGGTCGACGACGACGCCGCTGCGCCGGAACACAGGCGCCGCCTCCTGCACCGCCTGAAGGGCATCGGCGTCGTCCGAGTAGGTCTGGTCCGGCTCGGGCCAGGCCGAGACGATCAGCCGCGACTCGTGGAACTGCGACCAGATCTCCTCGGTCACGTGCGGCATCACCGGATGCAGCAGCGCCAGCAGCCGCTCGAGCGCCGCCAGCGCGGTCGCCGCCGCGTCCTCGTCGCGCTCGCGCAGGCGCGGCTTGATCGCCTCGGCGTACCAGCTGCAGAAGTCGTCGAAGGTGAGCCGGTACAGCGCCTGGACGGAGTGCGAGAAGTCGAACGCCGCCCACGTCTGCTCGAGCTCGGCCCGCGTCGCGTCGAGCCGCGCCAGGATCCAGCGCTCCTCGACCTCGCGCGGCCGCGCCTCCGGCTCGACCCGGTGCTGGAGCAGCAGGCGCGCGACGTTCCAGAGCTTGTTCGCGAGCTTGCGGCCCTCCTCGAGCGGGCCCTCGGTGAAGCGGACGTCCTGGGTCGAGGACATCTTCAGCAGCCCGTACCGGGTCGCGTCGGCGCCGTGCTTCGCGATCAGGTCGAGTGGGTCGATGCCGGTGCCGAGGCTCTTCGACATCCGCCGGCCGTCGGCGGCGAGGATCGTCGAGTGGACGATCACGTCGGTGAACGGGATCTCACCGTGGAGCTCGAGCCCCGTCCAGATCATCCTGTTCTCCCAGAGGCGGATGATCTCGCGGGCCGTCGAGTTGACGTTGCCGGGGTAGTAGCGCTCGAGCTCAGGTGTCCGCTCCGGCCAGCCGAGCGTGGCGTAGGGCCAGAGCGCCGACGAGAACCAGGTGTCGAGCACGTCCGGGTCGCGCTCGAGCTCGGCCGAGCCGCACTCGGCGCAAGCGTCCGGCGGCGGCCAGGCGCAGGTGACGTGGCCGTCGGGGCAGTACCAGAGCGGCTGCTGGTGGCCCCACCAGAGCTGCCGCGAGATGTTCCAGTCCGGGATCTCCTCGAGCGAGCGGATCGCGAACTGGTGCTGCGACTCCGGGTGATAGCGGACGCGCCGCTCCCGCAGCGCCTCGAGCGCGGGCTTCCGCGGCTCCTCCATCGCCACCCACCACTGCAGCGAGACCAGCGGCTCGATCCGCGTGTGGCAGCGTTCGCAGGTCCCGACGGCATGCCGGTAGTGCTCCCGCCTTTCGAGGCGGTCGTGCTCCTTCAGCCACGCGAGGATCGCCTCGTCTGCCTCCTGCTGCGTCCTGCCGGCGAGGTCGCCCGCGTTCTCGTTCATCCGCCCGTCCGGGCCGATCACGGTCAGGATCTCGAGCTCGTGTTCGCGGCCGATCTCGAAGTCGGCCGGGTCGTGGCCGGGCGTGATCTTGAGCGCGCCGGTGCCGAACTCGGGCTCGACGCGCGCGTCCGCGATCACGGGGACCGCCCGCTCCACGTAGGGGACGACGACCTCCTTCCCGATCGCGTCCCGGTAGCGCGCGTCGTCGGGGTGGACGGCGACAGCGACGTCGGCGAGCATCGTCGCCGGCCGCACGGTCGCGATCGTGATCGCGCCGTCGCCGTCGGCAAAGGGGTAGCGCGCGTACGTGAGCGTGTCGTCCATGTCGACGTGCTCGACCTCGAGGTCGGAGATCGCCGTCTCGTGGAAGGGGCACCAGTTGACGATCCGCTCGGCGCGATAGATCCACCCGCGCTCCCAGAGATGCACGAAGAAGAGCATCACCGCCTCGACGTAGGCGTCGTCCATCGTGAAGCGCTCGCGGCCGTAGTCGAGCGAGGCGCCGAGGCTGCGGAACTGGCCCATGATCGTCCGGCCCGTCTCCTCGAGGTGGCGCCAGACCCGCTCGACGAACGCGTCGCGGCCGAGCTCCTTGCGTGACGTCCCTTCCTTTGCGAGCTGCTTCTCGACGACGTTCTGGGTCGAGATGCCGGCGTGGTCGTAGCCCGGCTGCCAGAGCGTGTCGAAGCCGAGCATCCGGTGCCAGCGGATCAGGACGTCCTGGAGCGAGCCGTTGAGGGCGTGGCCCATGTGCAGCGCGCCGGTCACGTTCGGCGGCGGCACGCAGATGACGAACGCCTCGTCGCGGCGCTTGCCGGCGCCGGCCCGGTAGAGACCCTCTGACTCCCAGGCCTGCTGCCAGCGCTCCTCGACTCCTTCGGGGCGGTAGAGCGGCTCCATCGGCGCATTGTAGGAGCCGCCTGTCGAAGCGTCAGGCCGCGAGCGCCTCCTTCTTCTGCTTGCCGGCGGTGTCGTAGATCAGCCAGCTCGACGATGCGTGTGCGAAGAGCGTCCCCTCCTCGTCGAGCAGCTTCCCCTCGGCGGTGGCGACGCGCGAGCCGGGATGGACGATGCCGCCCTCGGCCCGGAGCAGGCCGGACGCGAGCGTGACCGGGCGGACGAAGCTCGTCTTCAGCTCGATCGTGACCGGGGCCGAACCCGCCTCGAGCTTCGAGTGGACGGCGCAGCCCATCACCGTGTCGAGCACGGTGGTGAGGATGCCGCCGTGGACGGCGCCGAGCGTGTTGTAGTGCTCCTCGCGCGGCTCGTAGGCGAAGACGACGTAGCCGGGCGTGACGAAGATCGGGTGGAAGCCGACGAGGTCGGCGACGGGCGGCGGCGGCAGTAGACCGTTGCCGATCCGGTGCAGGGCCTCGAGGCCGGTGAGTCCGTCGGCCTGGCGGGCGGCGTCGACGGGGTCGTGCCAGCTGATCGTGCGCGTGCGGGACATCTCACCTCCCAGTGCGTTGCGTTCTGCAACTGACTCTAGACGAGTGGGTTGCGAAATGCAACTATGTCGCTGTGGGAACCGGCGACTGGAGCCGCGACAACTGCGCGGTCGGCAATACGCTCTCGATCATCGGGGAGCGTTGGACGCTGCTGGTCCTGCGCGAGGCGTTCCTCGGCGTCCGCCGCTTCGAGCAGCTGCAGCGCAACACCGGCATCGCGAGAAACATCCTCAGCGACCGTCTGAACACGCTGGTCGCGCACGGGATCCTGCGGCGCGAGCTCTACCAGGAACGGCCGCAGCGCTACGAGTACCGCCTCACGGAGGCCGGCCTCGACCTCTACCCGGTCCTGCTCTCGATGATGCAGTGGGGCTCGCGCCATCTCGGCGGCCGGGCGATGACGCTGACGCACAAGAACTGCGGCGCGACCGTGATGCCCCACCTCGCCTGCCCGGAGTGCGGCGAGCGCGTCGAGGCGCGCGACATGCACGCCGTCCGCACGGACGCCGCCATGCGCGAGTCCGCGTAGCTAACGACCGGCGGCGTAGCCCTGCATGCCGCGCGGGTTCGCGCCGGCCCTGAGCAGGCCGTCCGCCTCCCGGGCGACCGCGGTCACGCGGCCGAGCGTCCACGGGCCGGAGACGTCGACCTCGTGGCCGCGCCGGCGCAGATCGGCGACGACCTGCTCGCCGAAGCGGTCCTCGACGGTGACCGACCGGCGCGCGAAGCTGCGCGGGTAGAAGGACGAGATCAGATGGTCCATGTGGAACTCGGGCGCGTCGATCGCCTCCTGCAGGTTCAGCCCGAGCGCGACGTGGCGGACGAAGACGTGCAGCGCCCACTGCTCCTGCTGGTCGCCACCGGGCGTTCCCCACGCGAGGTAGGGCCTGCCGTTGCGGAGCGCCAGCCCCGGGCAGAGCGTCGTGCGGGGGCGGGCGCCCGGCCGGAGCGAGGAGGCGAGGCCCTCTTCGAGCCAGAACATCTGCGCACGCGTGCCGAGGGGCCACCCGAGCGCGGGGATCACCGGCGAGCTCTGCAGCCAGCCGCCGCTCGGCGTCGCGCTGAACATGTTCCCCCAGCGGTCGGCCACGTCGAGGTGGACGGTGTCGCCGCGCGTCGGCTCCCCCGCTCCCGGCGTCACCGCCGCCTCGACGAGGTGCGGGAGCCGTCCGATCCCCGGCCGGTACTCGTCGGACGCCTCCTCGCCGACGAGCGCGCGCCGCTCGTCGTTGTACGGCTTCGAGAGCAGGGTCTCCAACGGCACCTCATCGTCGCCGTAGAGCGCGTCGCGGTCGGCGAAGGCGAGCTTGGCGCACTCGGTGACGACGTGGACGAACTCGGCCGGGCCGAGCTCGGCCAGGTCGAAGCCGTCGAGTAGCGCCAGCTGCTGCAGCCCGACGGGTCCCGCCGCCCAGGGCAGCGTCTTGCAGACCGTAAGCCCGCGGTACTCGAGCTTCGCGACCGGCTCGAGTGAGGCGCGCCAGCGGGCCATGTCCTCGCCGGTGAGCAGCCCGCCCTCTGCGGCGCTGAAGCGGTCGATCTCCTCCGCGACGAAGCCCTCGTAGTACGCACGCCGAGCCTTCTCGATCTCCTGCTCCCGCGAGCCGCCGCGCGCGTCCTCGACGATCCGCCGATAGGTGGCAGCGAGCGCCGGGTTGCGGAAGAGCGCGCCGACCTCCGGCGCCGGCAGATACAGGTCGCGCGATCCGGGCCAGCCGCGCAGGAGCTCCTCGGTGCGGTCGATCGTGGCGCGGATCCCGGCGACGACCGGAAAGCCGTCCTCGGCGTAGCCGATCGCGAAGGTGAGCACGTCCTCCAGCCGCCACGTCCCGAACTGCTCCAGCAGCAGCAGCCAGCCGCCGAAGGCGCCAGGGACGCAGGCCGCGAGCACGCCGATGCCGGGGACGAGCTCGTGGCCGAGCTCGTGGTAGCGGTCGATCGTGGCGGCGCCCGGCGCCACGCCCTGGCCGCAGAGCGCGATCGGCTCGCCGCGATCGACCGGGAAGAGCAGCGCCGGCACCTCGCCGCCGGGCCCGTTCAGGTGCGGCTCGACGACCTGCAGCGTCAGCCCAGTCGCGACGGCCGCGTCGAACGCGTTGCCGCCCCGCTCGAGCACGGACATCCCGACCGCGGAGGCGAGCCAGTGGGTGGAGGCGACCATCCCGAACGTGCCGCGGAGCTCCGGGCGGGTGGTGAAGCCCGAAGGCGAGCACGTCCTCGAGCCGCCACGTCCCGAACTGCTCCAGCAGCAGCAGCCAGCCGCCGAAGGCGCCGGGGACGCAGGCCGCGAGCACGCC
>DASQKK010000054.1:0-13235 GCA_035630545.1 Gaiellaceae bacterium
TCGCGGTTCAGCGCCGGGATCACGAGCGGAGCACCCGTCTGCGCGAGCAGCAGCGCGAAGGTCGCGTCGATCAGCTGCGGCTCGTAGGGGACGTCGGGATGCCGCTCGGCGGCCGCGTCCATCTCCTCCTTCAGCATCCCCGCGTAGGTCGGGCTGACCGTGTACTTCGGGCCGCCGAAGACCTTGGCGTTCATCCGCTCGGCCTGCCGGAAGGCGAACTCGGCGACGGAGTGGCAGATCCGGCGCTCGATCCGCTCGGTCCGGAATGCGACCTCCTCCTCGCCCTCGCCCTCGCGCCACTCCTTCGCGCCGTACGCGTCGCCGACGGCCATGCGGACGACCGAGACGGGGGAGTGGACGCCGCCGAGCGGGACGACGCCGGGAATCCGGCGCCCGGTGCGGACGATCACCTGGCCGCCGATCTCCTCGCGCAGGATCCGGTTCGGCGAGCCGACGTCGTCTCGGCCCTCGGGCGTGATCGTCGCCGCCTTGAGGCCGAGCCCGTGCTCGCGGATCGCCCGCGCCGCCTCGTGCACGACCTGGTTCTTGGTCGCGCGCCGGTTCTCGAGCGAGAGGTCGTAGCGCGGAAACTCGAGCTCGATCCCGATCACGTCCGGCTGGAGCGGCCGGAGACCTTCCTCCAGCAATTCCTGCCCGGTCTCGTCACCTTCGAGCACGACAATCGTCCGCGGATCCATCGGCGGCGGATGATACTGGCGCCATCCGGGTAACCCTCTCGCGATGGCGCGCACGGGTGGCTGGAGGCGCGCGGGGTCGAAGGGGCGGTTCCGCTACCTGGACGGGCGCGGGAACCCGATCGGGGATCCCGCGAAGATCGAGCGAATCGAGTCGCTCGTGATCCCGCCTGCCTGGAAGGACGTCTGGATCTCACCCCGCGCCGGTGCGAAGCTGCAGGCGACAGGCGTCGACAAGGCGGGACGGCGGCAGTACCTCTACCACCCCGAGTACCGGGCCCAGCAGGAGCAGACGAAGTTCGACAAGCTCGTCCGCTTCGCCGAGGCACTGCCCGCGCTGCGCCAGGCGATGGGCGAGCACATGACGCGCGACCCGTACGACCGCGAGCGCGTCTGCGCCGTGGCCGTCCGGCTGATCAACATGGCCTGGTTCCGCGTCGGCTCCGACCGGTACGCGAAGACGTCCCGCACGCACGGCGTCACGACCCTGACGCGGAGCCACGTGACCGTGCGCGGCAGGCGGGTGACCTTCCGGTTCCGGGCGAAGCACAGGGTGCAGGTGCGGACGTCCGTCGTCGACGACGAGCTTGCCGGCGCGATCAAGGACCTGCTGGCGCAGCCGGGCCCTGCCCGGCTCTTCCGCTACGGCTACAACGGCGACTCGTGCAACCTCACGGGCGCTGTCCTCAACGACTACATCCAGGAGCACATGGGGGAGGAGTTCACCGCGAAGGACTTCCGCACCTGGGGCGGCACCCTGACCGCGGCGATCGCGCTCGCCGAGCACGGGGTGCCCGAGAGCGACGCCGAGGCGAAGCGGATGGTTGCAAACGTGATGCGAACCGTCGGTGAGAAGCTCGGAAACACACCGGCTGTTGCACGTGCCTCATACGTCAGCCCCGCCGTCGTCGAGCAGTATCTCGACGGGCGAACGCTCGAGGACTTTCGGCCTCGGCATTTGCGCGTCGTCAAGGCACGGGATATCGGCCTGGATCCGGAAGAGAACGCGCTTCTCAGCCTGCTGCGTTCGTGGCGTATCAAACGTGCACGCAAGGCCGCGTGATTGTCGTTCGGATTTGCGCTACGGTTAATGCGTATTCACGGATCCCCAAGGAGGAATACCTGTGGCTCGCAAGACTGTGCTCGTTTCCGACATCTCCGGCGCCGAGATCGCCGACGGCAGGGGCGCGACCGTGCGGATCACGTTCCACGACGCGCGCAAGGGCGTGCGCGAGCTGGACGTGACGGACGCCGAGGCGGAGCAGATGGGTGGACGCCAGGTCGCGCGGCGCGGCCGGCGGCCGAAGTCCGCGACGCAGTAGCGGTTACTCCTCGCCCTCCCAGTACTCGGCCGGCTCGCCGCGGCGCGTCCGGAACAGGCGTTTCCCGTCCGCGCCCGTCGCGGCGATCTTGCCGCTGTCCAGGTACTCGATCACGTCGGGCGAGAGCAGGCTCGAGAGCATCAGGACACGCACCGGTTCGTCGGTGCGGTTGATCATCTGGTGTGCGCCCGCCGGCCCGCGCACGAAGCACGCGACGTCACCCTCGGCCAGCTCCTGCTCGCCCTCCGGCGTCCGCAGCGTCGGCCGGCCGCGGACGACGATCGCCCACTCCTCGTTCGCGTGGTGGACGTGGTATGGCCAGAGCTTCTTCCCCGGCGCCACCTCGTAGAGGCTGCCGCCGATCAGCTCGGCGCCGATTCGGGCGCCGACCCAACCGTCCTTGAAGGCGAATCCCCCGTGCTCGGTGGTCTCGTTCCACTCGTCCCCGTAGAGGTTGAAGATCTTCATCGGCCGAGCCTACGCCATTTCCCGCTCTTTGCCGATTTCGCGGCGAAAAGCCGTCGGGACCGACGATTACGATGGGTCGATGGGGTTGGCACTCGTCGTCGGGCCGGCGAAGGCCGGCAAGATCGCGCGCCTGCTCGAGGGCTACCTCGAGGCGATCGACCGCGATCCGGTCCTGATCGTCCCAGGCCGGGCGGACGTCGAGCGGATCGAGCGCGACCTCCTCGCACGTGCAGGCGCCCTTCTGGCCGGCTCGATCGGGACGTTCGACGACGTCTTCCGCGAGCTCGCGCTCGCCGCTCTCGACGCGAAGCCGGTCGCGAGCGACGCCCAGCGGGCGCTCGTCGCGCGGCGCGCGCTCGCAGCGACGCCGCTGAACGGGCTCGGGCGCTCGGCACGATTCGCGGGCTTCGCGGACTCGCTGCTGGCCGTGCTCGCCGAGCTCGAGTCCGGGCTGCTGGACCCGGAGCAGCTCGACGGAGATCTCGCGCTGCTCTATGCGTCCTATCGGGCCGAGCTCGACCGGTTGGGCCTCTGGGATCGCGACCTGCTCCGACGCCGCGCCGTCGAGCGGCTCCGCTCCGAGCTCGGCGCCTGGGACGGCCGCCCCGTCTTCGCCTACGGGTTCGAGGACTTGACGGGCGTCGAGTGGGGGCTGCTCGAGGCGCTCACCGGGCGCGCGGAGGTGACGGTCTCGCTGCCCTACGAGCCGGCGCGGGCGGCGTTCGCCTCGCTCCGGCGCACGCAGGAGGATCTCGCGTCGCTTTCCGGCTCGATCGAGGACCTGCCGGCGCGCTCCGCCGAGTACGGGCATGCGGCGCTCGCCCATCTCGAGCGGCATCTCTTCGCGGATTCGCCGCCGAGTGGCCCCGAGCTCGACGGCGCGATCCGGTTCTTCGAGGGGGCCGGCACCCGGGGCTCGCTCGAGCTCGTCGCCGAGGAGGTCCGCGAGCTCGCCGCCGATGGCGTACCGCTCGAGGAGATCGCGCTCGTCGTCCCAGCTGTCGAACGCTGGCGGGCGCCGCTCGAGACCGTGCTGGGCACGCTCGGGATCCCGTTTGCGATCGAGGGCCGCGTCCGCCTCGGCCAGACGGCGTTCGGCCAGACACTGCTCTCGCTGCTGCGCTTCGAGTGGCAGCAGGGCGGCCGCCGTGAGCTCTACGCCTTCCTCCGCTCGCCGTACTCGGGCTTCGTCCGCTCGAACGTCGACTTCCTCGAGGGCAGGCTGCGCGGCCGTGGCGTGGCCGCCCGCGAGAGCGTCGAGGAGGAGACGATCCGCCTCCGCGACGGCCAGCCGCTGCCGCCGCTCGAGGCGCTCCGGAGTGCCGCCGGGCCGGTCGCGGCGGTTCGCGCGATCGCGACGGCGATGCTGCGGAGCGCGCACGGGCTGGACGCGCCGCCGGTCGGCCACGCCAGCCGGGCCGACCTGCGCTCGTTCGAGTCGCTCAGCCGGGTGCTGGACGAGCTCGACGGTTGGGGCGCGCTCGGCGGCGAGCTGTCCGCGGACGAGGTGCTCGGCGCGCTCGAGCATGCCGAGGTGCGGCTCGGATCCGCGGGCGAGCGCGGCCGCGTCGCCGTCCTCGATCTCGCCCGGGTCCGCACGCGCCGGTTCGACGCCGTCTTCCTGCTCGGCCTGGAGGAGGGAACGCTCCCGCGCCGAGGCGCCGCCTCGCCGTTCCTCGACGACGATGCGCGCGGCGAGCTCGACCACCGCGCCGCGGCCCGGTTGACGCGCCCCGACCCCGTCGAGCGCGAGCGCTACCTCTTCTACACGGCCTGCACGCGTGCGACGCAACGGCTGACGCTCGTGCGCGAGGCGGCCACGGACGAGGGGAGCCCGCGCGAGCCGAGCCCGTTCTGGGACGAGGTGGCCGCGCTCTTCGACCCGGAGGAGGTACGGCGGTGGACGCGGCGGCGGCCGCTCTCGCGGCTGACGTGGGAGCTCGAAGCCGCCCCGACCGAGCGCGAGCGCCTACGGGCACTGGCGCTGCTCGCGGCGCGCAAGCCGGACGATGCGGAGTCGATCGCCGTCGCCAACGGCTGGGAACGGCAGCTCCGCCGCGCGCGGAACGCGTTCACACGCGAGACGGCGCTGCGGCACCCGCGAGTGCTTGCCGAGCTCGCGGCGAAGACACCCTTCAACGTCACCGAGCTGGAGCGGTTCGCCGACTGCTCCTCCGCCTGGTTCTTCGAGCGCCTGATCTCGCCGCGCCGGATCGACCGCAAGGTCGACGCGATGCTGCGCGGCTCGGTCGCGCACACGACCCTGCATCGCTTCTACGGGGGCCTGCCCCGCGCGATCGGCAGCGACCGCGTCGTCGAGGCTCGGCTCGACGACGCGCTTGCCTTCCTCGGCGAGTGCCTCGAAGGGGCACTGCAGGGCGTGAAGATGGAGATGACCGAGCTCGAGCGGCGCGAGCTCGAGCAGAGCCTGCGTCGCGACCTCGAGCAGCTCGTCCGCGACGAGGCGCGCTCGCCGGTGCCGCTCGTGCCGCGCAGGTTCGAGGTCGGGTTCGGCTCGGAGCGCTCGGCCCCCGAGCTGCAGCGCGGGCTCGATCTCGGCGACGGGATCACGCTCTCGGGGAAGATCGACCGGATCGACGTCGATCCGGGCAGCGCCCGCGGGATCGTCCAGGACTACAAGTCCGGGCGGACGGGGCACTCGGCGGCCGAGATCGAGAAGGAGCTGCGGCTCCAGATCCCGCTCTACATGCTGGTGCTGCGCGACCTCGTCGGGATCGAGCCGCTCGGCGGGCTCTACCGGCCGCTGGCGGGGGAGCGGCGGCCACGTGGGCTGCTCCGCGCCGAGGCGAAGAGCGACGTGCTCCCGGGCTTCGCGGCGAACGACTATCTCGACGAGGACGCGTTCTGGGCGCAGGTCGAGGGTGCGCGCGACCTCGCCCGCGGGCTGGCGCAGCGGATCCGGACGGGCGACGTGCGGCACGACCCGAAAGGCACCGATGGCTGCCCGGCGTGGTGCGACCTCTGGCGGATGTGCCGGATCAGGCGCGCATGAGGACGGCCAACGATCAGCAGCTCGCCGCGATTGCGGCGCGAGGACAGGTCTTCGTCTCGGCGGGCGCGGGCACCGGCAAGACAACCGTGCTCGTCGAGCGGTTCGTCGAGGCGGTCTGCGAGCGCGGCATCGACATCGAGTCGATGCTCGTGATCACCTATACCGAGCGCGCCGCCGGCGAGCTGAGAGGCCGGATCCGCGCCCGCTTGCACGAGCTCGGCCGACCCGACCTGGCGCGCTCACTCGACGGCGCCTGGATCTCGACCATCCACGGCTTCTGCCTGCGGCTGCTGAAGACGCACCCGTTCGCGGCCGGGCTCGACCCCCGCTTCCGCGTCCTCGACGACAGCCAGGGGCGCGTGATCCGCGGCGAGGCCTTCGAGGCGGCGTTGAACGAGTTCTGCGCCGCCGAGGAGCCGGACCGGTTGCGGTTGCTGGCGACGTACGGCGCCGGCGGCCTGCGGCGGATGCTGACGACCGTCTACGAGACGCTGCGCTCGGCCGGCCGCGAGCTCGACCTCGAGCTGGGCGAGCGGGCCGACCTCCAGGTGCTGCTCGACGAGCTGGCTGCCGCGGCGCGCGCGCTCGCGGACGATCCGGACGCGACCGAGGCAGCGCGCAAGGCCGCGGCACAGGCGGCGGTGCTCGCGGAGTCGACACCGCTGCCGGAGCGGCTGCTCGACCTGACCGGGCTGCGGGCTCGGGGCGAGCGCGCGGCGAGCTACGAGGAGGCGCGCAAGGCGGTCGAGCAGGCGGCGCTCGACGAGCTGGCGCTGCAGGACCGGGACTTGCTGCAGCAACTCCTGCACGGCTTCGCGGCCCAATACGCAGCCGCCAAGGACCGCGAGTCGGCGCTCGACTTCGAGGACCTGCAGCTGCACGCCCGCGACCTCTTGCGCGACGACGAGGCGCTGCGCGAGCGGGAGCGGCTGCGCTTCCGCTCGATCATGGTCGACGAGTTCCAGGACACGAACCGGCTCCAGTGCGAGCTCGTCGACCTGTTGACCGGCCCCGACACGGAGCGGTTCTTCGTCGGGGACGAGTTCCAGTCGATCTACGGCTTCCGGCACGCCGACGTCCAGGTCTTCCGCGAGCGGCGCGCCGGTGCGGGGACGCTGCTGCCGCTGACGCGCAACTACCGCTCGCGCCCGGAGGTGCTCGCGGTCGTAAACCACCTCTTCGGCGCCGAGTTCGGCGAGGAGTTCCAGCCTCTGGCCGCATCGGGTGAGTTCCCCGACCCCGTCTTCGGCACGCCGGTCGAGCTGCTCGTGACGGACAAGGCTGCCTACGCCGGCACGGGCCTGCACTGGCGGCGGGCCGAGGCGAAGAACGTCGCCCGGCGGGTGAAGGAGCTCGTCGACACGGGCGTCGCGACCGCCGGCGAGATCGTCCTCCTCTTCGCGGCGGGCACCGACGCCGAGTGGTACGAGGAGGAGCTGCGCGGCGCAGGACTTGCCACGTACCGCGCCACCGGCCGCGGCTACTTCGGCCAGCAGCAGGTCGTCGACCTGCTCTCCTACCTCCGACTGCTCCAGAACCGCTACGACGACGAGGCGCTCGTGAGCGTGCTCGCCTCGCCCTTCGTCGGCGTCTCGAACGACGCGCTGCTGCTGATCCGGCGCGCGGCGCGCGGCCCCATCTTCACCGGGCTCGAGCGGGGGCTGCCGGCGGACCTCGATGCCGACGACACGCGGCTCCTGCGCGCGTTCAGGCAGCGGTACGACCGCCTGGCGGAGGCGGCGCCACGCCTCTCGCTCGAGCGCCTCTGCGAGCGGATCGTCGCCGACCATGACTACGACCTCGCCGTGCTGGCGCAGTGGGATGGCCGCCGTCGCTACGCCAACCTGCGCAAGCTGGCGCGGCTCGCGCGCTCGTACGAGGAGCTGCGCGGCCCCGATGTCGAGGGCTTGGTCCGCTTCATCGAGGAGCAGGAGGCGGTCGGGGCGGCGGAGCGCGACGCCGTCGCCGAGGAGGAGGGCGCCGACGCCGTCCGCCTGCTGACGATTCACGCGGCCAAGGGTCTCGAGTTCAAGGTGGTGGTCGTTGCCGATGCGGGCCGCGACCGGAACGCCCCCTCGTCGGACGAGATCCTCTGCCTGGCCGACGGCCGCTTCGGCTTCCGCGTCGCCGACCCTGCGACCGGCCGGCGGCACGGTGTCCTCGGCTACGACAGCGTCAAGGAGGCCCGGGCAGCTGAGGACGAGGCGGAGCGGCTGCGGCTCTACTACGTGGCGATGACGCGCGCGATCGACCGCCTGATCGTCTCCGGCTCCATCGATCCAGAGCGGAAGGCGGACGAGCGGACGCCGATCGGCTGGGTGTTGGGGCGGCTCGACTGCGCCGAGGAGGTCGCCGGCGTCGGCGAGGCGCCGCTCGAGCTCGAGCGAGAAGGAGCGCGCGTGCTCGTACGGATCGATCGGATCCCGCCGCCGACCGAGGAGTCGATGCCCACGCTCGTGCCTGCGGTCGTGGACGAGGAGACGGGCCAGCTCGCCCTGTTCGCGGCCGGGGAGGAGCCGAAGCTGCCACCGCTCGCTCCCGCGCTGGCGCCGATCCGGGCGCTGCCGGAGCCGCCGCTGCACGACGTGCGACGCCTCTCCTACAGCGCGCTCGCGCTCTTCGAGCGCTGCTCGTACCGCTACTACGCCGAGCGTGTCGCTGGGATGCGGGAGGCGCGGGCGCACGGCACCGTCGCCGGACAGTCGGGGCTCGTCGCGACCGAGGTCGGAGACGCGGTCCACCGCCTGCTCGAGCTCGTCGATCTCTCTGCGCCGGAGTCGTCCGATCCGGGTCAGGTGCAGGCGTGGTACCCGGCCGTGACGGAAGAGGAGCTGGCGCGGATCGCCGCCTTCGTCGACAATTACTGCGGCTCGGAGCTGGCGCAGCGGATCGCGACCCTTGCAGGCGCCCGGCCCGAGCGGCCGTTCGCCTTCGAGCACGACGGTGTCCTTTTGCACGGGCGGCTCGACGTGCTCCACGTCGCGGGAGCGCGGGCGCTGGTGCTCGACTACAAGACCAACTCGCTGGCGGAGGGGACGCCGGAGGAGATCGTCGAGGCCGACTACCGTCTACAACGGCTCGTCTACGCGTTGGCGTGCTTCCGCGCCGGGATGGACGAGGTCGAGGTCGTCTACCACTTCCTCGAGCGGCCCGACGCCGTCGTCTCGAAGACGTTCGTGCGCGCCGACATGCTCGAGCTCGAGGCCGAGCTGTCCGAGGCGATCGGCCGCATCCGCGCGGGCGAGTTCGTGCCGACTCCGAGCGAGTTCAACTGCGCCGGCTGTCCGGCGCTCGACGTCGTCTGCGCCGGGCCCCGCCTGCGGGGCGGACCGAGCCGGCCACCGGCACTGGCGGCCGCCGGCTAGATGCGAGTCGCGGCGCTCTGCGATGTGCATGGCAACCTGCCCGCGCTCGAGGCGGTGCTCGCCGAGCTGCGCTCGTTCGACATCGACCGGATCGTCTGCGGCGGCGACGTCATCGCAGGCCCGTATCCGCAGGACTGCCTCGACCGGCTCCGCGAGGTCGAGGCGGTGTTCGTCCGCGGGAATGCCGATCGGGAGTCGCCTCGGGCGCCCGCCGGTACGTGGGAATGGCTTTCGGCTCAGCTCGACCAGCCCGCCCACGAGTTCCTCCGGACGTTGCCGATCTCGGTCTCGCTCGACGGCGTCCTCTACTGCCATGGTTCCCCGCGTGACGACGACGAGATCTTGACCAAGGTCTCGCCCGACGAGCGCTTCCTGGCCGCGCTCGAGGGCGTCGGGGAACGCGTCGTCGTCGGCGGGCACACGCATGTGCAGTTCGAGCGCGTCGTCGACGGGATTCGCTTCGCCAACGCGGGCAGCGTCGGAATGCCGTACGAAGGACGTCAGGGGGCGTTCTGGGCGCTGCTCGACGGAGGCGAGCTCGAGTTCCGCTGCACGCCGTACGCGGTCGACGCCGCCGCGGTCGCGATCCGCACGACGACCTACCCGAACGCGGAGCAGATGGTCGGCTGGCTGCTCGAGCCGGAGGACCCGGACGAGGTATCGGCCTACTTCGAGAGCGTTGCCACGTAGTTTCGTCCACGAGGCGCGGCGGCCCGTCGGCCGGCGCCGCGATCGGATCAAACCGATCATCGAGCGGCTCTCAGTCGAGCACGCCGACGCCAAGATCGCGCTCGACTTCGGCAATCCCGTCGAGCTGCTGGTCTCGGTGATGCTCTCCGCGCAGACGACGGACGTGAACGTGAACCGCGTCACGGCGACCTTGTTCGAGAAGTACAGGCGCCCCGAGGACTATCTGGCGGTGCCGCGAGAGGAGCTGGAGCAGGACGTCTACGCGACCGGCTTCTTCCGCCAGAAGGCCAAGTCGATCCAGGGCGCGATGCTGGTACTGCTGGAGGAGTTCGACGGCGAGGTGCCGGGGACGGTCGACGAGCTGCTGCGGCTGCCGGGGGTCGCTCGGAAGACGGCGAACGTGGTCGCGGCCGAGCTCGGCAACCCGCAGGGCGTGGTCGTCGACACGCACGTGCGCCGGCTCTCGCAGCGTCTCGGCCTGACGCGCCAAGAGGATCCGGTGAAGATCGAGCGCGACCTCGTCAAGCTCGTCCCGCGCGCCGACTGGGGCACGTTTCCCCACCTGTTGATCTGGCACGGCCGCCGTGTGTGCGACGCCCGGCGGCCGCGCTGCGAAGACTGTGTTCTCGCCGATCTGTGCCCCTCGAGCCGGATCGAGATCGGCGAAATCGTTGCGACGTCTTGACCCCCTCGACGCAGCTGCCTCGCTAGCGTTCTGAGTGGGAGCCGGCTCCCCCAAGGGGGAACCCACCGGCTTCGGGCGCCGGCTTCGGCCGCCGGCGCGCTAGCGGGACGACAGGGCGACCAGGACGCCGCCGTCCTCGTCGTAGGCGGGAAAGACGTCGGCGGTCACCGGCTTGACCTGGCCGGAGCGGGAGCGCAGCTCCAGCTGCTCGCCCATCCGGCGCACGCCCCATTCGAGCGCGAACGCGATCGGGTTCTTGCCCGCCTCGAATCCCTCCAGCCCGAACGCGGCGACGACGTCCCTGCCCATCAGCTCTCGCTCGCCGTAGCCGGTCAGCTCGAAAACGCCGCGGCCGGCGGCGAGGATGCGGCCGCTCCGGTCGCAGGCGATCAGCCCGGCGGTCGGCGGCGGGTAGTAGTCGTCGAGGATCTCGAACAGGAAGCCGAAGCCGCACCGCTCGCACGAGACCCCCTGGCGCAGGAGACCCTGGCGGCCGTCGTCATCGATCGAGCGGTTCTTGCAGTTCGGGCAGATGTAGAACGGCACTGCCGCCTACGCCGGCTGGCTGTGCTCGCGCGGCGCCGTCAGCGCCGCCTCCGGGTGGCCCTCGGCCTCGGCGAGGAAACGCTCCGCGTCGAGCGCGGCGGCGCAGCCGGACCCGGCGGCGGTGATCGCCTGCCGGTAGACGTGGTCCTGGACGTCGCCCGCCGCGAAGACGCCCGGGATGTTCGTCTCCGTGGTCTTCCCCTTGGTGACGAGATACCCGTTCTCGTCGTGGTCGAGCCAGTCGACGAAGAGCTTCGTCGTCGGGTCGTGGCCGATCGCGACGAAGAGGCCGTCCGTCGGGTACTCCATCGTCTCGTCCGTCTCGACGTTCCGGAGCAGGACACCGGTCAGCTTGCCGGCGTCGACGCCGAGCACGTCCTCGACCACGTACGGCGTCAGGATCTCGATTCGATCGTGGTCCTTCACTCGGTCGACCATGATCTGGGAGGCGCGGAACTCGCCGCGGCGGTGGACGAGCGTGACCTTCGAGGCGAACTTCGTCAGGTAGAGCGCCTCCTCCATCGCGGAGTCGCCGCCGCCGACGACCACGACCTCGCGCTCACGGTAGAACGCGGCGTCGCACGTGGCGCAGTAGGTGACGCCCCGGCCGTGCAGCGCGCGCTCCGACTCGAGGCCGAGCTGGCGCGCCGTCGCGCCGGTGGCGACGATCACCGAGTTGCCGGCGTACTCGTCGTCGCCCACGTAGAGCTTGAACGGGCGCTCCGAGAGGTCGATGCGCGTGACGTCGTCGGTGACGAACTCGGCGCCGAAACGCGCGGCCTGCGCGCGGAACTCGGCCATCATCTCCGGCCCCATCACCCCGTCGCGGTAGCCGGGGTAGTTCTCGACCTCGCTGGTGATCATCAGCTGGCCGCCCCAGTTGAAACCTTCGATCACAAGCGGGCTCAGATTGGCTCGCGCGGCGTAGAGTGCGGCTGTATAGCCGGCAGGACCGCCGCCGATGATGATCACGTCACGAACCTCGCTCAACGCTTCTCCTCCGTCGTCTCCGGGCTTCTGTGCCCGTCACCATAGAGAACGAGTCGGAGGGTCGAGATGTTCCGCGACGGGAGGCTTAGAATCCGAGGCCGTCAGGCAGAAAGGGCGAATATGACGACAACCACGGTCAGCCTCGACGGCCTACGCGAGCTCGCTGGCTTTCGCGCCCAGAACGGCTGCGCGATCTCGCTCTACGTCGACCTCGACCCCGCGATCTCGCCGACCACACGCGAGACGACGATGCGCGTCCACGCCATGCTCGACTCGGCCGCGAAGTCGCACGGTGCGACCCGTCCCGATCTCGCGCGCGAGGTCAAAGCCGGCCTGAAGGCGGACTTCGAGCGGCTCGCGCAGTACTTCGACGGGGAGTTCGACCGCGACGGCGCCCACGGACTCGCGGTCTTCGCAGCCGGCCCCGACAACATCTGGAGCGTGCTCGCACTGCCCTGGAAGGTCGCGGATGCAGCCCGCGTCGCCGACGACTTCCTGCTCAGCCCGCTGGTGCCGCTGATCGGACGGGGGAACGGCGCGATCGTCGCCGTCGTCGGGCGGGAGCAGGGGCGCGTGCTCGCGCTCCGTGGCGGCCGCTTCGAGCAGGTCGCCGACCGGACCGAGGAGACTCAGGGCCGGCACGACCAGGGTGGCTGGTCGCAGGCCCGCTACCAGCGTCACATCGGCAATCTCGACCTCGAGCACTACAAGGCCGTCGCCGAGGAGCTGGAGCGGCTCTTCCGGGCGCTCGGACGGCCGCGGATCATCGTCGTCGCGGGCGACGAGACGAGGGCCGAGTTTGCGGACGTCCTTTCGTCCGAGGTCGAGGAGGCAGTGATCGGGTGGACGAGTGCGGACGCGCACGCATCCGACGCCGAGCTGGGCGAGGTCGTGCAGCCGTTCGTGGACGACTGGCGCGCCCGCCGCGAGACCGACGCGGTGGCCCGTTGGCGGGAGGAGGTCGGCAAGAACGCGCTCGGCTCCGCCGGGTGGGTCGACACGCTCGAGGCGGCGTCCGACGGTCGGGTCGAGCTGCTCCTCCATCAGACGGGCGTGCAGAGGGACGCGTTCCGATGCCCGGCGTGCGGCCGTGCCGCCGCCGCGGCGGGCACGTGCCCGCTCGACGGGACGACGATGGAGCACCGTGACGACGGGCTCGACCTTGCGGTCCGGCTGACGCTCGCCTACGGCGGCGACCTGCTCGCGGTCGAGCGCCAGGATCTCGACCCCGTCGAGGGGATCGGCGCCATCCTGCGTTTCTAGTGCAAGATGTGCGTCCGCAAGAGCGGACGCACATCGCGCGAAGATCCCTGAAGGGGGCCGCCAGCGGCCCCAGAAGCAACGCGGACGCGCCGCGTGCGCTACGCCGCGTCGATCGCGCGCAGCTGCTCGCCTGGCTCGACGAGCTCGGGCGCCTGCAGCGGGATCGCCTGCCGCTCGATCTGCGGCGGCGAGCCGAGG
>DASQKK010000055.1:0-6581 GCA_035630545.1 Gaiellaceae bacterium
ACGACGTAGGCCTCCTCGGAGCGGCCCTCGGGGTGGCTGACGACGTGGACGTCGATGCCGGTGCCGGACTCCCGGATGACCTTGCCGATGACAGAGCCTCGGGTGAGCCGCTGCCAGCGGGAGCGGCGGCTGGCGCCCATCACTATCTGGGTGACGTTGAGCGAGCGGGCGGCTTCGAGCAGCGCCTCGCCGACGTCCGCGCCGGCGACCTCGTGGTAGCCGCCGCCGAGCTGCTCGACGAGCTCGCGCTGGCGCGTGAGAAGCGCGGCCGAGGGCGCCGAGAGGCCGTCCTGCGGGACGACGTGCACTCCGAAGAGCTCGCCCTTCGTCCGCTGGGCGACGCGCGCCGCACGGCGGACCAGGCGCTCACCGTCCGCCGACCCAGTCAGCGCCACGAGCACGCGCTCCCGCGTCTCCCAGGGGTCCGAGATCCCGTGCTGGGCGCGGTACGCGGCGAGGGTCTCGTCGACGCGGTCGGCGAGCCACGCGAGCGCCAGCTCGCGTAGCGCCGAGAGGTTGCCCGGCCGGAAGTAGTTGGCCAGCGCGGCGTCGATCCGCTCCGCGGGGTAGACGTCTCCGCGGGCGAGCCGGTTGCGGAGCGCGAGCGGGGTGAGGTCGGCCAGCTGCAGCTCGTCTGCTCGGCGCACGACCTCGTCGGGAATCCGCTCGCGCTGCGTGACGCCGGTGATCTGCTCGACCACGTCGCTGAGCGACTCCAGGTGCTGGACGTTGAGCGTCGAGATGACGTCGATGCCAGCGTCCAGGAGCTGCTCGACGTCCTGCCAGCGCTTCTCGTTCCGGGAGCCGGGGACATTCGTGTGCGCGAGCTCGTCGACGAGCGCGACCTGCGGCTTGCGCTCGAGCAGTGCGGCGACATCGAGCTCCTCGAACTCGGCG
This sequence comes from Gaiellaceae bacterium, assembly GCA_035630545.1. Lineage (GTDB taxonomy): Bacteria > Actinomycetota > Thermoleophilia > Gaiellales > Gaiellaceae > Gaiellasilicea. The sequence goes on from DASQKK010000055.1 coordinate 898, forward strand.
CCGCGGTAGTCGAGCCGCTTCAGTGGCAGGACCTCGAGGTCGCCGATCTGCTCGGCCGTCTTGGCGCGGCCGTGCGCCTCGACGAAGCCGACGACGACGTCCTCGCCGTAGTCCCGGCGCCGGCGGCCCTCGTTGAGCATGGCGAACGTCTTGCCGACGCCGGCTGCGGCGCCGAGGTAGATCCGGAGCGTGCCGCGGGCCATGACGAGAGGCTACGCCTGTTGGTCGAGCGCGAGGTTGAGCTCGAGCACGTTCACGCCCGGTTCGCCGAGGAAGCCGAGCGAGCGGCCGTCCGTATGCTCGTCGATGAGCCGCAGCAGGTCGGCGAGGTCGAGTCCTCGCTCTCGCGCGACGCGACCGGCCTGGGTGAGCGCGTTCGCCGGCGAGATGTGCGGGTCGAGGCCGGAGGCCGAGGCGGTGACGGCGTCGACCGGCGCCGGGCCACCGTTCGCCTGCTCGTACGCTGTGCGCCGCTCCGCGACGGCGTCGAGGAGGTCGGGATTCGTCGGCCCGAGGTTGGAGGCGGAGCTCGACATCGCGTCGTAGCCGTCGCCGGCGGCGGACGGGCGGGGGTGGAAGTAGCGCGGGCTTTGGAAGCTCTGGCCGATCAGCCGCGAGCCGATGATCCTGCCGTCCCGTTCGACGAGCGAGCCGTCCGCCCGCGACGGGAACACGACTTGCGCGACGCCGGTGACCGCGAGCGGGTACGCGATCCCGCACAGCAGTGTGAGGGCGAGGAAAGTGACGACGGCGGGGAGAAGCTGGCGGCGCATCAGACGATTCCGAGGCCCGAGATGACGACGTCGATCGCCTTGATGCCGACGAACGGCACGACCAGGCCGCCGAGGCCGTAGACGAGCAGGTTGCGGCGCAGCACCGCCGCCGCGGAGGCGGCGCGGAAGCGGACCCCTCGTAGCGCGAGCGGGATCAGCGCGACGATGACGAGCGCGTTGAAGACGACGGCGCTGAGGATCGCCGACTGGGGCGTGTCGAGCTGCATGACGTTGATGTCGTCCAGGGCCGGGTAGGTGCCGGCGAACATCGCGGGGATGATCGCGAAGTACTTTGCGACGTCGTTCGCGATCGAGAAGGTCGTCAACGAGCCACGCGTGATCAGGAGCTGCTTGCCGATCTCGACGATCTCGATCAGCTTCGTCGGATTCGAGTCGAGGTCGACCATGTTCCCGGCTTCGCGCGCGGCCTGGGTGCCCGTGTTCATCGCGACGCCGACGTCGGCCTGAGCGAGCGCGGGGGCGTCGTTCGTGCCGTCGCCGGTCATCGCGACCAGGTTCCCGCCGGCCTGCTCGCGCTTGATCAGCGCCATCTTCTCCTCGGGCGTCGCCTCGGCGAGGAAGTCGTCGACGCCCGCCTCGTCCGCGATCGCCCGCGCTGTGAGCGGGTTGTCGCCGGTGATCATCACGGTGCGGATGCCCATCGCACGCAGCTCCGCGAAGCGCTCGCGCAGGCCCTCCTTGACCACGTCCTTGAGGTGGACGACGCCGAGTGTGCGTCCGTTCTCCGCGACGACGAGCGGGGTGCCGCCGCCGAGCGCGATCCCGTCGACGAGCGTCGACAGTGCGTCCGCGTTCTCGTCCTCGGTTCCGACCCAGCGCCGGATTGCGTCGGCCGCGCCCTTGCGGATCGAGCGGCCGTCGAGCTCGATCCCGCTCATCCGCGTCTGGGCCGTGAACGGGACGAGGGTGGCGCCGGTGAGCTCGCGTTCGCGGAGCCCGAACTGCTCCTTCGCGAGCACCACGATCGAGCGGCCCTCGGGGGTCTCGTCGGCGAGGCTCGCGAGCTGGGCGGCGTCGCCGAGCTCCGTAGCGAGGACGCCCGGCAGGGGCAGGAACGCGGCCGCCTGTCTGTTGCCCAGCGTGATCGTGCCGGTCTTGTCGAGCAGGAGCGTCGAGCAGTCACCCGCCGCCTCGACCGCCCGTCCCGAGAGTGCGAGCACGTTCCGGCGGACGAGCCGGTCCATCCCGGCGATCCCGATCGCGGAGAGGAGCGCGCCGATCGTCGTCGGGATCAGGCAGACGAGCAGCGCGACGAGCACGACCGTGTCCTGGCGGTCGCCGGAGTAGATCGCGAACGGCTGCAGCGTGACGACGGCGATCAAGAAGATCGCCGTCAGCCCGACGAGGAGGATGTCGAGAGCGATCTCGTTCGGGGTCTTCTGCCGCGAGGAGCCTTCGACAAGGGCGATCATCCGGTCGAGGAAGCTCTCGCCCGGCTTCTGCGTCACGCGCACGACGATCTCGTCGGAGAGGACGCGGGTGCCGCCGGTGACGGCCGAGCGGTCGCCGCCGGACTCGCGGATCACGGGGGCGGATTCGCCGGTGATCGCGGACTCGTCGACGCTCGCGATGCCTTCGATTACCTCGCCGTCGGCGGGGATGAGCGCCCCGGCGGAGACGACGACGACGTCGCCCTCGGCGAGGAGGTTCGAGAGCACCTCCTCGACCGCGCCATCGGCCCGGCGCCGGCGCGCGAGCGTCTCCGCTCGCGTCTTCCGCAGATTTTCGGCCTGCGCCTTGCCGCGCCCTTCGGCGACAGCCTCGGCGAAGTTGGCGAAGAGGACGGTGAACCAGAGCCAGACCGCGATCAGCCAGGCGAAGACGCTCGGGTCGACGATCGCGATGCCGGTGACGACGACGCTGCCGATCTCGACGATGAACATGACCGGGTTGCGTGCCATCCGGCGCGGGTCGAGCTTGCGCAGGCTGTCGATCGCGGCCCGGCGCAGGATGTCCCGGTCGAGGCCGGACGACGCGTTCACAGGCTCAGCTGCTCCACGACCGGCCCGAGGGCGAGGACCGGGAAGTAGGTCAGGCCGACGACGATCAGGACGACGCCGACGAGCAAGGCGACGAAGAGGGGCGAGGCGGTCGGGAACGTGCCCGCGCTCACCGGCACCGGCTGCTTGCGGGCGAGCGAGCCGGCGATCGCAAGCAGCGGGACGATCAAGAGGAAGCGCCCGCCGAGCATCGCGAGCGCGAGCGTCGTGTTGTACCAATCCGTGTTGCCGGTCAGGCCGCCGAAGGCGGAGCCGTTGTTGTTCGACGCCGACGTGAAGGCGTAGAGCACCTCCGAGAGCCCGTGCGGACCGGGGTTGAGGATCGAGGACGTGCCGCGGTCGATCACGAGCGAGACGGCGCTGAAGCTGAGCACGAGCAGCGGCACGACGAGCAGGTAGAGGACGACGAGCTTCATCTCCACCGCCTGGATCTTCTTGCCGAGGTACTCCGGCGTCCGGCCGACCATCAGCCCCGCGATGAACACCGAGAGCAGGGCGAAGACGAGCATCCCGTAGAGGCCGGCGCCGACGCCGCCGGGCGACACCTCGCCGAGCATCATGTTCACGAGCGGGACGGCACCGCCGCCCGGCGTGAAGCTGTCGTGGGCAGCGTTGACCGCGCCAGTCGACGTGCCGGTGGTGGAGGCGGCGAACAGGGCGGAGGCGGGGGCGCCGAAGCGGACCTCCTTGCCCTCCATGTTCGCCGCGGCCGCGTCGACGCGGGGGTTGCCCTCGACCTCATAGTGGGTCGCTACCGCCGCCGAGCCGAGCCAGAGCGTGAACATGGCGGCGAACATTGCCCAGCCCTGGCGCTGGTTTCCGACCAGCCGGCCGAAGGCGTACGTGAGCGCGAAGGGGATCAGGAGCAGCGCGAGGATCTCGACGAGGCTCGTGAACGCCGTCGGGTTCTCGAACGGATGCGCCGAGTTCGCGTTCGCGATTCCGCCTCCGTTCGTGCCGAGCTCCTTGATCGCCTCCTGGCTTGCGATGGGCGCACGGTAGATCGACTGGGCCGAACCCTCGACCGTCGTCGCCTCGGCGGGGCCGCGCAGCGACTGCACGACGCCCTGGCTCGCGAGCAGCAACGCAACAAGGACGGAGAGCGGGACCAGCACACGTGTCGTGCCGCGGACGATGTCGACCCAGAAGTTCCCGATCGTCGTGCTGCGGCGGCGCGTGAGTCCGCGGATCAGCGCGACAGCGACAGCGATGCCGACAGCGGCGGAGGCGAAGTTCTGCACCGTCAGCCCGGCCATCTGGGTCAGGTGGCTCATCGTCGACTCGCCGCCGTAGTTCTGCCAGTTCGTGTTCGTGACGAAGCTGACGGCCGTGTTGAAGGCGAGCGCCGGCGGCACGGCCCCCACGTCCGTGGGGTTCAGCGGCAGCGAGCCCTGCACGCGCTGGAGCAGGAAGAGGCCCAGCACCGAGACGGCGCTGAAGGCGAGCAGCGAGAGCGCGTAGACCGTCCACGGCTGCTCACGCTTCTCGTCGATCCCGCCGAGCCTGTAGAGCGACCGCTCGACCCGCAGGAACACCCGGTCGCCGGGGGCTGCCCCGTCACCGTAGACGGCGGCGAGATAGGGGCCGAGCAGCCGCGTGCCGACGGCGATCAGCGCGATCAGAACTCCGACCTGAAGCCAGGCCGCGCCGCTCATCCGAGCCGCTCCGGCACGAGCAGTGCCCAGAGGAGGTATGCGAGCACGGCGACCGCCACCGCCAGCAACAGGACGTCACCGAGCGTCAACGCTCGTCCTCGGAGCCGGCGGCAATCCACGCGCACGCGCGCACGTACAAGGTCGCGGCGGCGAAGAACGCGAGCACGACCGCGATCAGAAGAACATCGAGCATGTGAGGTGTGTAGCGGCCCAGCTGCCGCCGGCACACGTCGTTGACGGAACCCCTACGCGACCGAGCGGACTCTTGACGTCCGTCTAACGGACGAGGCAAACGGCTCAGTCGAGGGCATTACACTTCCCACCATGAAGGCTGTTTGGCAGGGCCGGACGATTCAGGCGGCGACGAAGTACGGCGAGCACGCGCCGATGGCCGCCGTCTGCTGCAACGCCTGCCGAGCCTGCGCGACGACGAACCTCGCGAGCCTTGGGCTCGCGGCGCTCGCCGGCGTCGGCGCGTTCCTCGCGCGAGCCACCCGGAAGCCGGTCTAGCAGGGACGCCCGCCGACCAGGTTAGGGTAGGTACGTGTCGGTTCAGCTCCAGGAGGTGCCGCTCTTCAGCGGGCTGTCGCAGCGGCAGCTGAAGCGGCTGGCGCGCCTGTTCAAGGAGCGACGCTTCGCGGCCGGCCGTCCGGTCGTGAAGCAGGGTGAGATGAGCGGCGTCGGGTTCTTCGTCATCTCGGCGGGCGAGGCGTCGGTGACGGTCGACGGCGCGTACGTGAAGGGGCTGGGGCCGGGCGACAGCTTCGGTGAGCTGGCGCTGATCAGCCAGCAGGAGCGGGCGGCGACGGTCACGGCCGACACCCCCCTGACCTGTCAGGTGATCAACCTCTGGGACTTTCGAAGCTTCGCGAAGGACAACCCCGAGATCACCTGGAAGCTCCTGCAGCAGGTGGTGGACCTGCTCATGGAAGAGCGGGCCAGGTACGCCCGCGCGTCGTTGCAGACGAGCTGAGCCCGCTAACGGCGCTCGTCCGGCACGACGACGAATCGGACCGGGACTCCAGCGAAGGAACGCGTCGGCGCCGAGTCGGTCGCGGCTCCCTCGATCAGTCCCTCCTGCTGGTCGGGCCGCACCGCGACCACGATCTCGTCCGCAGGGAATGTGGCCAGCGCGTCACGGATCGCGAGCTCCACGTCCGGGGCGCCGGCCGTCGCCTCGGCGGTCTCGCCGGGCAGCTGCTCGGCGGTGCGCTCGGCGACCGCCGCCGCCTCGC
>DASQKK010000056.1:0-4341 GCA_035630545.1 Gaiellaceae bacterium
AGAGGAGGCCTGCGCCGAGATCGCGAGCCGCTCGCGCGGGACGCCGCGGATCGCCAATCGGATCCTCCGCCGTGTCCGCGACGTCGCCGAGGTGCGCCACCAGGGCGCGGTCACGAACGCCGTCGCCCGCGAGGCGCTCGAGCTAATGGAGATCGACGAGGAGGGGCTCGAGGGCACCGACCGCGAGCTGCTGCACGCGATCGCATTCAAGTTCGACGGCGGGCCGGTCGGGCTCTCGACGCTCGCCGTCACGCTCGGCGAGGAGCCGGACACGATCGAGGACGTCTACGAGCCCTACCTGCTCCAGCTCGGCTTCCTCCAGCGCACCCCGCGCGGCCGCGTGATCACGAAGCTGGGTCGAGTGCACATTTCTGCTCCGCAAGAGCGGGATCTGCAGGAGCAGATCCCGCTCGCGGACAACCCCTGAAGTGTCGCTTCGCTCCTGCGGCGCCCAATCGGTGCTGAGCCGGCGCTAGATTCGGAGGTGTGACCCATCCGGAGCTGAAGGCGGAGCAGGCGTACGTCGACCGCGCGTACGCGCACCTCGAGCGGATGCGGGAGATCGTCCTCCGCGCCGCCGACGCGGCTGACGGCGAGGTCGCGCAGGCGGCGCTCGACGCCTGGGCAGCGAAACGACTGGCCACATTCGAGGACGCCGAGCGCGGGCTGATGTTCGGCCGGCTCGACTTCGAGGCGGTCGAGCGGGCGCTCTACGTCGGGCGGCGCTGGGTGCACGACGAGGAGGGTGAGCAGGTCGTCGTCAACTGGCAGGCGCCTGCCGCGAGGCCGTTCTACACGGCGACGCCGCAGGATCCGCAGCGCGTCACGCTCCGCCGCCGCTTCCGCGCCCAGGGCCGTAGGCTCGTCGACATCTCCGACGAGTCGCTCGACGGCTCGACCGTCGACGGCGCCAGTGTCGGCGACTTCCTGCTCGAGGAGCTCGAGCGCAGCCGCGACACGCACATGCGCGACATCGTCGCGACGATCCAGGCCGACCAGTACCGCCTGATCACGCGCGAGCCGGTGCGGCCGCTCGTGATCCAGGGCGGGCCGGGTACGGGCAAGACGGCGGTCGGCCTCCACCGCGCCTCCTGGCTGATCTACACCGAGCGGGAGAAGAACGCGCGCAGCCGCGTCCTCGTCGTCGGGCCGAACAGGACGTTCATGGAGTACGTCTCGCACGTCCTGCCCGCGCTCGGCGAGGGCAGCGTCGAGCAGCTCGCCGTCGCCGAGCTCGTGCCCGGCGTCGAGCCGACGCTGCGCGACGAGCCGGCGGTCGCGCTGCTGAAGGCCGATCCGCGCCTGGCCGAGGTGATCGCCCGTGCCGCCGAACTGCGGCTCGCCGCCGAGCCAGAGGAGCTGATCCTGAAGCTCGAGGGCGAGTACATCCGGGTGCGGGTGCGCGAGCAGCAGCGGCTGCTGGAGGACGTCCGCGAGCAGCACGGCACGACCGCCGCCGCCCGCGAGCGCTTCCGGATGGGGATCGTGCGCAGCTTCTACGCCGAGTACGGCCGGATCCTCCGGGGCGGCGCGCTCCGCGACGGCGAGCAAGTCGAGAAGGCGCTCAAGGCGAACGGCTACCTGAACCGGGTGCTCGAGCACGCCTGGCCAGCTGTGCCCCCAGAGAAGCTCGTCCGCGCGCTCTTCACGACGCCCGCCTTTCTCGCCGAAGCCGCCGACGGCGTTCTCGACGAGGACGAGCAGAGGCTGCTGCGCCGGCGCGGTGCCGGCTGGAGCGAGTGGGACGTGGCGCTGCTGGACGAGGCACATGCGCTCGTCGGCGAGCCCGCACGCACCTACGACCACGTGATCGTCGACGAGGCCCAGGATCTCTCGCCGATGCAGCTGCGGATGATCGCCCGCCGCGCGCGCGAGGGCGCCCTGACGATCCTCGGCGACGTCGCCCAGGGGACCGGCCCGGTCACGTACGCGAGCTGGGATGAGGTGCTCCCGCACCTCCCTCGCGGCGGCGATGCCGACGTCGAGGAGCTTCGCCACGCCTACCGCGTCCCGCGCGAGATCATGGAGCTCGCGCTGCCGCTCCTCGACGCGATCGCGCCCGGGATCGAGCGGCCGCTCGCCTACCGCGTCGGCGCCGCCGAGCCGTTGCTCCGCCGGGTCGAGGAGGGCGTGCTGCTCCGCGAGGCCTACCGCGAGGCGGCGCGGCTGGCGGGCGAGGACGGGCTCGTCGCCCTCATCGTCCCCGACGAGCTCGTCGAGCCGGCGCTCGCGCACGAGAGCGCCTTCGACAGCATTCCGCTCCTGACCCCGCGTGAGGCGAAGGGGCTCGAGTTCGACCACGTCATCGTCGTCGAGCCCGCGCTCGTTGCCGCCCACGACCGAGGCCTGCGCGAGCTCTACGTCGCGCTGACCCGGCCGACAACGACGCTCGTCGTCGTGCACGCGCGCCCGCTGCCCCCCGAGCTCGGCCTCTAGAGTCCACGTCGTGCCGGAGCTCTGGACACCCGGGATGGCCGGGCCGCTCGAGGACCTCGTCGCCCGGATCCACCGCCGGATCGGGGTCTTTGCGTCCGAGCACGGGTTCGAGCAGGCGATGGTCGAAGTGGAGCTCGCCGACGGTGCGCTGCTTCGGCTCGAGTCGCTCTCGCCCGAGCCGGGCTACGGCTTCCTGACGCTCGTCCCGCACGGGAACGAGCCGCAAGAGCTGATCGTCCCGATCGCGGCGATCCGCCAGTTCACGCTGAGTCGGGCAGAGCCCGCCAGCCCGATCGGATTCTCGCTCCCCAGCGAATGATGGGCGCAGCCAGCGCGATGGCGACGATGTCGAACCAGACGTAGCCGGCGGCGACGCCGCTCGGTGGGTTCCCCTGTGGCACGGCGGTGCCTGGAATCGTGACCGCCCACTCCCAGGTGCCGATCGCCGTCCCGTACAGCTCGAGCCAGGCGACGACGAGGAAGACGGCCGCGTAGATATCGGGCGCACGGCCGCGGATCAGGTAGACGGCGAGGAGCGCGGCCCCGATCGCACCGCCGACGTCAGCCCGCGGCAGGACCGTAACGCCTGCGACGCCCCAGGCGACCACGCCGACGAGCGCGACCCGGACGAGCAGGCCCTGCCGCGGCGCCGCCCAGGCGGCGAGTGAGAAGCCGGCGAGGTAGACGAGGCCATGGCAGGGCGGCACGAACGAGGGCAGGTTCTCGAGCCGGTAGGTGTAGACGCCCCAGATGATCGAGCCGACGACCTCGGCGCAGGTGGCGACGACGACGACGACGAGGGTCTGGGCCCGGATCAGCGGCGGAACGCCGCGGAGCGCGAGCGCCAGCGCGACCCAGGCCGCGAGGCCGAGCAGCAGCTGCGCACGCGCGCCGACCTGCGTGTCCACGGCGAGCAGGACGCCGATGAACGTCACGATCGCGAGGGTGCGCCTCAACGGCGGAACTGGAGCTCGTGCCACGACGGCACCGGGGCCAGCTCGAGCAGCGCGCGGCCGCCGCGCGGCTCCGCGTAGCCGAAGTCGCCGCTGTCCTCGTCCCAGGCGACTTCAAGCAGCCCTTCCTTGACCCGGTGGTCGAGCCAGGCGCCGCGGAAGACGAGCTTGCGCAGCCAGTAGACGAGCGATTCCCCCTCGAGCAGCCCGACCCGCTCCCAGTGGCGGACGAGGTAGCGGCCGAGCTGGCTGCGGGGATCGGCGATCCGGCCGTCGGCGGCGAGCTCGACGAGGTCGGCGGTCTCGTCCTCGTCCAGGTCGTTCGACCCGATCAAGCCGAGGCGGACGGCCGCGGCGGTGATCCGCTCCTCGAAGTCCTCGGCGTTGAAGCCGAAGCGATAGCCGAGGAACTCGACGACGTACTCGTCGCCCGACGCGTAGTTCGGCTCGCCCATGTGTGTCGAAGGGTACCCTCGTGCCGTGGACAGAAGGCTTGTGGTTCCGATGATCTTCGTCGTCCTGGCCGTGTGGCTGCTCGGTACCTGGGTGACGAAGTACTCCCTCTCGGAGATGGCCGTCTTCATGCCGATCGCGATCCTCGCGCTCGGCGCCCTCGCCGGCGTGATCCTGCTCTGGGTGAAGATCGTCCGCGAGTCGATCCGCCGCCGCGACGCCGCCGACGAGCGCTAGACACGTCTCGCCCGGGCCGCGGAGCGGCCCCCTTTAGGGGTCTTCGCGCGCGGAGTATCCGCTTCCGCGGATATTCCGCCTGCGCAGGAATGTCGTCCGACGCTCTCCGTACCGTCGTCAGCCCATGCGCGACGGTTCCTGGACGATCGAGCCCTGTCGGTACGCCGAGGTGAAGGCGCTCGCCGAGACGCTCGAGCTGGGGGAGATCACCGCTTCGATTCTCGCCCGGCGCGGGTACGCCGACGTCGAGGAGGCGCGCCGC
>DASQKK010000057.1:0-12557 GCA_035630545.1 Gaiellaceae bacterium
ATCGCCAACCGGCCCGACTCGATCGCCGCGACCGCGTCGTCGACGTCAGTCACGACGGCCTTCGACCACGCGGTCGCGGCCGGAGAGGTCGGAGGTCGTGACCACGTCGACGTAGCCGAGCTCGGCGAGCATCGCGGACGCTGCGAGCGCCTGCCCGTCGCCGACCTCGAGCACGAGGTGCCCACCCGGGCGCAGCACGTCGACGGCGGTGCGCGCGACGATGTCCGGCATGCGGTCGCCGACGAGCGCGACGTGGGGCTCGTAGTAGCGGACGTCGGGCATCAGCGACTCCAGGTCGGCCGGCTCGACGTAGGGCGGGTTGGAGACGACGAGGTCGTACGGGCCGCCGGGGAGACCTGCGGCGACGTCGTGCTCGCGCAGGTCGACGGCGAGGCCCGTGCGCGCGACGTTCTCGCGCGCCAGCGCGAGAGCGTCGGCAGAGACGTCGATCGCGGTCACACGCGCCCCCGGATGCTCGTCCGCGATCGCGAGCGCGATCGCCCCCGTCCCCGTGCCGACGTCGAGCACCGCCGGTGCGTCGAGGCCGCTCAGGTGCGCGAGCGCGCGCTCGACGACGATCTCGGTCTCGGGCCGCGGGATCAGCGCACGCCGGTCGACGTTGAGCGTCAGCCGGCGAAAGCCCCACTCGCCGAGGATGTAGGCGACCGGCTCGTGCCGCGCCCGCCGCGCCACGACCTCGCGATAGGCATCGAGCTCCTCCGGGCTGAGCGGCCGGTCGAAGTCGGTGTAGAGCTCGATCCGGTGCCGCCCGAGCGTGTGCGCGAGCAGGAGCTCGGCGTCGAGGCGGCCGGTCTCCGAGGTCTTGCCCAGGTGCTCCGACGCGCGCCTGAGCACGTCGCCGAGGCTCAACGGGGCCGTGCTCACTCCTCGAGCACTCACTCTTCGAGAGCTCTGCGGCGGTCCTCCGCCTGCAGCGCCTCGGTGAACTCATCCAGCCCGCCCGGCAACACCTTCTCCAGGTTGAGCGTGACCTTGACCCGGTGATCGGTGGCGCGGCTGTCCGGGTAGTTGTAGGTGCGGATCTTCTCGGCGCGCTCACCCGAGCCGATCTGCGACTTGCGGGTCGCCGAGAGCTCGGCCTGCTGGCGCTCGCGCTCCGCCTCGTAGATCCGCGCACGGAGCACGCGCAGCGCCTTCGCCTTGTTCTGGAGCTGGGACTTCTCGTCCTGCATCGCGACCACGATCCCGGTCGGCAGATGCGTGATCCGGACGGCCGAGTCGGTCGTGTTGACGCTCTGGCCGCCGGGGCCGGTCGAGCGGTAGACGTCGATCTTGAGGTCGTTGTCGTTGAGCTCGACCTCGACCTCCTCCGCCTCGGGCATCACCGCAACCGTCGCGGTCGACGTGTGGATGCGACCCTGCGACTCGGTCTCGGGTACACGCTGGACGCGGTGCGTGCCGCCCTCGTACTTGAAGACGGAGTAGGCGCCGTCGCCCTTGACACCGAGCACGACCTCCTTGAAGCCGCCGCCGTCGCTCTCGCTGGCCGAGAGCAGCTCCGTCTTGAAACCCCGGCTCTCGGCATAGCGGGTCAGCATCCGCAGCACGTCTCCCGCCCAGATCGCGGCCTCGTCGCCGCCGACGCCCTGGCGGATCTCGACGATCACGTCCTTCTGGTCGACGGGGTCGGTCTCGACGAGCGCGAGCTTGAGCTCCTCCTCGAGCTCGGCCAGGCGCTGCTCCGACTCGGCGACGAGCTCCTCCAGCTCGGGATCGGCGCGCGACGCCTCGACGTCCTCCCGCATCGTCCGCCACTCCTGCGCGAGCTTGTACGGCACCTCGAGCTCCTTCAGCCGCCGTCCGACCTCGGCCGCCTCGCGGCGGTCGTTGTAGACCGACGGGTCGGACATCCGCTCCTGCACCTCGGTATAGGAGCGCTCGAGGTCGTCGATCAGGTTCTCGATCGTCGCAGCCATGCGACGTAGGGTAGTGGAGCGATGACGCTCGAGGACGTGCTGCGTGCACCGCTGCCGGGGCGCGTCGACGACGTCGTCGCGCGCCTGCAAGCGATCGAGGAGGCGCTGCCGAAAGGGGACGGCGTGCGCGCCTTCACGGCGCTCTATCGCGCCGTGACCGAGGCGGTCGACGAGCGGGTGAGACCGGGGACGTTCGCGGACCCGCGGTTCACCCGCTGGCTCGACGTCGTGTTCGCGAACCTCTACCTGCGCGCGCTGCGGGCACACGTGCTCGGGCCGAAGCAGCCGCCGCGTGCGTGGGCGGCGTTGTTCGAGGCTCGCTCGCGGCTCGGCGTCGCGCCCGTCCAGTTCGCGCTTGCGGGCATGAACGCGCACGTCAACCGCGACCTGCCGCTGGCGCTCGTGGAGACGTGCCGCGCGCTCGACGTGGTGCCGGTGCGCGGCTGCCCGCAGCACGCCGACTTCCGGGCGATCGACCCACTACTCGCGGAGACGGAGGCGCGGGTGCGGGCGGACTTCGCCACCGGCGTCGTCGGCTGGGCCGACGAGGCGCTCGGCGAGCTCGACAGCGTCGTCGCGATGTGGAACGTGCGCCGGGCGCGGTCGGCGGCGTGGGTGAACGCCGAGACGCTGTGGGCGATCCGGGACGTCCCGTTCGCGGGCGCACGTTTTGTCGTCACCCTCGACCGGCTCGTCGGCCTCGCGAGCCGCGGCCTCCTCCGCCGGGTTGTCTGAGACCGTCTGCATCCGTCGGGCCGAGGCCGCCGACTCCGCCGCGGCGGCAGCCGTCGTCGAGTCGGTCTACGCCGAGTACGGGTTCACCTGGGACGAGCACGGCTACCACGCCGACCTGCTCGACGTCGAGGCTGCCTACGCGGCGTTCTTCGTCGCGGAGCTCGACGGTCGCATCGTCGGCACGGCGGGGCTCACCGAGCACGGCTCCCTGGAGCGGCTCTACGTGCTGCCCGGCGCGCGCGGAGCCGGGGCGGGCTCGGCGCTCCTCGCCGCCGTCGCCGGTGAGGCGCGCCGGCGCGGCCACGAGCGGCTCGAGATCTGGTCGGACAAGCGCTTCGAGGACGCGCACCGCCTGTACCGGCGCGAGGGCGCACGCGTCGTCGGCGAGCGCGTCCACGACGACCCCGACTCGAGCCACGAGTGGGGGCTGCTGCTCGACCTCTAGGAGGGCTTGGCGGGATGGCTCAGCCGCTATTTCGCCAAGCCCTCCTAGGAGTCGAGCGAGGCGTCGAGCGTGATCTCGGGCACGGCCGCGAGCGCCTGGGAGACCGGACAGTTCTCCCGCGCGTTCTCGGCCGCGGCCTGGAAGCCGGCGGCGTCGAGGCCCGGAACGATGCCGCGGACGCTGAGCGCGACCTTCGTGATCCCGGTGCCGGGGACGAACGTGACGGTCGCGGCGGTCTGCAGCCGTTCGGGCGCGCTGCCGGCCTGCGCAAGGCCGTGCGAGAGCGCCATCGCGAAGCAGGATGCGTGTGCCGCGGCGATCAGTTCCTCGGGGCTCGTCTTCCCGCCGGAGGACTCCTCGGTCCGCGCCGGCCAGCTGACGTCGAGCGGCCCGAACGACCCCGAGCCGACCTCGTCGATCGTCCCCGACCCGCTCATCAGGTCTCCCCGCCACGTCACCGACGCACGACGCTCGGCAGCCATGTCGCTCTCCTCCTTAGCTCGACTCGAGTACGGCGCGCACGCTAACCGATGCGCTCGCCCGGATCAGCGCCGAGAACGTGCAGCCGTCGTCAGCCGTCCGCGCGGCCCGTTCGAGCCCGGCCTTGTCGATCCCGTCCGCACGCGCGCGCGCGTCGAGCTCGGAGGAGACGATCAGGTGCCCCTTCCCCTCCACCTCGTCGAGCGTGATCGTGCAGGTGACGTCGAGCCGCTCGACCGTGCCGCCCGCCCGGGCGATCTCGCCCGCGAGCGAGGTCGAATAGCAGCCGGCGTGCGCCGCCGCGAGCAGCTCCTCCGGGCTCGTCTTCCCCGGCTTGTCCGAGATGCGCGACGGCAGGTCGATCGGCAGCTCGAACGTGCCCGACGACGTCGCCGTCGCCGTGCCGCTGCCCCGCGAGAGCGAGCCCTGCCAGGCCACCGCGGCCTGGCGGACGACGCGCGGCATCAGGCCATGACCTCGACCTTGCGCTCGTCGGGGGTGATGCCACCCTCACGGCGGAGCACCTCCTGGAGCGCGCGGATCGAGACTTCGATCTGATCGAGCGTCGGCGGCCGGGTCGTCAGCCGCTGCAGCCAGAGGCCGGGAGCGAGCAGCGTCATCAGGAGCGGGTTGTCCTGGTGCTTGCCCGCGAAGCGGATCAGCTCGTAGGCGATCCCGGCGATCACCGGCAGGAGCAGGATCCGGCTCGCGATCAGCCAGTACCACGTCGGCTGGCCGACGAAGGCGAAGACGAAGATGCCGATCACCATCACCCAGAGCAAAAACGCCGTTCCGCAGCGCGGATGGATCAAGCTGAACTTTTGCACTTTCTCCGGGATCAGCTCCTCCCCCGCCTCGTAGGCGTTGATCGCCTTGTGCTCGGCGGCGTGGTACTGGAAGACGCGGCGGAGGTCCGGCAGGAGCGAGATCAGGAAGAGGTAGAGCAGGAAGATCGCGACGCGGATCACCCCTTCGATCACGACGAACGACCCGGTGGTGTCGATCGGCAGCCAGTTCGTGATCAGCGCCGGTGTCACCTTGAAGAGCATCAGCGCGAACCCGATCGCGATCGCGAAGGAGAAGATGATCTGACCGCGGGTGATCTCGGTCTCGACGTCACCCTCCTTCGCGTCCGGATCCTGCGCCGCGTAGTTGGCGGAGATCGCGAGCGCCCGGAAGCCGATCGCCAGCGACTCGCCGAGCGCGATCACGCCGCGCACGACCGGCAGCCTGAAGATCCGGCGCCGCGCCATCGGCGAGCTGATGTCCCTGACGACCTCGGCGATCTCGCCGTCCGGTTTACGCACTGCGACAGCCCACTTCGAAGGGCTGCGCATCATCACGCCCTCCAGGACTGCCTGGCCCCCGATGTTGTTGGCCAACCGGCTACCCGCGGCGGGCGCCGCCGGCCTTTTCCAGCCGCCGCTGGAAGCGCTCGACCCGGCCGCCGGAGTCCATCAGCTTCTGCTTGCCCGTGTAGAACGGGTGGCACGCGGAGCACACGTCGACGTGGATCTCGGCCTGCGTCGAGCGGGTCTCGAACTCGTTGCCGCACGAGCAACGGACGTGCGTGCTGACGTACTCGGGATGGATTCCGGTCTTCATCGCCGGGCCAGGATAGCAGAGGCGGTTTCGGTGGCCACGTTTCCTCCAGAGACAACAGCGGCGGTCGGGCCGTCCCCCACCTTCCCGGCCAGGATCGCGGCGACGCCGACGGCTCCGGCCGGCTCGCAGGCGAGCTTGGCGCGCTCGTAGAGGAAGCGGAACGCCTCCTCGATCTCCTCCTCCGAGACGAGCACGCTCTCGACACCGTGGGCCTGAATCGCAGCCAGCGCCTGCTCGCCGGCGAACGGGCCGGAGAGCCCGTCGGCGACCGACACCGGCGTCACCGGCACCGACCGGCCGGCGGCGAGCGCGTCGTGCACGGCCGTGGAGCCCTCCGGCTCGACGGCGATCACACGCCGGTCCGGCGCAGCGGCCGCCACCCCGGCGACGAGACCGCCACCGCCGGTCGGAACGAGGATCGTCTCGACCTCGGGCGCGTCCTCGAGCAGCTCCAGCGCCAGTGTCCCCTGGCCCGCCATCACCAGCGGGTCGTCGAACGGATGCACGAGCGTCCGGCCCGTCTCGCGGATGTGCTCGTCGAGACGCTCGAAGGCTTCGACGGCGTCGGCCGCCTCGAGGTCGACGGACGCGCCGTAGCCGCGCGTCGCCGCCACCTTGGCGGGGCTGGCGCTCGCGTACATGACCACGAGGCAATCGATCCCCTCGAGCGACGCACCCCACGCGAGTGCCTGTGCGTGGTTCCCGGCGGAGATCCCGATCACGCCGCGCTCCTTCTCGGCCGGCGTCAGCGAGGAGAGCTTGTTGAGGACCCCGCGGGCCTTGAACGACCCCGTCTTCTGGAACAGCTCCGCCTTCAGGTACGTCCTCGCACCGAGAGTGCTCGAACTGAACGTCGGCGTTCGGTGGACGCGGCCCCGAATCCGCTCCGCCGCCTGCAGCACGTCGTCGCGGGTCAGTGCCATCTCGCGCGCATCGTAGACTCCGGCCCGTGGCCGACCATCCGGTGCAGCTGATCGTCACGGACGACCTCTACCGCTCGCGCCTGACCGTCTTCTTCCGGCTACTGCTCGCGATCCCGCTTTTCATCTGGGTCGTGCTGTGGTCGATCGGCGTCTTCTTCGCCGCGATCATCGGCTGGTTCGCCGCGCTCTTCACCGGCCACCTGCCGCAAGGGCTGCACAACTTCTTCGGCATGTACGTCCGCTATGTGACCCACCTCGGCGCCTATCTCGCGATCGCCGCGAACCCGTACCCGAGCTTCACCGGCACGCCGGGCTACGCGGTCGACGTCTCGATCCCGGAACGGCAGGACCAGCCGCGCTGGAAGACGGCGTTCCGGCTCTTCCTCGCGATCCCGGCGCTCATGCTGGCGGCTACGCTCGGCTCAGGCATCGGCGGGAGCGGAGGCTCGCAGGCCGCCGAGGACGGTGGGTCGAAGGCGCAGTGGTTCGCGTCGTCAGGGGTCGGCGGCGTCGCCGCCGCTTGCGCCGTCCTCGGCTGGTTCGCCGCCGTCGCGCTCGGCAGGATGCCGCTCGGGCTCCGCAACCTGGGCGCCTTCGGGCTGGGCTACACGGCCCAGGCGTACGCCTACGTGCTGCTGCTCACCGACCGCTACCCGAACTCGGACCCCGAGGCGATCGGCCGGGAGTGGGAGCTGCCGCCGCACACGGTGCGGCTCGAGCTCGACGACGACGGCCGCCGCTCGCGCCTGACCGCCTTCTTCCGGCTCCTCCTCGCGATCCCCCACTTCGTCTGGCTGGCGCTCTGGTCGGTGGCGGCATTCCTCGCAGCGATCGCGAACTTCTTCGTCGCGCTGATCCGCGGCCGCTCGGCGGACCCGCTGCACCGGTTCCTCGCCGCCTACGTGCGCTACTACGCGCACCTGACTGCCTTCGTCACCCTGGTCGCGAACCCGTTCCCGGGCTTCGCCGGCAGCCCCGGCTTCCCGGTCGACATCGCAGTCGACCCGCCGGAGCGTCAGAACCGCTGGATCACGTTGTTCCGCGGCTTCCTCGCGATTCCCGCCTTCTTCATCACCGGTGCGCTCAGCGTCGTCCTCTTGGTGATCGGTTTTCTCGGCTGGTTCGCCGCCCTCGCGACGGGCCGGATGCCGACCGGGCTCCGCAACCTGGGCGCCTTCGCCGTCCGCTATCACGCGCAGACGAACGCGTACTGGCTCATCGTCACCGACCGCTATCCGCACGCGAGCCCGGCGCTGCGCCCGCCGCCGGAGCCCGAGCCCGCGTACGCCGATCCCTTCGAGCCGGCGCCGGAGGCGGTCTGACGAGTCGCCGGCGCGGAGCATGGGCCGTCGTCGCGCTCGTGCTCGCCGGGATCTGGGCGTTCTGCGCCTGGTCGCTCTGGCACAGCGTCGTCCCCGGTGGGCTCGAGCTCCCGCAGGGGTCGCTCGCCGGGATCCCGCAGGAGACGATCGAGCGCGCCCAGCGCTACGAGCTCTTCTTCCGCGTCGAGTTCGTCGTCTCGACGCTCGTCCTGCTCACCGTGCTCATGGTCTACGCCAAGCACGGGATCCGTTTCGCGAAGGAGTCTGCGGCCGGACGGATCGGCACCGGGATGCTGCTCGGGATGATCGGGCTCGCGCTCGTCTGGATCTCGCAGGTGCCGTTCCGGCTGGCCGAGGTCTGGTGGGACCGGCGCTACGACCAGACCGACAGCGGCTACCTCGAGACGCTCTTCGCGAACTGGTTCGAGCTCGGCGCGGAGTTCCTGTTCATCTGCTTCGCGCTGGTGATCGTGATGGCGCTCGCCGGCCCGTTCCCGCGCCGCTGGTGGCTCGGCGCCGCGCCGGTCTTCGTCGGGCTCGCGTTCCTGTTCGGGTTCATCTACCCGTACCTGACGCCCACGGAGCGGCTCCAGCGCGCCGACTTGCAAGCGGCGGGCCGCGAGTATGCGGCGAAGCAGGGGATCGACCCGGTGCCGCTCCGCGTGGAGGACGTCACCGATTTCACGAGCGCGCCGAACGCCTACGCCGTCGGCTTCGGCCCGAGCAGGCGGGTCGTGCTCTGGAACACGCTTCTCGACGGCAGCTTCACCGACGACGAGGTGAAGACCGTGCTCGCGCACGAGATCGGGCACCACTCGAGCGAGCACCTCCTCAAGGGCATCGCCTGGTACGCGCTCTTCGCGCTCCCCGGCGCCTGGCTGATCGCCCGTCTGACTCGGCGCCGCGGCGGCATGGCCAACCCGGCCGCGGTCCCGCTCTCGCTGCTCGTGATCGTCGTCCTCGACCTGCTCTCCCTGCCCGTCTACAACGTGATCTCGCGCCACATGGAGCAGGAGGCCGACTGGAAGGCGCTCGAGACGACACACAAGCCGGAGCCGGCGAAGAGCCTCTTCAGGGAGTTCACGATCCAGTCGCTGAACGACCCCGACCCGCCGACGTGGTCGTACATCCTCTTCGACAGCCATCCGTCGGTGCAGCAGCGGATCGCAATGGCCGAAGCCTGGAGCAAACGCCGCGCCGGTCGTTGAACCGGGCGAGGCGCGAAGCGCCCCTTTAGGGGTTTTCGCGCGACGCGCGATCCGCATTTCGCGGATCGCGTGACCTGCGCATTAGGTCAGCGTGTACTCGGGGCCGGAGCCCCCCTCGGGCGGGGTGAGCCGGCCGCCCTTCGCAGAGATGGCGCCGCACTGGACGCAGTTGGACGGGTTCACGTTCACGTGCACGAGCCCGCCACCGGCGTCGCCGCCGAGCTCGTACACCTGCGCCGGGCACATGTGCACCCAGGCTTCGGCGAGGTCCTCCGGAACCGTGCGGCGGATCCGGATGTGGTCGGGCTGGTCGTCGCGCGTCCGGTTGCCGGAGAGGAAGACCGAGGAGAGCTTGTCGAAGGTGAGCTTGCCGTCCGGCTGCGGGTAGCGCCGGCCGCGGCCGGTCCGGATCAGCGACCGCTCCGCATTCGCTTCGCTGAGCATGTCGAACGGGGGCAGCTTCCCCTTCGTCACCGTCATCGCGCTGGCGAGACCGCCGCCGACGAAGAAGCCCTTGTCGAACGCCTGGCGCATGTTCCGAACCGCGTGCAGGTCCTTGACGACGTAGCTCGAGCGCAGCTCCGCGTCGTAGGAGTCGAAGACGCCATGACGTGTCGGCGACTCGCCGCGCTGGAGCGAACGGAAGGCGGCCTCGGCGGCCATGATCCCCGACTCGATCGCGTAATGGATCCCCTTCAGTGTCGGCACGTTCACGAGCCCGGCGCCCTCGCCCACGAGCAGCAGCCCCGGCGCGTGGAAGCGCCTGGGGAGCGCGTGATAGCCGCCCTCCGTGATCGTCTTCGCACCCCAGGCGACGCGCTCGCCGCCGGAGAGGATCTTGCGGATGAGCTTGTGCGTCTTCAGCTCCTGGAGGACGTCGTGCACTGAGAACTCGACATCCCGTGACTCGAGCCCGGCGACGAAGCCGAGTGAGACCATGTCCGCGCCCATCGGATAGATGAACGAGCCGCCGAACTCGCCGTACTTGGCACGCTTGCGCAGCGGCCAGCCCATCGTGTGGACGATGTGGCCGAGCGGCTTCGCCACATTCCAGACCTCCTTGACGCCGAGCGCCCAGATCTGCGGCTGCTCGCCGGTCAGGCCGAAGCGGTCGACCGCCGCGCCCGTCAAGTGGCCCTGCGTCCCTTCGGCGAGGACCGTCACCCTCGCAGCGATGTCCGAACCCGGCTCATAGGCGCCGACGGGCTTGCCGTCGCGCCCGAGCCCCTTGTCCCCGGTTCGGATCCCGTGCACGCGGCCGTCGGCGACGAGGAGCTTCTGGGCGTCGGTCTCGGGCAGCACCGCCGTCCCGAGCGCCTCGGCCTGCTCGGCGAGGAAGCGGCCGAGCTGCGAGACGGAGACGACCCAGTTGCCGTGGTTCCGCATCGTCGGCGGCGGCGGGATCCGCATCGACCTGCCTCCCTTCGAGAGCAGGTAGACGGCCTCCGTGCACCTCGCCGTAGGTCGGCACGTCCTGCATCGCCGGGCGGTCGCGGAAGAGGCGCCGGAGCGCGCGCGGCTGGACGACGGCTCCGGAGAGGAGGTGCGAGCCTGGCCCCTTTCCCTTCTCGACGACGGCGACGGGCACTTCGCCCAGCCGCTCGGCCGTCTCGGGCGACTCCTCGAGCAGCTGGCCGAGCCGGATCGCACAGGCAAGCCCGGCAGGGCCGGCACCGACGATCAGGACGCCGACCTCGATCCGCTCGGCCACCGGATCGGTGGGCGCAGCGATCACCTCGGACGGCGAGAACGGCGGCGGGTAGTCCGCCGGGCGGACTCCGCCCCTGCTCATCCTCTGCGGGCCTGGACGAGCTCGGTCAGCTTCGGCACGATCGCGTGCAGGTCGCCGACGACGCCGAGATCGGCGAACTCGAAGATGGGCGCGTTCGGATCCTTGTTGATCGCGACGATCGTCTTCGAGCTCTGCATCCCGACCTTGTGCTGGATCGCACCGGAGATGCCGCAGGCAATGTAGAGCGTCGGCGAGACCGACTTGCCGGTCTGGCCGACCTGCGCCGAGTACGGGTACCAGCCGGCGTCGACGACGGCGCGCGTCGCCGCGACCGCGCCGCCGAGCGCCTTCGCGAGTTCCTCGACGAGCGCGAACTTCTCCGGCTCGCCGAGACCGCGGCCGCCGGCGACGATCACGTTCGCGTCCTCGATCGACGGGCCGCTCTCCTCGGCGTGCGCCTGCTCGACCATCTCGGCCGCGAGCGAGTGCTCCTGCAACTCGGGGGAGAACGCCTCGATCGTTCCTGCGGCGGCCTGCTCGACCGGGTCGAGCGAGCCGGCGCGGAAGAGCCCGATCCGCGGCGTCGTCTTCCAGCCCACGTCGACGACGACCGAGTCGCCGAGCGCCGACTGCTTCCCGATGAGGCTGCCGCCGTCCTCGGTGATGTCCGTCAGCTGCCAGTTCAAGCCTGCCTCGAGCCGCGCGGCCAGGCCCGCGGCGATGTCCGCGGCGAGGATCGACTGGGCGAACAGCACCGTCTCGACGCCCTTGTCGGCGACGAGCTCCGCGATCGCGTCGACGCGCGGCTGCGGCAGCGGCGCCTCGAGCCTGGGATCGTCGGCGACGTACACGGTCGCGGCGCCGTGCCTCGCCGCCTGCTCGGCCAGCCCGTCGAGGCCGGAGCCGACGATCACGCCGGCGACGTCGTCGCCGCCGAGGCTCGCAGCCTTCGAGAGGACGGCGAGCGAGCCCTTCTGGAGCTCGCCGCCGTGATGCTCGAGGAAGACGAGGACGCTCACCTCAGATCAGCCTCTTCTCGCTCAGGAAGGCGACGATCTGCTCGGCAGCGCTGCCGTCGTCCTCGATCTTCCGTGTCTCGCCGCGGGGCGGCGGGTCGGCGAGGGCGAGCACTTCGGTGCGCGAGCCAGGCTCGCCGGCGCTGCCTCCGTCGACGCCGAGATCGGCGAGCGAGAGGGTCTCCTGCGGCTTCGACTTCGCGCCCATGATCCCCTTCAGCGACGGGTAGCGCGGCTCGTTGATCGAGTCGGCGACCGCGACGACCGCCGGCAGCGGGGCCTTGATGACGTCGTAGCCGAACTCGGTCTGCCGCTTGCCCGTCAGCGAGCCTCCCTCGAGCGTCAGCTCCGCGACCTGGGAGATGACCGGTCGCTTCAGGCGCTCTGCGACGGCGGCCCAGAGCACGGCGCCGTCGGAGTCCGACGACTGCTGCCCGAAAAGCACGAGGTCGGGCTGCTCGCGCTCGAGCGCCTTGCCGAGCGTGAGGCTCGTCGCCACGAGATCGGAGCCCGCGGCGCCGTCGTCGGCGATCAGCACGGCGCGGTCGGCACCCATCGCGAGCGCCTTGCGCAGCGAGTTGAGCGCGCGCTCCGGGCCCATCGAGACGACGACGACCTCGCCCTCGCCGGTCGCGTCCTTCAGCCGCAGCGCCTCCTCGACCGCGTTCGCGTCGAAGGCGTTCAGCGCACCTTCGCCGGAGCGATCGAGTCGCTTGGTGCCGGCGTCGATCCGCTTGTGCGCGGTCGCGTCCGGAACCTCCTTCACGCAGACGGCGATCTTCATCGCGCGGACTCTAGCGATGCGCCACGGCCCGCCCCGGGGGTAGGCGTCGACATGACCGCCGGCTGAGCTTTACCCCTTTTGGGGATGAATCTTCCGCGGCCTCTGCTAGTGTCCCGCACTTCGCGCGCGACCCCGGTACTCGATGACCCCCGTCCGGACGACAGCCCGAGGCTTGCTCCTCACCGTGATTGCGTTCCTGCTCGGTGCGGGAGCCGCGGCCGCAGCACCGAATGCGCCGGTCCCGCGGATCGTCTTCCCGATTCTCGGCGCGGCCACCTACACGGACGACTTCGGCGATCCGCGCGGCCAGGGTGCGCACGAGGGGAATGACATGGTCGCGCCGCGCCGCGCGCTCGTCCTCGCGGCCGAG
>DASQKK010000058.1:0-9958 GCA_035630545.1 Gaiellaceae bacterium
GGAGGGCGGGCACCCGCGCGAGACCACCGAGCGCAACATCGTCAACATCCGCCGGACGATGCGCCGGATGGGGTGGTGGTTCGACTGGGAGCGGGAGATCTCGACCCACGATCCGCGCTACTACCGCTGGCAGCAATGGCAGTTCCTCCGCTTCCTCGAGCAGGGGCTTGCCTATCGCAAGGGGGCGCCGGTGAAGTGGTGCCCGAACGACCAGACAGTCGTCGCAAACGAGCAGGTGCTCGGCGACGGCACGTGCGAGCGTTGCGGCGCGCTGGTCGAGTCGCGCGTGATGGAGCAATGGTTCTTCCGGATCACGAATTACGCGGACGCGCTGCTCGACGATCTCGACACGGTCGACTGGCCCGAGTCGATCAAGGCGCGCCAGCGGAACTGGATCGGCCGCTCCCAGGGCGCGGAGATCGACTTCCGGATCGAGGAGTGGGGCGAGGACGTCACCGTGTTCACGACGCGGCCGGACACGCTCTTCGGAGCAACCTTCTTCGTGCTCGCGCCGGAGCACGAGCTGGTGGCGCGGATCGAGTCGGACGAGGTGCAGGCGTACGTGCGCCACGCCGCGGCGAAGAAGACCGAGGAGCGCGCGGCGGCCGTCGAGAAGACGGGCGTCCTCACGAGCCTGCACGCGGTCAACCCGGTCAACGGTGAGCGGATCCCGGTCTACGTCGCCGACTACGTCCTCACCGACTACGGCACCGGCGCGATCATGGCCGTCCCCGCCCACGACCAGCGCGACCACGACTTCGCCCAGACCTTCGGCCTGCCGGTGCGCCAGGTGATCCGCCCCGCGGAAGGGGAGATCGAGCTGCCGTACGTCTCCCACTCGGAGAGCGACGTGCTCGTCAACTCCGGCGACGTCGATGGGATGCCGGCGCCCGAGGGCGGCAGGGGGATCGTCGAGCGGCTTGCCGAGGAGGGGCGGGGCCGGTTCGCGATCAACTACCGGCTCCGCGACTGGGGGTTCTCACGCCAGCGTTACTGGGGCTGCCCGATCCCGGTCGTCTACTGCGAGACCGACGGGATCGTGGCCGTTCCCGATGAGGAGCTCCCGATCCTGCTCCCCGACGTCGAGGACTACAAGCCGAAGGGCCAGCCGCCGCTCGCGCAGGCCGAGGACTGGGTGCGGACGACGTGCCCGCGCTGCGGCGGCGCGGCGCGGCGCGAGACGGAGACGATGGACACGTTCGTCGACTCCTCCTGGTACTTCCTCCGCTACTGCGACCCGGACAACGACGCCGCGCCGTTCGACCGGTCGCCGGTCGACTACTGGAACCCGGTCGACCTCTACATCGGCGGTGTCGACCACGCGACGATGCACATGATCTACGCGCGCTTCTGGATGAAGGTCCTGAACGACCTCGGCTACATCGGCTTCCGAGAGCCCTTCGCCGCCTTCTTCTCGAACGGCTGGGTCACGAGCGGGGGCACGAAGATCTCGAAGCGGTCGGGCGCTGCGGCCGGGCCGGATGCGGTGATCGAGCGGTACGGCGCCGACACGGGCCGTCTCTCGATCCTCTTCCTCGGGCCTGCGGACCAGGACATGGAGTGGACCGAGGAGACCGCCGAGGCGATGGGCCGTTTCCTCCGCCGCTTCTGGCGCGTTGTCACCGAGGTCGTCGACCGTGCCCCCGCCGGCGAGCCGGAGGGCGGCGCGTTGGCCCGGAAGGCGCACGAGACGATCGCGAAGGTGACCGACGACGTCGGCCGCCGCTTCGCCTTCAACACCGGCATCTCCGCCGTGATGGAGCTCGTCAACGAGCTCTCCCGCGACACCGGCGGCCGCGACGCCCGCTTCGCCGCGGAGACGGCGGTGTCGCTGATCCAGCCGTACGTCCCTCACGTCGCCGAGGAGCTCTGGGAGCGCCTCGGACACGAGCGGCTCTGGGAGCAGCCGTGGCCGGTGGCGGACGAGGCGATGCTCGAGCGGGAGACGATCGAGATCGTGCTGCAGGTGAACGGGAAGCTGCGCGATCGCCTGCAGGTACCCGCGTCGACCTCCGAGGAGGAGCTGGTCGCGCTCGCGCGCGCGTCCGAGCGCGTGCAGGCGCACCTGAACGGCGGCGAGCCGCGGAAGACGATCGTCGTCCCGGGCAAGCTCGTCAACTTCGTCGTCTAGCGCGAATCCGGCACACAATCGTCGCGGAGGCGTTCACCCTCCGTGACAGCTCTCCCGGCACGCTCGGGACATGCCCTCCCTGCCCGTGTCGCGCCGGCGGGCGCTCCTCCTCGCGGCAGCCGCGCTCGCGCTGCTCGCCGTGGCCGGGCGCACGCTGGCCGGCGCGGGCGCCGCCGCCGAGCAGCCTCCACAGGCGCTTCTTGCCGAACCGGCGGCCGCGGCGCCGAAGCTCGTCGTGCACGTCGCGGGTGCCGTCCGGCGCCCGGGGCTGTACCGGCTGGCGGAGGGCAAACGCGTCGCCGACGCGGTCGCCCGTGCGGGCGGAGCGACCGCGCCGGCCGACACCGCTGCGATCAACCTCGCCGCGCCGCTCGCCGACGGGATGCAGGTACTCGTGCCGCGGCGAGGGCCCGGCGGAGGCAGTGCGGCGGCCGGCCGTCGCGTCAGCCTGAGCTCGGCGACGGCCGCCGAGCTGGACGCGCTGCCGGGCGTCGGGCCCGTCACTGCGCAGAAGATTCTCGACTACCGCGCCGAGCACGGCGGCTTTCGCTCCGTCGAGGATCTCGACGCGATCCCGGGAATCGGGCCTGCGCGCGTCGAGCAGCTGCGAGACGTGGTGTCACCCTGATCGCGCGCGCCTGGCCGACGCTCCTCGTCGTCGCCGCGTGCCTCGGGCTCGCGTTCGCGAACGCGATACGAGCGCCGGCACTCGCCGTGGCCGTGATCGTGGCGTCGGCCATATTCGCCGCGGCCGGCTCCCGTGCTCGGTTGCCGGCCTGTGCGCTGGCGCTGCTGCTGGCCGGCTGGTGGTGGGGGAGCGCCCGGCTCGATGCTCTCGAGCGCAGTACCCTTGTGCCGGAGATCGGTCGTTCCGCAGCCGTCACCGCCGTCGTAACCGGGCCGGTCCGCAGGTCGGCCTTCGGGCTGCGGCTGCCGGCCGAGGTGCGCAGCTTCGACAAGCGCACGCTGCACGAACGGGTGCTGCTGGAGCTCCCGCTCGGACGCTCGCCGCCGCAGGGAGCCATCCTCGAGCTCCGAGCGACCGTCGCCGCACCGCGCGGCCCGGAGGACGGTTTCGACGAGCGCGGCTGGCTCGCACGCCGCGGCGTCCACGTCGTCCTGCACGGGCGCAGTTGGCGGATCGTCGGCCGCCGCGGTGGCATCGGCGGCATCTCGGATCGCCTCCGCGCGCACGTGGCGCGCGCGATCACTCCCGGGCTCGACGGTGAGAGACACGCCGTTCTGGCCGGGATCGTGCTCGGCGAGGACGAGGGGCTCACGGACGAGCTCCGGGACGACTTCAAGGCGGCCGGGCTCTACCACCTGCTCGCCGTCTCGGGCCAGAACATCACCTTCCTGGCGCTGGGCGTCCTTGGGCTGGCGTGGCTCCTCGGGATCCCGCGGCTCCCCGCCGAGGTGGTGGCGATCGCCGCGATCGTGGCCTACGTCCTCGCCGTCGGCTGGCAGCCGTCCGTCGTGCGGGCGGGTGTCGCCGGCGCCCTCGCGTCGCTCGCCTGGCTGCTCTCGCGGCCGCGCGACCGGTGGCACTTCCTCGCGCTCGGCGCCGCCGTGCTGCTCGCCTGGACACCGGCGAGCCTGCTCGAGCCCGGGTTCCAGCTCTCGTTCGCGGCCGTCGGGTCGATCTTCCTGCTGCTGCCGCGGCTGCGGCCGGCGCTCGAGGGCTATCCGCTGACGGACTGGCTCCGCGAGGCGATCGCGGTCTCGACCGCCTGCGGCGCCGCGACCGCGCCGATCCTCTGGTTCCAGTTCGGCAGTGTCCCGGTCTACTCCCTGCCCGCGAACGCCCTCGTCACGCTCGCGATCGGCCCGCTGCTCGGGATCGCGCTCGTCGGGTCGCTCGTCGAGCCGGTGCTGCCGGCTGCAGCGCTGACGCTCGGCTGGCTGAACGGGTGGCTGGCCGCCTACATCGCCGGCTGCGCACGGGTCGTCGGTGGACTGCCGTTCGCGCAGGTCGGATCAGCCACAGCCGTCTGCCTGCTGCTCGGGACGCCGGTCGCGCTCCTCGTCCTCCAGCGCCTGCCTCGGTGGCGCCGGCCGCTGGCGGTCGCGAGTCTCGCAGCAGCGCTCCCGGCTCTGCTCGCCTGGCAGCTGATCCCGGGAGCGCGCTTGCCGCCGCCGACCGGCCTTAGGATCACGTTCCTCGACGTCGGCCAGGGGGACTCGATCCTGCTCCAGGTGCCCGAGGGCGCCCTGCTCGTCGACCAGGGGCCGCCGGAGGCGGACGTGGCGCGCCAGGTACGGGCACTCGGCGTCCGGCGGCTGGCCGCCCTCGTGCTCACCCACCCTCAGCGCGACCACATCGGCGGCGCGGAGGCCGTCCTGGAACGGGTGGCGGTCGATCGCGTCCTCGATCCGCGGCTCGCGGTCTCGGGCCCGTTCGAGCGCGCCGCGCTCGCTGAGGCGGCGGCCCGCGGTGTTCCCGTCGTCGAGGCTCGCGCCGGCGACGGCTTCCGGCTCGGCCGCCTCCGGCTCCGCGTCCTCTGGCCGGACCGGCCCGGAAGCGTCGGCGACGATCCGAACATGCTCCCGGTGGTGTTGCTCGCGAGCTTCGGCGAGGTAGACGCGCTGCTGACGGCCGACGCGGAGACCGACGTCACCGCACGGCTGCTCTCACGGCCGATCGAGATCCTCAAGGTCGCCCATCACGGGTCGGCCGACGCCGGCCTCTCAGCCGAGCTGCGGGAGCTGCGACCCGCCGTCGCGGTCATTTCCTGCGGCCGCGGCAACGACTACGGCCACCCGACGCCCTCGACGCTGGCCGCGCTCCGCGACAGCGCCGGCCTCCGCTTGTATCGCACCGACGAGGACGGTCGCGTCGTCCTGGAGTCGGACGGCCGGCGGATCTCGGTTCGGTCGGACCGTTGAGTAGGGTGGGGGGCCATGGCCGAGACGCCAGCCCTCAAGCCCGTCTATCTGCTCAAGGGCAGCGACCGTCCCAAGATCGAGACGGCGCTGGCGCGGCTCCGCCGGCACTTCGCAGCGGAGGCGACCGAGATCGTCAGCGCCCAGGATCGGTCGGGCGCCGAGGCCGCCGCCCTCTGCAATGCCGGCAGCCTGTTCGGCGACACACGGCTGGTCCTCGTGGAGGGGGTCGACGGGCGCCGCAACAGCGAGGGCAGGCTCGCGAACGGCTGGAAGGCAGCCGACGTGAAGGCGATCGAGGAATATCTCGCCTCGCCGGCACCGGGTACCGTGCTCGCGCTCGTCGCCGAGGAGTTGAAGAAGGACGCACCGCTGACGAAGGCCTGCGCGAAGGCCGGAGACGTGCTCGCGTTCGAGGTCGTGAAGCGGAAGGCGGACGCCTGGGTCGCGGAGCGCTTCAAGCAGGCGGGCGTCCGGGCCGAGCCGGACGCGGTCGCGGCCCTCGTCCAGCTCGTCGGCGAGGACTTCCAGCAGCTGGCGAGCGAGGTCGACAAGCTCGCTCTCTGGGCCGGCGACGAGCCGATCGGGCAGCACGAGGTCGAACAGCTCGTCGCGGCCGTGGCGGAGACACCGACCTTTGCGCTCACCGATGCCTGGGCTCAGCGCGACCCCGGCCGCACGCTCGAGGCCAGCGAGACGATCTTCGAGCGCGAGGGACGCCCGCGCCGCGATACTGCACCGCGGCTCGCCGGTGCACTCGCGAACCACCTCGCCTTCATGCGCCGCTGCCAGCGGCTCGCGGCCGAGGGTGTACGCGCACGTGACGCCGCGTCATCGCTGAAGCGCCATCCGTTCTACGTCGAGAAGGTCTTCGGCCAGGCTGGCAACTTCACCGAGGACGAGCTGCGTACAGCCGTCGTCCGGCTCGCGGGGCTGGACCATGCGCTCAAGGGCGGCAGCAAGCTCGCGCCGGACCTCGAGCTCCAGCGCACCCTGATCGAGATCAGCGCCGGGGGTTAGGCCGCGGCGTCGCCGGCGACGAGCCGGGCCGCGCGCGACTTCTTGCGGCCGGCGGTGTTCTTGTGCAGAGCGCCGTGCGACGCGGCCTTGTCGATCATCCGCGTCAGTTCGAGATGCTCGGCCACGACCTTCTCCTGATCGCCCTCGGAGACGGCGGCCTCGAGCCGCTTGCTCAGCGTCTTCACGGTCGAGCGGTAGCGAAGGTTCTCCTCCCGCTGGCGCTCGGAGATCCGGACGCGCTTCTTCTGTTGCTTGATATTGGCCATGTCGAAGAAAGGCCCGCACTCGGCGGGCGCGCGGAATCGTAGCAGACCGGGTTCCTATACTCGTTGCCGTGGAAACGCGAGCCAAGGCACGCAGGCTCGCGTGGTCGACGGCGCTGTTCTCGGCCGCGACCGGTCTCTCGCGCGTGCTCGGGCTCGTCCGCGAGATCGTCGCCGCCAACTACTTCGGCGCGCGCGGGCCGATCAACGCCTTCACGGTCGCATTCCAGATCCCTAACCTGATCCGCGCGCTCGTCGCCGACGCCGCGCTGTCCTCCGCCTTCGTCCCCGTCTTCAGCGAGCTGCTCGAGAAGGGGGAGAAGGCTCGGGCCTGGCGGGTCGCGTCGACGATCTTCTGGCTCTTTCTCCTGATCGGCGGCGGCGTCACCGCGCTCTTCATCCTCGTGGCGCCGCTGCTGATGCCGGCGCTCACGGGCGCGTACGACGACCTGACCGTGACGCTCTCGCAGATCCTCTTCCCGATCGTCGTCCTACTCGGCATGTTCGGGATCGTCACCGGGATCCTGAATAGCTACGACGAGTTCTCGATCCCGGCGCTGACGCCCGTCGCCTGGAACGTCGCGATCATCGTCGGGCTCGTGTTCGGCGTCCCGCAGGCCGACACCGAGACCGGGAAGCTCTACGTCTACGCCGGCTCGATCCTCGTCGGCACTGTGATCCAGCTGCTGCTGCCACTGCCGTGGCTGCGCGGGCTCGACGGGCGTCTGCGCCTTGCGCTCGACGTGCGCGACCCGGCCGTGAAGCAGGTATTCACTCTGATGATCCCCGTCACGCTCGGCCTCGGGCTGATCAATGTCAACGCCGTCATCGGCACGATCGTGGCCTCGAAGTGGATCGACCCGTTCATCTCACCGAACGCGATCGACAAGGCCTTCCGCATCTACATGCTCCCGCAGGGCATGTTCTCGGTCGCCGTCGCGACGGTGCTCTTCCCGACGTTGGCCCGGCTCGCGACCAGGGGCGACCTGGCCGGCGTGCGCAACACGATCACGCTCGGGTTGCGGCAGATCAACTTCCTGTTGCTGCCCGCCGGCGCGTTCTCGATCGTGCTCGCCGAGCCGATCGTCCGCCTGCTCTACCAGCGCGGTGCGTTCGAGCCCGGTCAGACGGCCGTCGTCGCTGGTGCTCTCGCCGCCTTCTCGGTCGGCCTCACCTTCAACGGGATGATGCTGATGCTGAACCGAGGCTTCTTCAGCCTCCAGCAGCCATGGATCCCGACGGCGATCGCCTTGGCAATCCTCGGCATCAACGTCGCGCTCTACGCGGTCTTCTACCGCGTCGGGACGTGGGGGATCCCGTTCGCGATCTCGCTCTCGAACATCGCCGGGGTCGGGATGCTGCTCCTCGCGCTGCGCCGCCGGATCGGCAGCCTCGACTTGAAGGAGACGGTGCGGTCGTTCTGCCTCGTCACGGTCGCCTCGACGCTGCTCGCCGTCACGAGCTACGCCGTCTGGCGAGGGCTGGACGAAGCGCTCGGCCGCTCGTTCCTCGCGCAGCTGCTCTCGCTCGGCGCGGCGCTCGTTGCCGGCGGAGCCGTCTACCTGGCCGCGTGCCGGGCGCTCCGGGTGCGCGAGCTGGCGACGCTACTCTCCCTGCGAGGCCGTTCCCGCCGAGGCTGATAGCGCATGGACCAAGACAAGATCCGCAACTTCTCGATCATCGCCCACATCGACCATGGAAAGTCGACCCTGGCCGACCGGATTCTCCAGGCGACCGACACCGTCGCCGACCGCGATATGAAGGAGCAACTGCTGGACTCGATGGAGCTCGAGCGCGAGCGTGGGATCACGATCAAGGCGCAGGCGGTGCGTGTGCTCTGGAAAGGCCAACAGCTGAACCTGATCGACACGCCCGGCCACGTCGACTTCACGTACGAGGTCTCGCGGTCGCTGCAGGCGTGTGAGGGGGCGCTGCTCGTCGTCGACGCCGCGCAGGGGATCGAGGCGCAGACGCTCGCGAACGCGTACCTTGCGATCGAGAACAACCTCGAGATCGTCCCGGTCGTGAACAAGATCGACCTGCCCCAGGCCGATCCCGACGGGGCCGCGGCCGAGGTCGCCGACCTGATCGGCGACGATCCGGATCACGTCCTCCGGATCTCGGCCAAGACCGGCCAGGGGGTCGAGGAGGTGCTCGATGCGATCGTCGACCGGATCCCCCCGCCCGACGGTGATCCGGACGCGCCCGCGCGTGCGCTCATCTTCGACTCGTCGTACGACCAGTACCGCGGCGTCGTCGCCTTCGTCCGCGTCGTCGACGGCCGCTTCGAGACCCGCGACGCCGTGCGCGCGATGGCGCAGGGTACGCGCTTCGAGGCAGAGGAGCTCGGCTTCCTCTCCCCGGAGCGACGGCCGGTGAAAGCGCTCGTCGCCGGTGAGGTGGGTTACGTGATTACAGGACTCAAGGACGTCTCGAAGCTCCGCGTCGGCGACACGCTGACGGCCGAGAAGCGGCCCGCAGACGAACCGCTGCCGGGCTACAAGGAGGTGAAGCCGATGGTCTTCGCCGGCCTCTTCCCGACCGATTCGGACGAGTACCCGGAGCTCCGCGACGCGCTCGAGCGGCTGAAGTTGAACGACGCCGCGCTCTTCTACGAGCCGGAGACGTCGCAGGCGCTCGGCTTCGGTTTCCGCTGCGGCTTCCTCGGTCTCCTGCACATGGAGATCGTCCGCGAGCGGCTCGAGCGCGAGTTCGACCTCGACCTGATCGTGACCGCGCCGAACGTCGCCTACCGCGTCCAGGAGCGGAACGGCAGCTGGGTCGAGGTGCACAACCCGGCCGAGATGCCGGCCGAGATCGAGGCCGCCGAGGAGCCCTACATCCGTGCGTCAGTGATCGTGCCGAAGGAGTACGTCGGCGCCGTCATGGAGCTCAACAACGAGCGCCGCGGCAAGTTCGACCACATGGAGTACCTCTCGGAGGAGCGGGTGCACCTCACCTACGAGCTGCCGCTCGGGGAGATCGTGCTCGACTTCTACGATCAGCTCAAGTCGCGCACGCGCGGCTATGCGAGTTTCGACTACGACCTCGCCGGCTTCCGGCCGGGCAACGTCGTCCGCGTCGACGTCCTCGTCGGCGGCGAGCAGGTCGACGCCCTCTCGCTGATCGTCCATCGCGACTTCGCCTACGACCGCGGCCGGCTCCTCGTCGAGCGGTTGCGCAAGGAGATCCCGCGGCAGATGTTCGACGTCGCGATTCAGGCGGCGATCGGTGCTCGGATCATCGCCCGCGAGACGGTCAAGGCGCGCCGCAAGGATGTGCTCGCCAAGTGCTACGGCGGCGACATCAGCCGCAAGCGGAAGCTGCTCGAGAAGCAGAAGAAGGGCAAGAAGCGGATGAAGCAGGTCGGCGGGGTCGAGGTTCCCCAGGAGGCATTCCTGGCCGTTCTCAACCTGGACGAGCGGAGCAAGTGACGGTGAAGAATCGGCACGCAACCGGCACGTCCACGTCACACCCGCGTCACGACCCGGCGCGTACGGTTCCAGAAGGGGGCCCTTCGACCCCCATCCCGGGGGCTGGACCTGGTGCCGCCCACCTCTACGTTCACCTTCCGTTCTGCGCGCACCGCTGCGGCTACTGCGACTTCGTCACCGTCACCGGCCACGACGGCGAGCACGGCGGCTACGTCGACGCGCTGCTG
>DASQKK010000059.1:0-13993 GCA_035630545.1 Gaiellaceae bacterium
GTTCAGCAAGCGGGAGTAGATGTCGAACGAGCGCTCGCCGCGCGACGTCTGCTCGATCACCATCGGGATCAACGGGCTCATGCAGTCTCCTTGCGAGTCACATCAATTGCCTGGGGTCCACAACTTTGTCTCTTGCTCGGGCGATTCCTTGTCGGGCGTCCAGATCGCGTCGCGCGCCTGGGCTTGCTCGAGCGGGATCGGCTTCACCTCGGCCGCGATGCGGTCGAGCGCCGCGCGGAGGCGCAGGTCCTCGCGCAGATCCTCCTGGCGCCCGTGCAGCCAGAGGTCCTCGATCACCTGCTCTGGATCCTCGCCCGCAGCTTCGGCCTGCTCGCGAATCAGCGCCTTGACCTCGTCGTCGGAGATCTCGATGCCGAGCTTGTCGG
The DNA here is from genome assembly GCA_035630545.1 of Gaiellaceae bacterium. Classification (GTDB taxonomy): domain Bacteria; phylum Actinomycetota; class Thermoleophilia; order Gaiellales; family Gaiellaceae; genus Gaiellasilicea. The sequence goes on from DASQKK010000059.1 coordinate 387, forward strand.
CGACGGCCTCGAGCGCGAGCTCCCGCGCGACCGAGAGCGCGGCCTCCAGCTGCATCGAGCTCGTCAGCTCCTCGGCCGAGCGGCCGGTCAGCTGCAGGTAGGTCTCGGGGGCGATCCCACGGCGCTCGAGCGAGCGGATGAAGCCCGTCAACAGTTCGCGCGTACGCGACTCGACGAGCGGGCCTGCCGGCGCCACCTTCGAGGCGGCGACGAGCGCATCGACGGCGTTGGCCCGGAAGGCGTTCTCGATCTCCGCGTCGACGGCCTCGCGGAGCCGCTGCTCGATGTCGGCGCGCAGCTCGTCGAGCGTGTCGAACTCGCTCGCCGAGCGGGCGAGCTCGTCGTCGAGCTCGGGCAGCACCTTCTCGCTGATCTCCTTGACGGTGATCTCGACGTTCGAGGTCGACTCGTCCGCGAGCTCGTACGCGACGCTCTTCGTCTCGCCGGGGGAGGCGCCGACGAGTGCCGCCTCGACCTCGTCGACGAGCCGGCCCGAGCCGAGCTCGACGACCGTGTCGCGCTGCGCCTCGCCCTCGGGCGAGACGATGTCGACGACGAGCGTGTCGCCCTGCTGCGCCGGCCGCGCGCCGGCTGGCACCAGCTCGGCGACGGACTCGCGCAGCGCCTCGAGCTCCTGGGTGACGAGCTCCTCCGGCACCTCGCCGTCGGGTCTGCCGACCTCGAGCTCGGTCCAGTCGACCACGTCGACCTTCGGCTGCACGGGCACGGTCGCAGTGAACTGCCAGTCGGCCCCGTCGCCGGTCGGGAGCTCGTAGTCGTACTGCGGCTGCGCGACGGGGCGGATCCGCGCGCGGGCGGCGGCGTTCCAAAACCAGCCGCCGATGTGGCTGTCGACCGCCTCGGCCATGATCCGCTCCTTGCCGAGCCGTTGGGTCAGGATCGGTACCGGCACCTTCCCCGGCCGGAAGCCGGGGATCTTCACCGACTGCGCGAGGTCGGAGGTGGCGTGCTCGACCGCGTGGTGGACGTCGTGCGCCGGCACGTCGACCTTGAGACGGACTGTGTCGCCGCCGAGCTCCTCGACCTGCGCCGTCATTGGACCATTCAAGCAGAGCCCGCGCGGGCTGAGTCGAGCTCACCGGCCAGCGCAGCAACGCGCCGCTCGATCTCGTCGCGCAGCTCCCGGACCTGTGCGAGCGACATCCAGGCCGGATCCTCGAGACCCCAGTCAACGTAGCTCTTGCCCGGCAGGACGGGGCAGACGTCACCGCAGCCCATCGTCACGACCACGTCCGCCCAGGCCGCGTCCGCCTCGGGCTCGAGCTGCCGCGGCGTCCGGCCGGAGAGGTCGTACCCGATCTCGCGCATCGCCTCGACCACCTCCGGATGCAGGTGCGCTTCGGCGCGGCTGCCCGCGGAGCGCACTTCGTGACCGCCCCGGCGCTCGAGGAACGCGTGCGCCATCTGGGAGCGGCCGGCATTGCCGATGCAGAGGAAGAGCACGTTGGCCATCGACATAGGCTAGATGCCGTGCGCCTCTTCGTCCTCGTACGCCACGGCCAGTCCGAGCTGAACGCGAGCAAGCGCATCAACGGCGATCCGGCCGTTCGTGTCGGGCTGACGGCGCAGGGCGAAGCCGAGTCGGCTGCCCTCTCGGTCCAGCTCGCCGGGATCGAGCTCGATCTCTGCCTCCACACCCGCTTCGGCCGCACGCAGCAGACGGCGGCGATCGCGCTCGCCGGGCGGGCCGTGCCTGCCGAGGTCGAGCCGCTGCTCGATGACATCGACGTCGGCGAGCTCGAGGGCGACACGATCGAGGCCTACCGCGCCTGGAAGCGCGGGCACGGGCGCGGCGACGCGTTCCCGGGCGGCGAGAGCCTCGACGCAGCGGCATTGCGCTACGCCGAGGCGTACGAGCGGCTCCTCGCCCGCGACGAGCAGCGGATCCTCGTCGTCTGTCACGAGATCCCCGTCCGCTACGCCGTCAACGCCGCCGCCGGCTCGGACGAGCTCGACGGCCCCGCGCACGAGATCCTCAACTGCGTCCCCCACCTCTTCGACGAGGACGGGCTCGGCCGCGCGGTCGCGCGGATGCGGTCGCTCGTGCGCTGAGTCAGGCCGCCGCCGGCGCGCTCTCCGTCGCCTGTGCCTTCCAGACGCCGTTGAGCCCACTTTGCATGTACGCGTAGAGGACCGGCGAGATGACGAGGTAGAGCACGAGCCCGAGCCAGCCGTTGATCGGCGTCTGCCCGGTCAGGCGCTGCGCGGCCTGCACCCGCTTGAAGGTCGTCACCGTCGTCCAGATCGCCGGCACGATCAGGAGCGCGCCCGGGAAGAGCGCGAGCGTCGACTTGCCCGGGCTGTCGCCGAGCTCGCTCGTCCCCTTCGCACGACCCAGGTCGGCGAGCTCGCGATTGATGAAGTACCACCAGAAGACGAGGTAGATCGCGAGCGTGATCACGACGAGGACTGCCACCGCGATCGGGTTCCGCACCTTCGCCGTCGAGCCCGCGCCGGCGATTTGGAGCTCCTGCGCCATCGTGCCTCCCATCTCTTGAGTCTGCCCCGGCCCTACTTCTGCTTGCCCTTCTCCTTCTCCTTCTCCTTGTCCCTGTCCTGCCCCGGCGGTCCGGTGTGCCCGTGGTTGTCGTCGCCGCGACCCCAGCCGGGCCGGTCGGTCGAGGCCGAGGGCGGCGTCGGTTCCGGGGTGGGAGTCGGGGTGGTCGGCACCGTCGGCGTCGGCGGGATCACCGGCGGCACCGGGGTCGGCGGGCCGGGCTGAGGGGGTGTGGGCGCCGGCGTCGGTTCCGGCGTCGGGGTGGGAGTCGGTGTCGGCTGCGGGCTGCCGCCCGTCGGCCCGGGGGTCGGGGTCGGCGTCGGTGTCGGTGTCGGGGCAGGCGTCGGAGCCGGGGTCGGAGTCGGCTTCGGCGCGGGCTTGGGGGCGGGCTTCGGCGTCGGCTTGGGGGCCGGCTTCGGCGCTGCGGGCGTCGCGGGCCGCGCGGTCGGGGAGCTCGGCGCGGTCGGCGACACCGACGCGGGCGGGGTCGCCGCAACGACCAGGCGGTCGGCGGTCGAGCGCGGAGCGCCTCCGGCGCGACGGGCTGGCGCGAACGGCTCGATCCGCACAGGCGTCTCGACCGGATCGGGCACGTAGATCACGGGCGGCCGCGAGGGCTCCGTGAGTGCATCCGGCGGCAGGACGCGGCTGATCCGATCCGGCTCGTCGAGGGCGCCGTACCAGAGGTAGCCGGCGGTGACGGCGACCGCCGACAAGCTCGAGACGCGAACGACGGTCCAGGGGAATCTCATCGCGGGGCGGAGTATTCCCTGTTCACCGGATGCTCTCCCCCGGAACCCGCAGAGGGTGGCGAACGGGACTCGAACCCGCGACCACCGGGACCACAACCCGGGGCTCTACCAACTGAGCTACCGCCACCTCGACGCCCACAGGATAGCGGCGGGACGTGGGGCATACTGACCGCGAGCGGCCCCGTAGCTCAGTGGATAGAGCGGCAGGCTTCGAACCTGCGTGCGGAGGTTCGATTCCTCCCGGGGCCATCATCACCGATTCGACCACGATCTCGACGCTACCCCCACTCGGTTCGTCCTCGGTTCGTCCCCCTGTACTGGTTATAGGTCGGAATCGTGAACCGTGGGTAAAACCTGGACTACCGACCTCTATGCTGTCCGTTCAGGCGGGCGTGGCGGAACTGGCAGACGCGCCGGGTTTAGGTCCCGGTGGGCTTCGGCTCGTGGAGGTTCAAGTCCTCTCGCCCGCATCCGCAAGCCGCTCGAGAACGTCCTCGAGCTCCGGCTCGGATGGAATCGACTCGGGCGCGGCTGCCCCGAGCTCCGTCTCGGCGAGCCGCGCGTACACCTCGGCCATCGCCTCGAACAGCGCCGGCGTCAGCCCGGCACTCGCCTGCGTGGCGGCGATCTCGCGCATCTCGCCGACATAGCGACCCGCCTTCGTCGTCGAGACTGCGAGGAGGCGCGCGGCGCGCTCGATCTGACGCGGGAAGGAGTCGCGGAGGTCGTCGAGCACCTCCGCGAGGACGCCGTTCGCCTGTGCGGTCGCGAGCGCATGGGCGAGGAGAGCGGTCTGCCCCTTGTAGACCGAGGCAGTGCACATCTTCACCGCCGACGCGAGGCCGACCTCGGCGCCGACGACGCGCAGGTCGAGCCACGGCGGTCCCGACTCGGCGAGCTCGGCGGCCCTGGCTCCCGAGAGGTAGACGCGCGTGCGGTAGTCGGCCCGCGGCGGCCCGCCCGAGATCGACCCGTCCACGAGCTCGAGTCCGCCGTCCGCGAAGACGTCGCCGAGGTCGCGTGCGGCCGCCGGGGAGACGGCGTTCCAGTCCGAGACGAGCGGCCGGGCGCCCGTGCGCGCCGCTGCACCGACGAGGTTTGCGGCGATCGCCCGCGCCTGGTCGGGCGGTGCGATCGAGAGCACGAGGTCGGCTGACGCGACGACTGCGTCGAGGTCGCGCACGAGCTCGAGCCCCGTCTGCGCGGCGAGAGCCTGCGTCCGCTCGCTCCGGCCGGCGACCGTCGCGACGACGCGCCGGCCGCTCGCACGATAGGCCGCACCGACGGCGCTCCCCATCGCGCCAGGGCTGACGATCCCGATCGTCTTCATGGCTGGACCATAGACAGACTGCGAAAGCAGCCTTCAGGGGTTTGCGCGCTCGGGTGTCTGCACTCGCAGACGTCCGAGCATGCGACGGAAGACATGCGCCCGGGAGGATTCGAACCTCCGACCAACGGATTAGAAGTCCGTCGCTCTGTCCACTGAGCTACGGGCGCTCAGGCGGACAGCCTAGCCCCGTCGGTGGCTAGGAGCGGACGCCGAAATCGGTCGTGATGATGACGACGTCGTGGCCGCCGTAGACGCCCGGGGCCGAGCCGACCCTGAGGGCGGAGAGGCCGATCTCGCGCCAGCGCGCGGTGAGGATGTTCCGGCGGTGCCCGGGGCTCCCCATCCAGAGCTTGAGCGCCGCGGCGCCGGTGAGCGTGCCGGACGACCAGAGCAGGTTCTCACCGACCGACCAGCTCTTGTACCCGTCCTGCCCGTAGAAGCGCTGCACGCGCTCCCAGAACTCGGAGCCGTCGCGCGAGTCGTGGTCGAAGAAGCCGAATGTGCCCATCGCGCGCGAGTGCGCGTCGGCGGCGGTGGAGAGAGGCCGTGACAGCCGCAAGGGCGTGAGGCCGTGCCGCCGCCGGATCCCGTTCAGCTCGGCGAGCACCTGGGTCTCGAGCTGGTCGGCCGCGGCGAGCGTGCGGACGGGCTGCGATGCTGCGCCTGCGCCAGCCGCGAAGACGCTCAGCAGCGTCAGCGCGCCGGCGAGCGCGAGGATCGAGATCCGGGTGCGGTGCCCTCCCACTCCCTGTCAATCGGACGTCAGCCGGCGGGCTGTGATCATCCGATCGAGTTATCTTCTCGGAGCGGTATTCCTGCGCTAGACGGCGGTCGGCTCGGCCGCAGGCCCGCCCTTCGCCCGGCGTCGCTCGAGCCAGTCGCGGAGGATCACCTGGATCGTGCCGGCGACCGGGATCGCCGCCAGCGCCCCCACGACGCCGGCGAGTTCGGCGCCGATCAGGACCGCGATCAGCACCGCCAGAGGCGACAGCTGCACGGTCCTCCCGTACACGACCGGCTGCAGGACGTGGTTCTCGAGCTGCTGGTAGAGGATGAAGAAGATCAGCACGATCACGCCCGAGGTGGTCGCGTCGAGGAACGCGACCGTCGTCACGAGGATCGCCGCGATCGTCGCGCCCGCGAGCGGGATCAGGTCGAGGATCGCGACGAGGAGCCCGAGCGCAACCGCGAAGGGGACGTCGAGTGCGAGCAGGACGGCGGTCGAGACGACGCCGGCGATCAGGCTGATCGCGAGGTTGCCGGTCACGTAGCCTCCGATCGTCCGGTAGATGTCCTGCCCGATCTTGCGCCAGCGCGGCTGCTGCTCGGCGGGCAGCAGGCTGTAGAAGCGCTCCACCCACGCAGGCCCCTCGAGCAGCATGAAGAAGGTCAGGAAGGCGATCGTCACCGTCGCGACCACCGCCGTGACGACGCCCTTCGTCACAGCCAGGGCCGTCCCGGAGAACCCGAGCAGCTTGGACGCGCCGCCGTCACCGAGCGCCTCCCGTACTCGTTCGGTGATCTGGTACTCGCGCTCGAGGAAGCCGAGCTTGCCCCGCCCCGCGGTCAGGTCTTCGACGTAACCGGGAACCGCGTCGACGAAGTCGTTCACCTGGGAGACGAGCGTCGGGATGATCGTCGCCGCGATCGCGGCGATGACGAGAATCGCGCTGACGAACACGATCCCGACGGCGAGCCCGCGCCGCGCGATGCCGCGCCGCTGAACCGCGTCGACCGCGGGGTTCAGCGCCAGGGCCAGGAAGATCGCCACGAAGATCCAGATCAGGATCCCCTGCGCCGCCCGGATGATCTCGATCAGGACGACGCCCGCGAGGATGATCCCCAGCACGATGAGGACTGCCCGCGGGCGGAAGCGGACAAGACGCTCCTCCATTCGCCGGAGCCTACGGAGCGCCGCGGACGACGCTCAGCTCGGCGGCGCTGCGTCCCCGAAGGCGCCGAGGTCGGCGAACGAGACCTCGTAGGGCTCGGTCTCCTGCACCTCGACGCTGACCGTGGCCGTGATCCGGTCGCGCAGCTTCAGCCGGGCGACGCGGCTCCGCTCGGCGATCTCCTTGCTCTCCCAGAACGAGATCACGTGCGTCAGGCCTGTCTCGTCGCTGCTGAGCATCAGCAGCCCCTGGAAGCCCTCGATGTCGCGGAGCCACTCGACCATGGTCTCGCCGGCCATGCTGGCGAGTGCGACCATGTCCTCGGCCGTACCCTTCGTGGTCGTCATCGATGCGTGCATCGGAGAGAGCGGGTGGAGGGAATCGAACCCTCGTAACTAGCTTGGAAGGCTAGGGCTCTACCATTGAGCTACACCCGCGCGGGTCACGTAGCGTAGCCGGGTGGATCCCTATGCGTGGTCGTGGAACCCCGAGGCCCTGCTCCTCGTCCCGGCCATGACAGCGGCCTACCTCTTCGCCCTGCGGCGCACCCCAGCCCCGGGGTGGCGGATCGCCTGCTGGTTCGCCGCGATGGCGCTGCTGCTCGCCGTGACGATCACGCCGATCGAGACGATCTCGCTCAATTACCTCCTCTCGGTGCACCTGATCCAGAACGTCGTCCTCGCCGAGTGGGCGCCACTGCTGGTGGCGCTCGCGATCCCGCCCGCGCTGGCGGCGCTGGCTCCGCGGGTGCCGCCGCTCCTGGCGCTTGCGGTCTGGACGGTCAACTACGGCGTCTGGCACCTGCCCTGGGTCTACGACGGCGCGCTCCGCCACCCCCACTCGCTCCTGCACCTCGAGCACGCCCTCTACTTCCTCACGGGGCTCGTCCTCTGGTGGCCGGTCGTCCACGGCGAGCTGAGCGCGGGCGCGAAGGCAGCGTACGTGTTTGCGGCGTTCCTGCTCGCAAGCCCGATCGGGCTGATGATGGCGCTCGTACCCGAGCCGATCTACGATTTCTACGTCGACGCCCCCCGGCTGTGGGGGCTTTCGCCGATCCTCGACCAGCAGATCGCGGGGGTGTCGATGGCGGGGGCGGAGGCGGTCGTCTTCTTCGCAGCCTTCGCGTTCTTCTTCGTGCGCTTCTTCGCCGAGCAGGACGCCGTGGCCTGAGGCCGAACGTCACGGGCATGAACGCCATCCGCAGATGGCTCGGCTCGCTCTTCGGCACCGGTTCGGAACCGGGCTCGAGCCCGGATCCCGAGCGGCGCGCCGGCAGCGACCGGCGCGCCGGCGAGGACCGCCGCTCCAGTCTCGGCGAGCCGCGCTCGGCCGCCGAGGAGCGGCGCTCGGGCACCGACCGCCGCTCGGGCACCGACCGCCGCAGCAGCAGCTAGAGCGTCCACGGCACAGCGCCTTTCAGGGCCCGCGAAGCAGGCCCTCTTCAGGGGTTTTCGCGCGAACGGCATCCGCTCCCGCGGATGCCGTTCTTGCGCCAAATAGGTCGGGGCGGCCGGATTCGAACCGGCGACTTCTCGCTCCCAAAGCGAGCGCGCTACCAGGCTGCGCCACGCCCCGATCCACTGATCGTACTCGCGGTCACTCGTACCCACGGCGTGGGAGGATCGCGAGGTGCCGCACGAGAAACGCATCGAGATTCGCTGGCGCGATCTCGACTCCTACGGCCACGTCAACCAGGCCGTCTACCTCACCTACGCCGAGGAGGTGCTCGACGACTGGTTCCGGACGAAGCTCGGCCGCGACCCCGGCACGATCTGGGACTACGTCGCGCGGCGGACGACGATCGACTACCGCGGCGAGCTGCGCCTCGACGACCGCGTCGCCGTCGGCTCGGCCGAGCTCGTCAGGCTGGGCACGACCAGCCTCACGGCCGCGGTGACGCTGAGCGCGCCCGACGGCCGGGTCGCGACCGAGCTCGAGCTCACCGTCGTCGTGATCGACGGCAAGGGCGGCGCCGCACGGCCGCTGGCGGACGCCGAGCGGACGGCGCTCTCCTCGTAGCGGGGCAGGAATCCGCGCCGCCGGGCGTTACAACACTCCGATGAACGACCGAGCCAGGGGGATCCAGCGCACGTACTTCACGCTCCTGCTCGGTAACACCCTGGCGGCCTCGTTCATCTGGGGCATCAACACCCTCTTCCTCCTCGACGCGGGCCTCTCGAACCTGGAGGCGTTCGCGGCCAACGCCTTCTTCACCGCGGGGATGATGGTCTTCGAGATCCCCACGGGCATCGTCGCCGACACCTGGGGGCGGCGCGTGTCGTATCTGCTCGGCACGATCACGCTCGCGGGCTCAACGCTCCTCTATTACCTGCTCTGGGTGATCGAGGCGTCCTTCTGGCAGTGGGCGATCGTCTCGATGCTGCTCGGGCTCGGCTTCACCTTCTTCTCCGGCGCGGTCGAGGCGTGGCTCGTCGATGCACTCCAGGACGCAGACTACGAGGGCGGGCTCGAGACGGTGCTCGGCCGCGGCCAGATCGTCGGCGGCGTCGCAATGCTCGGCGGCTCGGTCGCCGGCGGCGTGATCGCGCAGGCGACCTCGCTCGGCGTGCCCTTCCTGCTCCGCGTCGGCGTGCTGCTCGTCATGTTCGGGGTGGCGTGGCGGCTGATGCACGACCTCGGCTTCACGCCTGCACCCTCGGAGAGCCCGCTGAAGGCGACGAAGGCGGTCTTCGACGCGTCGCTCGAGTACGGCCTGAAGAGCCCGCCCGTCCGCTGGATGATGCTGGCCGCGCCGTTCACGGCCGGCGTCGGCATCTACACCTTCTACGCGCTGCAGCCCTATCTGCTCGACCTCTACGGCGACCCGAACGCCTACTCGGTCGCGGGCCTCGCGGCGGCGATCGTCGCCGGCTCGCAGATCCTCGGCGGCTGGGCGGCGCCGAGAATCCGGGCGCTGTTCGACAAGCGCACGACCTCGCTGATCCTGGGCGCGATCACGAGCGCGACGATCCTGGCGCTGCTCGCGCTGGTCGGCTCGTTCTGGCTCGCGCTCGCGCTGCTCGTCGTCTGGGGTCTCGTGTTCGCGGCGAACATGCCGATCCGCCAGGCCTACCTGAACGACATGATCCCGTCGCAGCAGCGAGCGACCGTCCTCTCGTTCGACTCGCTGATGGGCTCGAGCGGCGGCGTCGTGATCCAGCCCGTCCTGGGCAAGGCGGCCGACGCGACGAGCTACGGCACGTCGTTCGCCTTCGGCGCGCTCTTCCAGCTGTGCGCCGTTCCGTTCCTCTTCCGGAGCCGGCACGAGGGGGCCGCGGCCGATCGGGCGGTCAGCCTGGCCGAGCCGACCGAGCCCACCGAGCCGGCCATGACGGCAACGCCCTAGCTCAGTCGACCGAGAGCAGGTCGACCACGAACACGAGCGGCTCGTGCGGAGCGATCGCGTTCCCGGCGCCGCGCGCGCCGTAGGCCATCGCGGAAGGGATCGTCAGCTTGCGGCGGCCGCCGACCTTCATCCCCGCGACACCGGCGTCCCAGCCGGGGATGACCTGGCCTTTGCCGAGCTTGAACTCGAACGGCTGGCCCCGGTTCCAGGACGCGTCGAACTCCTCGCCCGTGGAGAAGGCGACGCCGACGTAGTGGACCGAGACCTTCGTGCCGGCCGCAGCCTCGGCGCCGTCGCCGACAGTGATGTCCTCGATCCCGAGCTCGAAGGGGACGTCGCCCTCGGGCTTGTCGACATGGGGCCGCTCGGGTGCCATCAGCCAGAACCTACCTCCTGATCGTCCTCCAGAACGAAGTCGAATCGTCCCCGAGAGTTACGGATCCGCGCTCACGCAGACGTTGATCGGTGGTGACGCGCCAGGCCCCGCTCCCCCGCGGCCTGGCGCGGCCTGCGCCGGCGATGACGACGCCCGGCGAGCAGCGCGGCGCAGAGGGCGAACGCAGCGACTGGAGGGACTCCCTCTCACGCGCCTATCGTGCCGACGGCAGATGAAGCCGATGGCCGTCCTGTGCGGATTCTGTTCGAGATCCGAGGGCGTCGTCTACCCTGCCGGACGTGGACGAGCGCGAACGCCGGCTGGCGCAGAACGAGGCACTCTTCCGGGAGGTCAACGAGCGCGTCGAAGCCGTGGCACACCAGCTCGGCCCGGATGTCCCGTACGAGTTCGTCTGCGAGTGCGCCAACGCCGACTGCACGTTCCGCGTACAGGTGTCGCTGCGGGCGTACGAAGCCATCCGCTCGGACCCGAAGCAGTTCGTCGTGCTCCCTCTCCACTACACGCCGGAGGTCGAGGACGTCGTCGCCCGGGAGGAGTCCTACTGGATCGTGCGCAAGTCGGGTGAGGCCGGCGAGTATGTCGAGCGCCTCGACCCGCGCGGTCGCTAGGCGCTCCGGCCGCCGATCAGCCCGGATTGGCGATCAGGAGCAGAGCGGTTGCGACGCCGAGCACCGCGCCCACGGCCGCGAAGACCAGCGCGACACGATCCGGCAGGCTCGCGTAGCCGCCGTGTGAGAGCTCGCGCTCGACGGCTCGATGCCTCACGTAGCCGTAGCCCATCAACGAGACGCCGGCGACCGTGAAACCGACGCCGATCACCTCGAACGGCCAGTTCGACCCTCCCGCCAGCTCCGGCACGAGCCTCCCGGCTCCGAACCCGACCGCGAGCGCGGTCAGGCCGGTTCGCCACCACGCCAGGAACGTGCGCTCGTTCGCCAGCCTGGTGCGGCGGGTGGCGTCGGTCGCGTCGGTCGCCTGCTCGGACACGCTCTAGCTTTAGGGGTGCGACCGTGGAACCCTGCTGCTCCGATCGGAGGCTCGGTCGCGTCGCCGGAGGGACGCGACCGAGCCCGCCGCTCTACGGAAGCGGCACGAACTGCCCGAGGAAGTTTCGTGCCGAGGCCGTGTCGAGCCGGTAGACGACGTTCGTCGCCCGGCACATGAAGTCGCCGGTGATCGTCGTCGCGGCGACGATGTCCGTCTCGGTCGAGCCTGCCCCCAGGAAGTTCGGGCCGCCGGAGTCGCCGTAGCAGGTGCCGGCGTCGCCGAGCGTCGCGTTCATCGAGATGCGCAGCCAGGCCTTGTTGGTGGCGAACAGCCTGTTGCTCGTCCCGACGTAGCGGACGTCCGCGTAGTGGAACGTCGGACCGTGGTCGACGGTCACGGCCTGCGCGCCGTACCCGACCGACGTGAAGCCCTGGCTGCTCGGCAGGTTCGCAAGCGATCCGGCGGCGGGCAGCCGTGCCGGCGTGATCCCGCTCACCGGTTGGTCGAAGACGACGACCGCGATGTCGTGCGGGTCGTTCTGAGCGCCGCTGTACAGCGGGTCGGCGTGCCACGTACCCCAGTACTCCGTGCCCGAGTCGGCGTCGTAGACCGAGTCGAAGGTCACCGCGAGGCGAGGAACGCCCCAGTCGCAGTGCGCAGCGGTCAGGAACACCGTCGGCGAGATCAGCGTCCCCGAGCAGGACGCCCACGTCCCGTCCGAGTACGCCTGCGGCGCGAGCAGCGCACCGACGTTCGGATGCCGCTCGCCGTCCGGCTCGCCGAAGACGACGGCGCCGGCCAGCCCGGCGAACACCAGAGCGAGCACAGCGACCGAGGCCGCGATGGTTCTGGTCATGAAGTTCCTCCCCTGTCGAGTCCCAGAAGCGCGGAGTCTACGTCGTGCGAAACACGGCTTGTAAATGTGTCTGTTACCCTCCTCGACCGCTACTACTGTGATCTAACAAGGGGGAGATCGTGAAGAGGCTTCTTGCGCTGCTGACGCTGATTGCGTCCGTGGCTGTGGCGGGTATCGCCGCTTCGCCTGCCACGGCGGTCAAGTTCGGGACACCGGACGCGGCCAATGCATATCCGTGGGTCGGCTTGATGGTCGCCGTCGACGAGGACGGGAATCCGCTCTGGCGCTGCACCGGTTCGCTGATCGAGCGGAATCTGTTCCTGACCGCGGGCCACTGCGTCAGCGACCCGTCGGCGGAGGGTGGCGACCCGGTCGCCTCGATCCGCATCTGGTTCACCGAGGGTGACGACATCATCGTGACCGACCCGCAGTATCTGGCGAACCTCGCCGCTGGAGCGGAGGATCTCTGCGAGGGGGTCGACGGCTACCCATGCGGCGGCTATTCCGCCGTGGGTACGCCTGAGGCGCTGTCGGGCTGGACGGGCCAGCTGACGATCCCGCAGACGTACGACCTCGGCCTGGTGCACATCACCCAGTGGGTCGCCGGGACGTACCAGCCGACGACGTACGGCGAGGTCGCGCCCGTGGGCTACCTGGACGAGCTGGCCGCCGACGCCCCGCAGGGACAGGGGAACGTCGAGTTCACCGTCGTCGGCTACGGCCTTCAGTCGGTCAAGCCCGTCGAGTCCGCGCTCAAGCAGCGGATGGTCGGCACGGTCAGCTTCGTGAACCTCACCAGCGCGCTCTCGGGCGGCTGGAGCCTGCACTACTCGAACAACCCGGGCCAGGGCCACGGCGGCTCCGGCGGCACCTGCTTCGGTGACTCCGGCGGCCCGGTCATCAGCGAGGACGGCTACATCGTCGCCGTCAACTCGTTCGTGCTCAACAACAACTGCAACGGCGCCGGGTTCGGCTACCGGGTCGACACGCAGCTCGCGAACGACTTCATCTTCGGGTAGTCCCGCGTCATGGGAGCGGCACCGCGCTTGCGGTGCCGCTCCCTTCGGGCTTCGCCGCCGACAGGTGGGGGCGCGCGCCCCCGCGCGCTGTACGGTCCGATGGAAGGAGGCACGCGCACCTCGTAGAAACGCGGGGCTTGCGCCACTCGTCCGGCCCGACTGACGAACGTCACCGCGACTTTCGCTGCGGACACCGCAAGGTGAACGGGAGTTGAAGCCGGGCAATTGCATCCAGTTCCCCAGCGGGGAAGCAGGCGCGCATCAGGTGATGAACCGCGCCGAGGACGAGGCGCGCGTCCTTCTCATCTCAAACTTCTCGATGCCGCGCGGTGCCGTGCAGGTCGACAGCCGGAAGATGATGCGCTCTCGAAACGAGTTCCGGTTTCAGCGGTCATGGAAGCGAGATCAGCATCGACCACGACTCGATCTTCCACGTGTGATGCGCTCACGGGACATTCCCGAACGCTGGCCAGGCGAGTCAGGCTTCGGGCGGCTCTTCGCCTTCCCAGT
>DASQKK010000060.1:0-2333 GCA_035630545.1 Gaiellaceae bacterium
GCCAGCGTGCCGGTGTAGTCCTCGATCGGCGAGATGTCCGAGATCGTCTCGCGCAGGCCCTCGTTCTTGAACCATTCGAACGACGCCTTTTGGATGTCGATCAGGTTGGGGAGGTCGAGGACGTGCTTCAGGCGTGAAAAGCTCTTGCGCGCACGGGGCGCGACAGCGGTGCTGCTCAAGTGGTAACAGCCTCCCTTATAGCTACGAGCGAATTCTTCAGTGGGCAGGGCGGAACGGCGATCGGCGGCGCAACCCAGAAGGGTAGCGAACGCAGGCCCCTCTCCGCAAGCGTGAGCCGCGGCGGGGCCGAATCGTTCGCCCAGGATACCAGACGTGCCAAGAACGAGCCGAGGGCGCCAATCGGCGCCCTCGGCGGTGACCCCTACTTACAACGCACAAAGTGCACGCAGCGGTACTTACTTCAGCTCGACGGCGGCGCCGGCCTCCTCCAGCTGCGCCTTGACCGAGTCGGCCTCCTCCTGGTTGACGCCCTCCTTGACGGTGCCGGGCGCGCCGTCGACGAGGTCCTTCGCCTCCTTGAGGCCGAGGCCGGTGACGGCGCGGACGACCTTGATCACCTGGATCTTCTTGTCGCCTGCCGCCGTGATGACGACGTCGAAGGCGGTCTTCTCCTCCGCCGGAGCGCCACCGTCGCCCGCCGCCGCAGCGCCGGGGGCCGCGACCGCCATCGGAGCGGCGGCAGTGACGCCCCACTCGTCCTCGATCGCCTTCTTCAGCTCGACGAGCTCGAGCACGGTCATCTTGCCGAGCGTCTCGAGCACCTTCGCGGTATCCGTTGCCATTACTCCTGCTCCTCCTCGTCCGCAGCCTCCGGCTGCGGAGCACTGTTCTGGTCGGTGTCAGTGGTCTCTTCTGTGGTTTTCGGCTCTGCGGTCGCCTCTGCCTCGGGCTCGGGCTCCGCGGCCGGCTCCTCGGTCGCGGGCTCGGCCTCGGCGTCCGGGGCCGGCGCGGCCTCGGATGTGTCGCCCTGCTCCTGCAGCTGCTCGATCCGGGCGTCGATCAGCCCGACGAGGTCCCGCAGCGGCGCGGCGACGAGCGCGACGACGGTGGTCAGCGGCGAGACGATCGCCCCAACGAGCTGCGCGCGCAGCACATCGACCGGCGGCAGCTTGGCGAGGCTCTCGACCTCGTCGGCCGACATCGCGACGCCCTCGAGCACGCCCCCGCGGATCGCCAGGATCTTCGTGCTCGTGGCTGCGTCGCGGAGCGCCTTCGCGACCGCGGCCGGGTCGCCGTCGGACTCGACGAACGCGATCGCCGACGGGCCCTCGAGCAGCGCGAGCAGCGCCTCCGCCCCCGCAGCCTCGGCCGCGCGGCGGGTGAGCGTGTTCTTGACGACCGCGAAGCGGGCGCCGTGCTCGATCAGCTTCGAGCGCAGGCCCTCGATCTCGGCATTCGTGAGGCCGCGGTAATCGGCGACGATCAGCGTCTCCGACGTGCGCAGCCGCTCGGTCAGCTCTGCGACGACTCGTTCCTTCTCACTCTTCTGCATCTCTCACCTCCTCTGAAACGGTCGAGCCCGCACGGAGGCGGGCTCGGAAGAGGCAGGGTGCACCTTCTGAGCGCCACCTCGGGAGGGCCTCTGCCGGCGGTACCGGCTGCCTCCTTTCTTCGGCGACGGGCTGTGGACGGAAAACCTAGGCCGGTACGGCCTCCTGGCGGGAGTCGAGCTCGTCGACGATCCCACGGACCCGCGCCGGATCGACGCGGACACCGGGGCCCATCGTCGTCGTGATCGTGATCTGCTGGATGTAGCGGCCCTTGGCCGACGCTGGCTTCGCCCGGACGATCTCCTCGATCAGGGTCGCGTAGTTCTCGAGCAGGCTCTTCGCGTCGAAGCTCTTCTTCCCGATCGAGACGTGGACGTTGGCGCCACGGTCGGTCCGGTACTCGAGCTTGCCGCCCTTGGCGTCGGTGACCGCCTTGGCGACGTCGAAGGTGACCGTGCCGGTCTTCGGGTTCGGCATCAGGCCGCGCGGGCCGAGCACGCGCCCGAGCTTGCCGACGTTGCCCATCTGGTCGGGGGTCGCGATCGCGACGTCGAAGTCGGTGAACCCGCCCTCGATCTTCGCGGCGAGATCGGCGGCGCCGACGACGTCGGCCCCGGCCTCCTCGGCCTCGCGGGCCTTGTCGCCCTCGGCAAAGACGGCGACGCGGACGGACTTGCCGGTCCCGTGCGGGAGCATCAGCGTGCCGCGGAGCTGCTGGTCGGCGTGGCGGACGTTCAGGCCGAGGCGGAAATGCGCCTCGACCGTCTCGTCGAACTTGGCGTCGGGCAGCCCCTTCAGGAGCTCGACCGCCTCGGCGGGCGA
>DASQKK010000061.1:0-20501 GCA_035630545.1 Gaiellaceae bacterium
ACTCGGCGTAGACGTCCCGAGCCGCCTTGAACGCTTCCTTCAGGTTGTCGTGCAACTCGTCGTCGTGCAGAGCGCGGTCGACATAGGGCTTCATCGTGTCCGCGGTCTCGTAGAGCCTTTCCTTGGTCTTGGCCATCCGGCCCGTCCTTTCCTTTTCGTGGTCGCCGGATCAGTCTTGCCGTACGTCGATCCTTGCAAACTGCGGCTACCTGCGCGAGGCCGCCGCCTGCCGGTGCAGCGTCGCATGTCCAGGCCGCCGCCTGCCGGGCTTGCCGCGGAATGCTTCCTCGAACACCTCCTCGACGTGGTCGACGAGGACGAACTCGAGCTCGGCGCGGGTCTCGGCCGGGAGGTCGTCGAGGTCCGGCGCGTTCTCGAGCGGGAGGATCACCCTCGTCAGCCCGGCGCGCTCGGCCGCCAGCACCTTCTCGCGCACGCCGCCGATCGGCAGCACCTGTCCCGTCAACGTGATCTCGCCGGTCATCCCGACGTCGTCGTCGACGGGGATGCCGCGGACGAGGGAGACGATCGCGGTCGCCATCGTCACGCCCGCGGACGGGCCGTCCTTCGGCACCGCGCCGGCGGGAACGTGGACGTGGACGTCGTTGGCCGAGAACCACTCGGCCGCGAGACCGAGCCCGGCCGCGTGCGAGCGGACCCACGACAGGGCCGCCTGCGCCGACTCCTGCATCACCACGCCCAGCTGGCCCGTGATCGTCAGCTTCCCCTTGCCCGGGTACGCCGTCGCCTCGATGAAGAGGACGTCGCCGCCGACCGCCGTGTAGGCGAGCCCCGTCGCCACTCCCGGATCGGCCGTGCGCTTGCGGGCGTCGGCCGAGAACCTGCGCGCGCCGAGCCACTCGCGCACGCGCACCTCGTCGACTCGCAGCCTGCCGGTGCTCCCCGTCGCGACGAGCGTCGCCGCCTTGCGGCAGAGCGCGGCGATCTGCCGGTCGAGGTTGCGGACGCCCGCCTCGCGCGTGTACTCCGCGATCACGAGCCTGAGCGACTTGTCCGGGATCGCGAGCCGGCTCTTCTTCAACCCGTGCGCCGCGAGCTGCTTCGGGACGAGGTAGCGCTTGGCGATGCCGAGCTTCTCCTCGTGCGTGTAGCCGGATAGCTGGATCACGTCCATCCGGTCGAGCAGGGGGCCTGGGATCGTGTCGACCGTGTTCGCGGTGCAGATGAACAGCACCTTCGAGAGGTCGTACGGGAGGTCGAGGTAGTGGTCGCGGAAGCTCGAGTGCTGCTCCGGGTCGAGCACCTCGAGCATCGCCGAGGCCGGGTCGCCGCGGAAGTCGGCGCCCATCTTGTCGATCTCGTCGATCAGGAAGACCGGGTTCGACGACTCGGCGTCCCGGATCGCGCGGATGATCGTCCCGGGCATGGCGCCGATGTAGGTGCGCCGGTGCCCTCTGATCTCCGACTCGTCGCGGACGCCGCCGACCGAGATCCGGGCGAACTTGCGGCCGAGCGCGCGCGCGATCGACTGTCCGAGCGACGTCTTGCCGACGCCCGGCGGCCCGACGAAGCAGAGGATCGGGCCGGACAGGTCGTTCTTCAGCTTCGAGACCGCGAGGTGCTCGATGATCCGCTCCTTCACCTTCTCGAGGTCGAAGTGATCCTCGTCCAGGATCTGCTGCGCGTGGTCGAGGTCGAGGTTGTCCTCCGTCACGGTCCCCCACGGGAGCGAGAGGATCCAGTCGAGGTAGGTGCGGATGACGCCGTACTCGGCCGCCGCCGGCGGGAGGCGCTCGAGCCGGCCCACCTCGCGCGCCGTGACCTTGGTGACGTGCTCGGGCAGGTCCTTGGACTCAATCTGCTCGAGCAGCTCGTTGATCTCGGCCTGCTGGTCGTCGACCTCGCCCAGCTCCTCCTGGATCGCCTTCAGCTGCTGGCGGAGGAAGAACTCGCGCTGGCTCTTGCCGATCTCGCTCGCGACCTGCGACTGGATCTTCGAGCCGAGCTCCGACATCTCGACCTCGCGCCCGAGGATCGCCGCGATCCGGCGCAGCCGCTCCTCGACGTCGGCCGTCTCGAGCAGCTCCTGGCGCTCCGCGGTCTTCAGGCGCAGCGTCGAGGCGATCAGGTGGGTCAGCGCCGTCGGGTCGTCGACGTTCGCGGCGGCGAGCTCCAGCTCCTCCGGCAGGTACGGGGTCATGCCGATGATCTGGGCGAACTGCTGCTGCACGGTTCGGGTCAGCGCCTCGACCTCGGGCGATTCCGGGACGACCTCGGGCAGGTCCTCGACCTCGGCGACGAGATATGGCTCTTCCTGCACCGGCTCGACCAGCCGGACTCGCTGGACGCCCTGGACGAGGATCCGCAGGGTCCCGTCGGGGACCTTGATCATCTTGTGGACGACAGCCACGGTTCCCACGCGGTAGAGGTCGTCCCACTGCGGCGGGTCGGCTTCCTCGTTCTCGACCGTGAAGAGCGCCAGCATCCGCTCGCCCGAGACGACGTCGTCGATCAGCTTCACCGAGCGCTCCTGGCCGACGGCGAGCGGCGTCATCGACTCCGGGAAGACGACGGTCTCCTTCAGCGGCAGCACCGGCAGCCGCAGGCGGTCGGAGGCGCTCGCGCTCATGCCGGCCCGCGGACGACGATGACGACGGCCGAACCGGCGGCGGCCGCGCGAGTGGCGATCGGGAGCGTGATCCGCAGCATCCCGGCCTCGTAGGCGGCGCTGGCCGCCGCCGCGTCGATGTCCTGGCCAAGCGGGATCCGGCGCTCGAACCGCCCGTATTCGATCTCGGCCTGCTGGTACACCTGCCCCGGCACGCGCGGCCGCGGGCGGCTCCCGGAGACCGTCAGCGAGCGCTCGTCGACGGACAGCTCGATCGAGCCGGGATCGATGCCCGCCAGCTCGACCACGACGACGAGCTCGGGCGGGTCTTCCGTGAAGAAGCAGTCGACGGCAGGCCGGAAGCCGTGCCGCATCCCGGCGAAACGGGGAACCTGCCAGAGGTCGGCGAAGAGCTCCTCGATCTCCCCCTGCAGGCGGTCGATGTCGCGGCGCGCCATGTCGGGGAGACGTTACCCCGCGCGTTACGATCGAACCTATGCCTCCCGTGCGGCGGATCCTGAAGTTGCTCGGCGCCGCGCTCGCTTTCGCCGTCTACGTCTGGTTTGCGGCCGTGCGCCACACGCCGGGCGTGAAGGCACGCAAAGCGCGCCGCCGCGACCGTTAACAGGATCCTGATGTGTCGGAAGCGGCACGGCCGGGAACCCGCCTGGAATGGGATCTCCCCTCGCCGCTGTCTTTGCCTGCGCGCTTCTCGGCGTCTCCGCCCCGTCGGCCGACGCGTCGCCGAACGTCCGCTTCGGGATCCAGGACGACGCCTGGCTCGTCCACGGCGGCGGCACCCTCGACGCGCGTCTCGACCGGCTGGAGCGTCTCGGCGTCGACGTCGTCCGCTTCAACCTGCACTGGGACAAGATCGAGCCGACGAAGGGCGAGTACGACTGGGAGGAGAGCGACTCCGTGCTCCAGGGTCTCCGCAGCCGCGGCATCCCGGCCGTGGTCGGGATCGTCGGCTCGCCCGGATGGGCGAACGGCGGTCGGAAGCCGAACTTCGCTCCAGGCGCTTCGTCGTTCGCCGGCTTCGCCCGCGCCGCTGCCTCGCGCTACCGCTGGGTGAAGCAGTGGCTGATGTGGAACGAGCCGAACCAGGCGCGCTGGCTCCGCCCGACCTCGCCCAGCACCTACGTCCGCCTGATCCTCAATCCGGGCTACGCAGCGATCCACGCCGTGATCCCCGGGGCCAAGGTCGCCGGCGGCGTCACCGCGCCGCGCGGCTCGAGCGGCGGCGTCTCGCCGGTCAAGTGGATCCGCGGGATGCGCAACGCGCGCGCGCGCCTCGACGCCTACGCGCACCATCCCTATCCGTCCAGCAGCCGCGAGACGCCCTTCACGGGCGGCTGCGCGCACTGCGAGACGATCACGATGGCGACGCTCGAGAAGCTGATCGCGCACGTCGGCCGCGCCTTCGGCCCCAAGCGGATCTGGCTGACCGAATACGGCTACCAGACCGGCGCCTACGGCGTCACGCAGCAGCGCCAGGCCGAGCTGATCGGCCAGTCGGGCCTCCGCGCCCACAAGGCCGCCCGCGTCGACATGCTGATCCACTACCTCGTCAAGGACGAGCCGGAGGCGAGCCGCTTCCAGAGCGGTCTCTTCAACATCGCCGGACGCCCGAAGCTCGCAGCTCTCGCCTTCCCGCTCCCGACCGCACAGGTCGGGAGGAGCGGCGGCAAGCTCGTCCTCTGGGGCCAGGTCCGGCCGGGCGGCGGCGTCCAGTCGTATCGCGTCCAGGTGCGTGCGGGCGGTGCGTGGCGGTTCAGCGGCCCGACACGGCGGACGAGCGCGCGCGGCTTCTTCAGCACGGCCGTGGCGGCTCCGGCCGGCGCGAGCATCCGGATCTACTCGCCCCAGGATCGCGCCTACAGCGCGACCATCCGCGCCCGCTAGCCGCCGGCGCGCAGCTACGTTCACGGGCGTGCTCGCGCCACCTGCCCTCTACGGCGGCTTCGCCTCGCGTCTCGTCTGGCTCGTGGCGGGGCTCTTCCTCTGCTCGTGCGGGATCGTCTGCTTCCTCGAGTCCGAGCTCGGGCTGCCGCCGTGGGACGTGCTCCACCAGGGTCTCGCCGAGCAGCTCGGGATCTCCTTCGGCGCCGCGAACCTGTTCGTCTCCGTGGTCGTGCTCGTGCTCGTGTGGCGGCTGCGCGCCGGGATCGGGCTGGGGACGCTCCTGAACGCGGTCCTCGTCGGTTCCTTCGTGATCGTCCTGACCTCGCTCGAACCCGTCCAGGCCCTCTCTGAGCAGTCCCTCGCCGTCCGGATCGCGCTGGTCGCCGTCGCACTCGTCTGCTTCGGCGTCGGCTCGGCCTTCTACATCTGCGCCTCGCTCGGCGCCGGGCCCCGCGACTCGTTGATGCTCGTCACGTCGCGGCGCCTCGGCGTCCGGCTCGGCGCCGCCCGGACGGGGCTCGAGGTCGCCGCGCTCGTCGTCGGCTTCCTCCTCGGCGGCACGGTCGGGATCGGCACGCTCGTCTTCGCGGTCGGGATCGGGCCGGCCGTCGAGGCCTCGTTCTGGCTCCTGGCGCGAACGCCCCTGGCGGCTCCCGCAGTAGCATCGTCGACGGCATGAGGGCGAAGGGACTGATCGCGGCGGGCGGCGAGGCGACGCGGCTGGGCGAGCTGACGCGCGTCGTCAACAAGCACCTGCTGCCCGTCGGCGCGTGGCCGATGATCTATTACCCGCTTCAGCTGCTCCAGCTCGCCGGGGTCGAGGAGGTGATGATCGTCACCGGCCAGGGACACGCGGGCCAGCTGATCGACATGCTCGGCGACGGCCGGATGAGCCAGCGCGGGACGTCCGATCCGCTCTTCGATCTCGAGCTGACGTACAAGGTGCAGGTCGAGGCGGGCGGGATCGCGCAGGTGGTCGGTATGGCCGAGAGCTTCGCGGGCGACGACGATCTCGTCGTCTGCCTCGGCGACAACATTTTCGAGTACGCGGAGGCCGCGGCAATCCGCAGCTTCGTCGACGGCGACGACGGGGCGGCCGTGTTCGTCAAGGAAGTGCCGGACCCGGAGCGCTTCGGCGTCGTCGTCTACGGCGACGGCGACCGCGTCGTCGACGTGGTCGAGAAGGCGGGCGTCGTCGACCTGCGGTACGACGCGCCGCCCTCGAGCGACGCCGTCGTCGGCCTCTACTGCTACTCGCCGGACGTGTTCGACCTGATCCGCGGGCGCGAGCCGTCCTCCCGAGGCGAGCTCGAGATCACCGACGTCAACCGGCACTACGCGGAGAACGGGACGCTCGCGAGCCACCGCGTCACGGGCTGGTGGGAGGACGCCGGCACGCAGGAGTCGCTGGCCGAGATCGGCGCCCTGATCCAGCGCACGGGCGTCAACAAGCTCGCATGATCGAGGGGTTGCTCCGGATCCCGCTGCGCCGTTTCGAGGACGAGCGCGGCTGGTTTGCGGAGATCCGGCGCGAGTCGCTGCTGCCGAAGCAGACGCGGCAGACCAATCTCTCCTTCTCGCGCAAGGGCGTCTTGCGCGGCCTCCACTACCACGAGCGCGGCCAGGACGACCTCTTCGTCTGCCTCCAGGGAACTGCACGCGTGGTCGTCCTCGACCGCGGGAGCGGGGAGACGTACACGGAGGACATCGGCGACGACAACCCGGTCGCGCTCTACATCCCCGGCCGCCACGCGCACGGCTTCGAGGCGCTCACCGATCTCTACTTCTGCTACCACGTCACCGAGGAGTACGACGCCGCGAGCCCGGACGAGCACGGCATCTGCTGGGCCGACCCGCGCGTCAAGCATCTCTGGAGCACCGACACGCCGCTCCTCTCCGAGCGGGATCTGCAGGCGTGCGACTCGTGAGACTCGCACGCGTGGAGGGGGCGTGGGGGAACCGGGAGGTTCCCCCACAGCAAATGAGAAGAAGGGGGTTCGTGGGGGAAACATGGTTTCCCCCACGGGAGCGGAGCGACGCGTGTACGTAGTCACCGGCGCGGGTGGGCAGCTCGGCCGGGCGCTCGCCGAGGAGTTCGCGGCCGACGGCGTCGTCGCGCTGACGCGGGCCGACTGGGACGTCGAGCAGCCGCCTCCCGCCGGGCTCGGGCAGCCGAACGCCGTCCTCCACGCGGCCGCCTGGACGAACGTCGACGGCGCCGAGGACGATCCCCAGGGCGCAGCCGCCGTCAACGTCGGTGGGACGGCGAACGTCGCCGGGCTCGGCGCTCCGCTCGTCTACTACTCGACCGACTACGTCTTCGAGGGCGGCAAGAGCGAGCCGTATGTCGAGTCGGACGGGCCGAACCCGCAGTCCGCGTACGGGCGGACGAAGCTCCACGGCGAGGCGGCGGCCGGCGAGCGGGCCTGGATCGTGCGCTCCTCCTGGCTCTTCGGCCCGACCGGGACGAACTTCGTCCGTACGATGCTGCGGCTCGGCGAGGAGCGGGACGAGGTCGCGGTCGTCGACGACCAGCGCGGGTCGCCGACCTACGTCGGCCACCTGGCGGCGGCGACGCGCCAGGTGCTGCGGCTGCCGTACGGTGTCTACCACGTCGCGGCCGAAGGTGATGCCACCTGGGCGGACTTTGCCGAGGCGATCTTCGAGGAGGCCGGCATCGGCACCCGCGTGCGGCGGATCACGACGGCGGAGCTCGGCCGGCCGGCGGCGCGACCTGCATACTCCGTGCTCCGCAGCGAGAAGGGCGCGCCGACGCTGCCGCACTGGCGTGAGGGGCTGCGCGAGACGATGGCGGCCATCCGGACGGGCGCGGCGCGCGAATAGGTCAGCGTGGCGACCTACTCGTTCCTGACGACGTGGGTCCTCGAGGCTCCGCGTGACGACGTCTGGAGGGCGATCTACGCGATCGAGCAATGGCCGAGCTGGTGGCGCGGTGTCGAGCGCGTCGGGAAGCTCGCGCATGGCAACGGCGACGGCGTCGGTGCCGTCTACGACCACGAGTGGCGGAGCGTGATCCCGTACCCCGTTCGCTTCCGCACCCGGATCACGAACATCGAGCGCCCCTTCCTGATCGAGGCCGAGGCCGACGGCGAGCTTGCCGGCACCGGTCGCTGGCGGTTCTTCGACGGCCGCGACACCGCCGTCACCTACGAGTGGAATGTGCGCACGACCCGGCCGTGGATGAACCTGCTCGCCCCGGTCGCGAGGCCGGTCTTCCGCTGGAACCACAACGTCGTCATGCACCAGGGCGGGCAAGGACTGGCCGATTTGCTGGGGGCGAGGCTCCTGGCCGTCACGTAACCTGAGCGCGATGCGCGTGCTCGTCACCGGCGGGGCCGGCTTCATCGGCTCCCACTTCGCCAAGCGGCTTCAGGCCGCAGGCGACGACGTGCGCGTGCTCGACAAACTGACCTACTCGGGCAACCCCGCGAACCTCGACGGCACCGGCATCGAGCTCGTCACCGGCGACATCTGCGATGCGGCTGCCGTCGCCGAGGCTGCAGAGGGCTGCGACGCGCTCGTCAACTTCGCCGCCGAGACCCACGTCGACCGCTCGATCCTCGGCGCGACGGACTTCGGGCGGACCGAGTTCTTCGGCACCCAGGTGCTGCTCGAGGAGGTGCGCCGCAGCGGCGCCCGCTTCGTCCAGGTCTCGACCGACGAGGTCTACGGCGATCTCGCGGGCGGCGGCTCTGCGGCCGAGACGGATCCGATCAAGCCGTCGAGCCCGTACAGCGTCGCCAAGGCTGCGGGCGACCTGCACATCCCCGCCTACGCGCGGACGTTCGGCGTCAACGCCTCGATCACGCGCGGCTCGAACACGTACGGGCCGTACCAGTATCCGGAGAAGCTGATCCCGCTGATGACCACCAATGCGCTCGCCGGCGAGCCGCTGCCGGTCTACGGCGACGGCCGGCAGATTCGCGACTGGCTCTGGGTCGAGGACCACTGCGCCGGGATCGAGCTCGTGTTGCGGGCGGGTGCCGCCGGAGAGGTCTACAACGTCGGCGGCGACGACGAGCGGGAGAACGTAGAGATCGTCTCGCGCATACTCGAGCTCACGGGGGGCGACGAGTCGCTCGTGCGCCACGTCGAGGACCGGGCCGGCCACGACCGCCGCTACTCGCTCGACACGGCCAAGCTGCGCGCGCTCGGGTGGAAGCCCGGGAAGCCGTTCGAGGAGGGGATCGCGGAGACGGTCGCCTGGTACCAGGACAACCGCAGCTGGTGGGAGCCGATCAAGTCGGGTGAGTACCGCGAGTACTACGAGCGCCAGTACGCGGCCCGCCTCGCCGGCTCCTAGCAGCTCCGCTCGGCTTCCTTCCGCAGCTTGGTGATCTCCTTGCGCTTCCCCTGGACCTGCTCGGAGCGGTCGAGCAGCTCGACGACGGCGTCGCACTGCCCGAGCGCGCGGCGGGTGAAGGCGAGGTTGTAGCTCGCGTACGCCTCGGCGAGCTCGCCGCTGCCCGCGAGCCCGGCGACGGCCTGTTCGAGCAGCGGCAGCGCTTCCTCGTAGCGCCCCTCCCGCAGGAGCTGGAAGCCCTGATCGTTCAGCTCGGTGGCGCTCTGCGCGGGCGGCTGCGCTGGCGGCTCCTCGGCCGTCGCCGTCGTCGCCGCCGGCTGCTGCGCCGGGGCGGTCGTCACCGTCTGGACGACGGTCGTGCCCGGCAGCGTGACCGTCTCCCGCACCGTCTGCGGCGCCGTCGTGGCGGCGGTCTCGCCGTCGTCGCGGGCGAGCAGGGCGGCCGCGAGGATGCCGGCGAGCAGGGCGCCGGCCAGGAGCAGGAACACGAGCCCCAGCGGCACGCGGCGCCTGCGTCCCGGCGCGGGGGCGGCGACAGGGACGGCCGCGACCTGTGTCGTCCCGGCGGCACGGCCGAGCGCCTCCCGCAGTGCCTCGACGAGCTCGGCGGCCGAGCCGAAGCGGTGCTCGGGCTCCTTGGCAAGTCCCCGCGCGAGGACGTCGTCGAGCTCGCGCGGCAGGCTCGGGTTCGAGTCGGACGCCGGCGGGATCGGTGCGCTCACGTGGGCGATCGCCTCGGCGGTCGACGACTCGCGCTCGAACGGCCGCTTGCCCGTCAAAAGCTCGAAGGCGACGACGCCGAGGGCGTAGAGGTCGCTCGCGGGGGTGGCGCGCTCGCCGCGGGCCTGCTCCGGCGCGAGATAACCGGCAGTGCCGACGACCGTGCCCGCTTCGGTGAAGGAGCCGAGGTCGGCCGCGCTCGCAACGCCGAAGTCGGCGACCTTGATCCGCTCGTCGCTGTCGAGGAGCAGGTTCCCGGGCTTGACGTCGCGGTGGACGATCCCGTTCGCGTGCGCTGCGTCGAGCGCGGCGGCGGCCTGGCCGAGCCAGTCGAGCGAGCGGCCCACCGGCTGCGCTCCTTCGCGTTCGAGGCGGTCAGCCAGCGAACCGCCCGGGAGATACTCCATCACGATGTAGGGCCGGCCGCCATGCTCGCCGACGTCGAAGATCGTGACAGTGCTCGGCGCGTGCGAGAGCCGGGCGACCGCGAGCGCTTCGCGGGTGAAGCGGCCGCGGATCGCGTCGTTGTCGGCGAATCGGTGCGAGAGCAGCTTGACGGCGACGACCCGTGCGAGGTCGGCGTCCTCCGCCCGGTAGACCTCGCCCATGCCGCCCCGAGCGATCAGTTCGGGGTTCCGGTAGCGGTCGGGAAGCTTGCCCTCGTCCACCACGACGGCCTGCCCCGCTCGCCGCGCCCGAAAACGCCCGGGAGTACCCCGGTCGAGTTGAAAGGTTCGGTAAAGAAGCCCTGGATGCAGGGCTTGTTCCGCTAGCCTCGGCGTCGGTCGACCATGCGGCGGATGCTGCTCGTGCTCACCGGTCTAGGTCTCGCGCTCGCGGTCTCCGCGCCCGCGGGCGTCCGCGCACCCTCACCCACGACGACGCCTGCGGCGGTGACGGCGACGACGTTTCTCGTCAGCGGCCGCGGCTGGGGACACGGCGTCGGGATGAGCCAGTACGGCGCGCTCGGCTACGCGCAGGCCGGCTGGACGTACGACCAGATCCTCGGCCACTTCTACACGGGCGCCGAGCTCGGCCCGTCGGCGGTCGCCCGTGTTCGCGTCCTCCTCGCCGAGGCGAAGGCCGGCGTGACCATCCGCTCGCCGGTGCCGTTCCGTGTTCGCGACGTCTTCGGGAAGACGTATCCGCTGCCGGCCGGTGCGGTGCCACTTGGACCGAAGCTGCGCGTGCCGGTCAACGGAACGCCGACCGAGCTCACCGGGCCGATCCTCTTCCTGCCCGGGACGGGGCCGCTCGAGCTCGAGCGGCCCTACCGCGGCCAGATCGCCGTCTCCGTCAACGGCCAGAAGCTCGACGCGGTCAACGTCCTCGGCCTCGAGCAGTATCTCCAGGGCGTCGTCGCGCAGGAGATGCCGAGCGCGTGGCCCGACGAGGCCTTGAAGGCGCAGGCCGTCGCCGCCCGGTCCTATGCGCTTGCGCACCGGCTCACCGGCAAGCCGTTCGACCTCTATGCCGACGTACGCAGCCAGGTCTACGGCGGGATCGCCGGCGAGCACCCGCGCACGTCGGCGGCGGTCCAGGCGACGAAGGCGGAGGTGCTCCTCTGGGAGGGCAAGCCGATCGATGCGCTCTTCCACTCGACCTCGGGCGGCACGACGCTCGACGCCGCCGAGGTCTTCGGGAAGCCCGTGCCGTACCTGGTCGGCGTCGACGACCCGCACAGCGCGCTCTCGCCGGTCCACCGCTGGGGGCCCGTCGCCGTCGGGGAGGCGACGCTTCGCAAGGGGCTGAAGCTGGGCGTGCCGGTGCGCTCGCTCCAGGTGGCGCGCGCTCGCTCGGGACGGGTCTCGACGGTCCAGGTGACGACGTCGACGGGGACGACCAAGATCACCGGCGCCGCGCTCCGCCTCGCGGGCGGGCTGCGCTCGACCTGGGTCACCCAGCTCGTGACGCTCTCGCTGACGCGCCCCGGTGGACCTGTCCGCTACGGCAAGACGGTGGCGCTCACCGGTCGCGCAAACGGGGTCAAGGGTGCCCTGCTCCAGCAGCGGGTGGACGGAGTCTGGACGCCGGTCTCCGGGCCGGCCCTGAAAGCCAAGGTGAAGCTGGTCGCACCCGCCAGTTTCCGCATCGCGGCGGGCAAGCTGGCCGGGTCGGTGCTGAAGGTGCCGGTCGCCCCGCTCTTGACCGCACGCCCCGCCGGGCCGCTGACCGTCGCGGGCACCGTCAAGCCGCTCGCTGCCGGGGCGGCGGTCGAGCTCCAGCTCGAGACCGAGGGCACGTGGTCGACCGTCGGGACGACCACCGTCGGCGCCGAGGGCGAGTACACGCTCGCCGTCGACCAGCCGGGGCGCTACCGCGCCCGGACCGCGCCGACCCAGGGGTTCGCCGAAGGCCTCTCCGGCCAGATCGAGCTCGGGTGACGCGCGTCGCGCTCGTGCTCGTCGCCGCGGCGCTGCTGGCGCCGCAGGCCGAGGCCGCCCGCTATGCAGTCGGGGCCGCGTCCACCGCGGACCTTCCCGCTCTTCGCGCCGACCTGCCGGACGCCGAGAGCCTGGCGCCGATCCCGGCACTGGTCGTCGAGCGCGCGCGTCCGCCGCGGCTGCGGGACCTCCCGGGCGCGATCTACGTCGAGCGGCTCGGCGGCCGTCGTGCGGCCTACGTCCCCAACGACATCCTCGCCTCGAAGCAGTGGCACCTCGCGTTCAACCGGACGTTCGACTTCTGGGAGACGCCGACGCTGCTACCGGCGGTTCGCGTCGCCGTGATCGACTCCGGCATCGACGGCGACCATCCCGACTTCGCCGGCAAGATCGCCGATGCGAAGTCGTTCGTCGGCGGCTCCGCCCGCGTCGACGAGGAGGGCCACGGCACCTTCGTCGCCGGCCTGATCGCGGCAGGAGTCAACAACACCGTCGGCATCGCCGGCGCCGCCTCCTCGGCCGAGCTGCTGGTCGCAAAAGTCGTCGACGGCAACGACCTGATCGACGTCGAGGCCGAGGTGAAGGCGATCCGGTGGGCGGTCGAGCAGGACGCGCGCGTGATCAACATGAGTCTGGGCGGCTTCCGCGACCCGCGCGATCCCGACCGGGACGCCTTCTCGCCGCTCGAGGCACAGGCGATCGGCTGGGCGCACGGCCGGGGCGTCGTGATCGTGGCCGCTGTCGGGAACAACACGGACACGCCGCCGCGCCCGTGGCCGTATGCGAGCTATCCGGCGGCGCTGCCGCACGTGCTCGGCGTCAGCGCGCTCGCGCGCGACGGCTCCGTTCCCGCCTTCTCGCACCGGGACAAGATCTACACCGACATCGCCGCTCCCGGTGTCGGCATCCTCTCGACCTTTCCACGCGCGCTCACAGCCGAGATCAAGGAATGCCCCGAGCAGGGCTACTCGAGCTGCGCTCCCGACGACTTCCGCAGGGGGCAGGGCACCTCGTTCGCAGCGCCGCAGGTGAGCGCGGCGGCGGCGGTGCTGCTCGCGGTCCGGCCGAACCTCCGGGCCGAGCAGGTGACCGAGCTGCTGACGCGGACGGCCCACGACGTCAACGGTGCCACCGGCTGCCCGGGCTGCGCCACCCAGCGCGACGAGCTGACCGGCTGGGGCAGGCTCGACGTCAACGCGGCGCTGAAGCAGCTCCTCAGCGCCGGCCCGCCGGCGCGCGACCGGCTCGAGCCGAACGACGACGCCGCCACGGACGCCGCCGCGCTCTGGGGCAGGTCGAACCGGATCGACGCCACGCTCGACTTCTGGGACGACCAGAACGACGTCTACGCGATCCGGCTCAAGCGCCGCCAGAAGGTCTTCGTCAGCGTGCGCGGGCCGGCAGGCACCGACACGAACCTGATCCTCTGGCGCCCGGGGACGCGGCACGTCGACGATCTCGCGTCGCTCCGTCTCGTCGCCCGCCAGTCTGCGCGCTCGGGCCCGCGGGAATACCTCTCGTTCCAGGCAACGAGGGGCGGCACGTACTACGTGCAGGTGAAGCTCGGCTCCCGCGGCGCCGGCAAGTACCGCCTCGTCCTCGTCAAGAAGTAGCGGCAGCTACGCGTTCTCGAGGAGCTCCTCGTCGGGGACGTCGCGCAGGACGCGCGCGGGGTTCCCGACGACGAGCTTGCGCGGCGGCACGTCCTTGGTCACGACGGCGCCGGCGCCGACGAACGCCTCCTCGCCGATCTCGACGCCCGGACAAAGGATGGCGCCGCCACCGACGCGGGCGCCGCGCCGGATCGTCGGGCCCTTGATGTTGCCGAAGCGCTGCTCGGTCCGGCCCATCCAGTTGTCGTTCGTCGTCACCACGCAGGGGGCGATGAAGACGTTGTCCTCGAGCGTCGAGTAGGCGGTGATGTACGCCTCCGCCTGGATCTTCGTCAACGCCCCGACGGTGGTGTCGTTCTCGATATATGAGCCGCGGCCGAGCACGACGTCGTCGCCGACCTCGACGCGCTCGCGCACGCAGGACTGGTCGCCGAGGATCACGCGTGCGCCGATCGCCGAGCCGGCGAAGACGATCGCGCCGGACGAGACGATCGTGCCGTCGCCGATCGTCGTCGGCGGCAGCGGCTCCCGCTTCGCGGTCGAGCGCGGCGACAGCGTCGGCTGTTTGCCGACGACCGCGCCCTCGAGCACCTTGACGCCCTCACCGAGGACGGTGCCCTCGTAGACGACGGCCGAGGGATGGATCTCAGCCACGGAGGCTCTCGGTCAGCCGATCCAGGGCGCGTACCACCATCGCCCCGTCCTCGGCGACGGCGCGCCGGTCACCCTCACCATCGATCAGGTCGAGGAACGACTGGCACTCGAGCCGCAGCGGCTCGGACGTGTCGACCTTGGGGATGTGGATGTCGCCCGTGCGCGTCTGCCACTCGCCGTAGGCCGCAGACTGCCGCCAGGGGCCCTTCTCGTACACGGTCACCTTGCGCTCCAGCTCCATGTCGTCGAAGACGACCATCTTCTCGTTGCCGACGACGGTCATCTTGCGCATCTTGTGCGGGTCGAGCCACGAGAGGTGCATGTGGGCGATCTTCCCGGACGGGAAGCGCAGGTAGCAGAAGACGACGTCCTCGACGCCGTCGTTGAGAAAGTCGCGGCCGTGCGCAGCCACCTCGACCGGGTCCTCGCCGATCAGCCAGAGGATCACGGAGAGGTCGTGTACTCCGAGCGACCAGAGCGCGTTCTCGTTCGCCCGCACGATCCCGAGGTTCTGTCGGTTCGTGTAGACGCAGAGCACGTCGCCGAGTTCGCCCGAGTCGACGAGCTCCTTCAGCTTTCGCACGCCCGGGTGGTACAGGAGCAGGTGGCCGGGCATCAGCACGAGGTCGCGGTCGGCCGCCAGCGCGACGAGATCGTCCATCTCCGCGCCCTTCATCGCCGGTGGCTTCTCGACGAGCACGTGCTTGCCCGCCTCGAGCGCCTGCTTCGCGAGCACGTAGTGCGTCGGCACCGGCGTCGCGATCACGACGGCGTCGAGTGCCGGGTCGGCCAGCATCTCCGCGTAGTCCGACGTCAGGCGCGCGCCCGGGTAGCGCGACGCGAACGACGCGCGCGGCTCCTCGTCGACGTCGCAGAGCCAGGCGAGGTCGGCGAGGTGGTCGAAGTTGCGGGCCAGGTTCGGCCCCCAGTAGCCGAGCCCCACCAGCCCGACCGTGATGCTGCTCACAGCTTCCAGACGTTCTCGCTCGTGCGGCCCCGCTCGCCGGTCGCATTGCGGAAGTCGATGATCACCGGGCCGCTGTCGACGAGCGCCTCGTAGTCGATCCCGCCGTGGTCGGTCACGATCGCGATCGCGTCGAAGTTCGCCGGCTCGAGCGGCACCGACGCCAGGCCGTGCTCCGGCAGCTCGGGGACGTGCGCGTCGTGGTAGGAGACGTTGGCGCCGCCGGTCTCCAGTAGGTCGATCAGCTTCAGCGCCGGGCTCTCGCGCATGTCGCCGATGTTCGGCTTGTAGGCGACGCCGAGGACGAGCACCTCCGAGCCCTTCAGCGACTTCTGCTTGCCGTGGTTCAGCGCCTGCGAGATCAGCGAGCGGCAGTACCAGGGCATGTTCTCGTTCACCTTGCCGGCGAGCTCGATGAACTCGGTGTAGAAGTCGTACTCCCGCGCCTTCCAGGTCAGATAGAAGGGGTCGATCGGGATGCAATGGCCGCCGAGGCCGGGGCCGGGCTTGAAGCTCATGAACCCGAACGGCTTCGTCGCGGCCGCGTCGACGACCTCCCAGAGGTCGATCTTCATCCGCTCGCAGAGCTGAGCCAGCTCGTTCACGAGCGCGATGTTGACCGAGCGGAAGATGTTCTCGAGCAGCTTCGTCAGCTCCGCCGACTCAGGCGACGTCACCCGGTGGACGGTGTCCACGGCCGAGCCGTACAGTTCGGCGGCGCGGTCGGTGCACGCCTCGGTGATGCCCCCGACGACCTTGGGGACGTTCTTCGTCGTCCAGTCCTCGCGGCCCGGGTCGACCCGCTCGGGCGAGAAGGCGAGGTTGAAGTCCTCGCCGACCTTGAGCCCGGAGGCCTCGAGCCGCGGCAGGATCTCTTCGCGCGTCGTGCCGGGATACGTGGTCGACTCGAGGACGATCAGGTGGCCCTTCCGCAAGCGCTTCGCGATCTCCTCGGCGGCGCCGTTCACGATCGAGAGATCGGGCTCGCGCTGTTTCGACAGCGGCGTCGGCAGCGCGATCAAGATCGCGTCCGCGTCCGCGAGCTCGCCGTAGTCGGTCGTCGCCCGCAGTCCGTGGTCGTCGACGAGCCGCTTGAGCACGTCCGAGGGGACGTCCTCGATGTAGCTCTCGCCGCGGTTCAGCTGCGCCACGCGGCCGGCGTCTCGGTCGACGAGGAGCACGCTGCGGCCCGCCTCGGCGAACACCTGGGCGAGCGGGACGCCGACGTAGCCGGCTCCGACGATGGCAACGTCGGTCATCGGCGCGGAATCGTACAGAGGCGGTCCGATCCTGCGTCCTATCCGTCCGTGGAGGATTCGCAGCGCGGCTACAATCCCTCGCCGCGGGCCGTTAGCTCAGCTGGTAGAGCAGGGGACTCTTAATCCCAAGGTCGTAGGTTCGATCCCTACACGGCCCACTTTGCCGTCGCGCAAACCCCTGAAGGGTCGCTTCGCTCCCTGGCGCTCATGGTGTGTGTCGTGCGGCGTCGTCAGAGGCCTTGTCCCAGCCGTCCTCTCCATGCGCCCACGGCACTGCCGTGCGCCGCTCGAAGACCAGGTCGTTGTCCTCGTCGCCCGGGAAGACGCCGATGGTGTCGCTGTCGGGGTAGACGACGACGGCCGGCGACCGCGAGCTCGAGAACATCAACGTCCTGGCCGACGACTCGCTCCGGTTCATCACCTTGTGTGCTCCGCCGGAGCCGGGCGGAAAGCACACGATGTCACCCTGCTCCAGGGTGTGCTCTCCGTCGGGTGCGCGCACCACGACGCTGCCCTCGACGACGAGCAGCCACTCCTCCTCGTACTCGAAGTGGTACGGACAGGAGCTCTGACCGGGCGCGAGGTCGTAGACGAACTGAGGGTCCCCGACGACCCGACGGCACCGGCCACGTCGATCCTGCCTTCGGGGTTCTCGGCGCCCGAGATGTTGACCTTCTCCACGCTCGCATTATCGGGGAGCAAAGAGGGGTCTCCGGACGGGACCTCCAGCTCGTCAACCCTCGTGGCGATACTTCGGTCATGTCCTCGGCGCCGATCGTCGCGAACCAGCTCGACGTCGTTCTCCGCAACGTTGCCGACGGGATCACGGCGCAGCGGCCGGACGGGTCGCTCGCGTACGCGAACGACGCGGCGGCGCGGCTGCTCGGACTCGAGTCGGGCGACGAGCTGATCGGGCTTCCCGGCGCCGAGCTGACCCGCCGCTTCCTGGTGATCGGGGAGGACGGGGCGCAGCTGCCCCCGGACGAGCTCCCGAACCGGCGCGCACTCGCGTCCGGGCAGCCCGAGGAGGGGGTCGTGGGCTACCGGCTGCTGCCGGATGGGGACGAGCGCTGGTCGTCGGTGCGCTCGACACCGATCCTGTCGGCGGCCGGGAGCGTCGACCTGGTGATCAATGTCATCCACGACGTCACCGCCGAGCGGGCGGTGCGCGAGCGCGCGACGCTGCTGGACGAGACCGGTGCCGTCTTCGCGGCCTCGATCGACATCGACGCGACCTTCGACGCGCTCGCCGCGCTGCTGGTGCCCCGCCTCGCCGACTACTGCATCGTCGACCTGGTCGACGGGGACCGATTGCGCCAGGTCGTGATCAGGCACCGCAACCCGGAGCGCGAGCAGCTGCTGCGGGAGCTTCGCGAGCGCTATCCGCCGGATGCGAACGAGGCGCATCCGGTCTCGGGCGTGCTCGCGACCGGGGAGCCGTATCTCGTCGAGGACGCGCGGGTCGAGGCGCTCACGCACGCGGCGGTCGACGACGAGCATCTCGCTCTCTACCGCCGGCTCGAGGCGTTGTCGTACATCGTCGTGCCGCTCGAGGCGCGCGGCCGGATGATCGGGACGATCTCGCTCGGGACGGGCGAGTCGGGGCGGCGCTTCGGCGAGCTCGACCTCTCGCTCGCGCGCGAACTGGCGCGGCGCGCCGCCCTCGCAATCGACAACGCGCTCCTCTTCAGCGCGGCGCAGCAGTCGTACGCGCAGCTGAACACGCTGCTCGTCTCGGCGCCGGTCGGGATCGGCTTCTGGGACCGCGACCTCCGCTTCGTCCGGGTCAACGACGCGCTCGCCACGATCAACGGGCTCGCGCCGGAAGAGCACGTCGGCCGTTTCCTCGGCGACGTCGTCGGCGAGCTCGCGCCCATCCTCGTTCCGCTCTACCGGCGCGTGCTGGAGACCGGCGAGCCGGTCGTGCACACGGAGTCGACCGCCGACGCCGCTCTCCAGATGGGCGCGCGGCGCCACTGGCTCTCGAGCTACTACCCGGTGCACGCGCCCGAAGGCGAGGTGATCGGGATCGGCGCCGTGATCATGGAGATCACCGACCGCAAGCGCGCCGACGATCGGCTGCGCCTGTTGGCCGAGGCGGGCGAGCTCTTCTCGACCTCGCTGGTGCAGGACGAGATCGCCTCCCGGATCGCGCACGTGGGCGTGCCGCGGCTGGCGGACACCTGCAACGTCTACCTCTTGCGCGACGGACTGCTCGCTCGGGTTGCCTGCGTTGCGGCCGACCCGGCGGCCCAGCCGGTGCTCGAGTCGCTGCCCTCGACGTTCGCGCTCACCGCCGACTCGGGACGCATCGCGAACGCCTTCACGGCGGCCGAGCCGCTGCTGCTGCGCACGGTCCCCGAGGAGTACCTGGACGAGCTCGAGCGCTTCGGTGCCTCCCGGATCGCATTCGAGCAGATCGGGACGCGCTCGCTGATGCTCGTGCCGATCGTCGCCCGCGGCCAGACGCTGGGAATGCTCACGCTCGGATCGCGTCGGCCCGACCGCTTCGACGAGCACGATCTCGACCTCGCGCAGGAGCTCGCCGGCAGGGCCGGAGTCGCGATGGACAACGCAGCTCTCGTCGAGGAGCTGCGCCGCCGCGCCCAGGCCGCTCAGGCGCTCGAGTTCGTCGGCGACGGCGTCTTCCTCGTCGGTCGCGAGGGCGACATCCTGCTCTGGAACCCGGCCGCCGCGCGCATCACCGGCCTGCCGGAGGCCCAGGTGGTCGGCTCGCCGGCGGAGGCCGTGCTGGCCGGCTGGCCGCTCGGCCAGGGCGAGCGGCCGCAAACGTTTCCGGTCGAGGGCCCGCACCGGGAGCTCTGGCTCTCGCTGTCCGCGGCCGAGTTCCCGCAGGGCACCGTCTATGCGTTCCGCGACCTCACTGAGGAGCGTGCGGTCGAGCAGCTGAAGAGCGACTTCGTCTCGACGGTGTCGCACGAGCTGCGGACGCCGCTGGCCGCGATCTACGGCGCCGCGATGACGCTCCAGCGCGGCGACGTCGAGCTCAACGAGATCCAGGAGGCCGGGATGCTCGAGGTGATCTCCGGCGAGTCGGAGCGACTCGCCCGGATCGTCAACGACATCCTGCTCGCGAGCCGGCTCGACTCCGGTGCCGCCACCGTCGAGATCAGCCGCACAGACGCGGCCGAGCTGGCGCGCGGCGTCCTCGCCGCCGCCGAGGCACACCTGCCCCCGGGCGTCGAGCTCGCGCTGACCGTGCCCGAGCCGTCCCCGCAGGTCGCCGCCGACCCCGACGGCCTTCGGCAGGTGCTCGTCAACCTCGTCGAGAACGCAGTCAAGTACTCGCCGAACGGCGGCCTCGTCGAGCTCCACCTGGAGCCGACGGACGGGCGTGTGCGCTTCGTCGTCCGCGACCGTGGCCTCGGCATCCCCGCCTCCGAGCACGAGCGGATCTTCGAGAAGTTCTTCCGGCTCGACCCGAACCTCGCCCGCGGCGTCGGCGGCACGGGGCTCGGGCTCTACATCTCGCGCGAGATCGTGCGCCGAA
Source organism: Gaiellaceae bacterium (assembly GCA_035630545.1). GTDB lineage: Bacteria > Actinomycetota > Thermoleophilia > Gaiellales > Gaiellaceae > Gaiellasilicea. The sequence continues at coordinate 19,904 of DASQKK010000061.1, forward strand.
TGGGCGGCCGGATCCGCGTCGAGTCCGTGCCCGGCAGCGGCTCGACGTTCTCGTTCGAGCTGCCGCTGGCCAAACCCTCCTAGCCGGGAACGAGAAGAGGCGGCCTCTGGCCGCCTCTCGCTCGAACGGTTGGGACCGCTGAAGCTGTGGAGCTAGACGCGAGGGCCGTCCTCGACGTACGTGGTCCGGCGGGTGGCGCCGCCGACGCCGCCCCACGACGACCAGAAGATCATCGAGAGGACGAGGCCGAGTGCACCGACGACCATGAGGATGACGCCGATCGTCTGCAGCTCGAGGCCGGAGACCGTGGCGTTGACGGCCCAGGTCAGGATCGCGCCGACTGCAATGAGAAAGATGCTGACTCCAAGTCCCATTTTCGTGTTCCTCCTGTTGGCGGGGGCTGTGCGGTTCGTAGCGCCCGGATGTCCGGGTCATCTGTCGAACGTTCGAAGCCCACGATCGGTTACGGGTTATGTAGGCTCGCCGCGGTGCGCAGGGGCTCGATTGTCCGCATCACGATCTACGGTGTCCTCGCGGGAATCCTCGCGTCGCTGATCGCCGTGCTCGTTCCCTGGCTGCCCACGTCGGCGTCGGATCA
>DASQKK010000062.1:0-23736 GCA_035630545.1 Gaiellaceae bacterium
CCCGTCTCGCCGCGCGGCCCGGGCGCGCCGTCTGCCCCGTTCTCGCCCTTCGGGCCGACCGGCCCTGCCGGCCCCTGAACGTTCCAGCTCAACGCCTGCTCCGAGCGCTTGCACACCTTGCCGGCCGAGGGTACGAGCAGCAGTCCGGACTTGTGCCGGCACGCCTTGATCACGCCGTCCGCGAGCGTCGCGTCGAGCCCGGCCGTCGCACCCCCGACCGTGAGCGCGAGCGCGATCACACCGAGCGCGGCGGCGCGCACCGTGAACCTTCGGATCCGTGTCGTCATCGTTCCTCCTCGTGAGCTGGGAGGAACCGTGATAGCCGGGGCCTCCGGCTGCGGCTAGTGGCCGAACCGGCCCGAGCCGCCCGGAAAGGACGGTTCTGCGCGCGAAATTCCACACACTCGACACACTTCCGTGATCGAACTCCGCTTCCACGTCCCCGACTCCCGCCGTCGCCTCGCAGCTGTCCGCCTCGCCCACCAGCTGCGCGAGCGGCTGCCGTACGAGCTAGCCCGGAACGGCCGTGCCTGGGAGCTGCGCGCACCCGCTCCCGACGTCGCCCGCTTCGAGTACCAGTTCGAACTGATCGACCGGAGCGGCGGCAGCGAGTGGGTTCTCGACCCAGGCAACCCCAAACGGGCGTCCGGCCCCTGGGGCGACAAGTCGGTCTGGGAGGAGCCGGGCTACGCGCCGCCCGCATGGGTCGGGGAAACGCCGGTCGGGACGCTCGAGGCGGTCACTGTCGCCAGCCGCATCCTCAAGACCGAGCTGCCCGCCCTGATCTGGGCGCATCCCGACGCGACCGAGCGCAGCCCGCTCCTCGTCGCCCACGACGGGCCCGAGTACGTCGAGCACTCCGCGCTCCTGACCTACCTCGGGCAGCTGCCCCCGCTCCGGGCGGCGCTGATCGGGCCGGTCGACCGGAACGAGATCTACTCCGCCTCGGCACGGTACTCGCGGGCACTCGCGGACGAGATCCTCCCGCAGCTCCCCCCGGCACCGGTCCGGATCGGGATCGGCGCCAGCCTCGGCGCCCTCTCCCTCTTCCACACACACCGGCGGCATCCCGACAGCTTCGACGCGCTCTTCCTCCAGTCGGGCAGCTTCTTCCGGCGCGCCGAGAGCTACGAGCGGACGTTCCCGCGCTACGAGCGGATCGCACGCTTCGTCGGCGGCGTCCACCGCAACCGCCCCGACCGGACGATCCCGATCGTCCTCGCCTGCGGCACGGTCGAGGAGAACCTGCCCGCGAACCGGGCGCTCGAGGAATCGCTGCGCGCCAGAGGCTACGACGCCCGCTTGCACGAGTTCCGGGACGGTCACAATTGGGTCGCGTGGCGCGACTCCTTCCACCCCCACCTGCTCCGGCTGCTGCAGAGGCTCTGACCTGACCCGGCGCCACCTCTCGCTCTACTCGCCGGCGATCGGCGCCGAGGGCCGCGTGATCGCGTACGGCCACTGGGGGCGGCCGTTGCTCGCGTTCCCCTCGGAGCAGGGGCCTGCCTGGCAGTACGAGGAGCGTGGGATGGTCGACGCGATCGGCGGGCCGCTCGAGGAGGGCGGGGTGAAGCTCTACGCCGTCGACAGCTTCGACTCGGGCAGCTGGTATCGCGAGGGGCTGTCGCTCGAGGAGCGGGCGCAACTGCACGGCCGCTACGAGGACTGGATCCTGAACCAGGTCGTGCCGTTCGTCCAGGCCGACTCGAACACGGCCGAGATCATGGTCACCGGCGTCAGCTTCGGCGCCTACCACGCCGCCAACTTCGCGCTCCGCCACGCGCACCTCTTCCCCCTCGCGATCTGCCAGAGCGGCGTCTACGACGTGTCGGTCGTCGCCGGGGGCGAGCGCGGTGACGCCGTCTACTTCAACAACCCGGGCGACTACGTCCACCACCTCGGCGGCGACCACCTCGACTGGCTCCGCGGCCACGTCAACCTGCTCCTGATCGCCGGTCAGGGGCAATGGGAGGACACGACGGGCGCGCTCGAGAGCACCCGCCGCTTCGCCGCACTCCTCGGCGAGAAGGGGATCCGCCACGAGCTCGACCTTTGGGGGCACGACTCGCCGCACGACTGGCCGGCGTGGCGAGCCCAGATCGCGCATCATCTCCCCCGCTTCCTATGACGTCCCGCGCCCATCTGATCGGCCTCCTGCTCGGCACCGAGGAGGACTGGCCGCGCGCGTTCGAGCACCTCCTGGCGCAGGTCGGCCCCGTCGAGTACGGCGGCGCGACGCACGATTTGACCACCGAGCGGATCACGAACGAGCCCTTCGACCTCCGCTCGAAGCCGCGCTACTCGCTCGTGATCGACCGGCTCGGCTGGTGGTACACGGTCCCGCGCGAGTGGCTGAAGAAGGTCTCGCTGATGGACGACGTCTATCTGCTCAACAACCCGTTCACGTTCCAGGCGATGGAGAAGCACTCTGCCTACTGCGCGATGATGCGGCTCGGCCTGCACGTGCCGGAGACGTGGCTGATCCCGCACAAGAGCCCGCCCGCGAACGAGCGCTTCCAGCCGACCGCGGAGCGCTACAACCTCCCCTTCGACCTCGACGAGATCGCGGCCAAGGTCGGCTACCCGCTCTACATGAAGCCGTTCGACGGCGGTCAGTGGGTCGGCGTCACCCGGATCCGCGACGCGACCGAGCTGCACGCTGTCTACGACACCTCCGGCGAGCGGCTGATGCACCTGCAGGCGTCGGTGGAGGACTTCGACGTCTTCGCCCGCAGCCTCTCGATCGGAGCCGAGACGATGGTGATGCACTTCGAGCCCGACCGGCCGATGCACGACCGCTACCAGGTCGACCACGACTTCCTCTCAGCCGAGACGGGCGACGAGGTGGTGACGATCAGCCGGCTCGTGAACGCGTTCTTCCGTTGGGAGTTCAACTCGTGCGAGACGATCGTCAAGGACGGAGTCGCCTCGCCGATCGACTACGCGAACGCGTCGCCCGACGTCGCCCTGACGAGCCTGCACTACTACTTCCCGTGGGCGATCCGGGCGCTCGTGCGGTGGACGGCGTTCTGCTCGGCCAGCGGCCGCCAGATGCGGATCAACCAGACGACGCGGGACTACTTCGAGATCGGCGACCGGGACGACCTCGGCTACGAGCAGAAGCTGGCCGAGTACCGGCGGCTCGCCGACGGCTATTTCCAGGTGGACGAGTACGACGAGTTCTGCGCCACGAAGCTGCCGCACGTGGACGAGATCCTCGTCGAGTGGGTCGAGGGGCCGGACTTCGACGGTCTGCTCGTGGACACGGTCAGGTCGACATTCCCGCCGCCCGAGCACGAGCACTTCGTCGCTCACTACCGCGGCCTCCTCGCGGCCTGGGCGAAGGATCAGCGCGCCGCCGCGTGAGCGAATACCGGCTCGAGCGCACCCAGGTCGTCCCCGTCCCGCTCGAGCAGGCGTTCGCATTCTTTGCCGACGCCCACAACCTCGAACGAATCACGCCGCCCTGGCTCCGCTTCCGGATCGTCGAGGCACCGGACGAGCTCGGCGTCGGCGCGCGGCTCCGCTACCGCCTCCGCCTCTACGGAATCCCGATTCGCTGGCGCACCGAGATCGTCGCCTGGAACCCGCCGCGCGGCTTCGTCGACGTGCAGCGCCGCGGCCCGTTCCTGCTCTGGGAGCACACGCACCGCCTGACTCCGACCGAGGGCGGGACGGAGATCTACGACCACGTTCGCTACAGGCTGTTCCTCGGCCCGCTCGGGGCGCTCGTCCGCCGGCTGCTGGTCGGCAGCTGGGTCGAGGGGATCTTCGACTACCGCGCCCGCGAGGTGCCCGGCTTGCTCAGGCGAGCGCCTGCCGCGCCGCCTCGTCGAACGGCGTGAGCTCGAGCGGCAGCAGCTTCCTGATCCGCTCCTCGCGTGCGATCGTCGGGTTGCGCAGCCCCTCGACGAGCGGCCTCGCGACCGACGCGTTGACCGGCGTGACGAGGTTGAGCCACAGCGAGGAGAGGTACGGCGTCAACACCGGCACCTCGACGATGGTCGGCTTCCTGCCGAGCAGGGCGGCGATCCGCTCGATCATCTGCCGGTACGTCATCACCTCGGGTCCGCCGGTGTCGTAGCCCTCGCCGTAGGCGGCTTCCAGGCCGCAGACGCCGGCCAGGTAGCGGGCGACGTCGTCGAGCGCGATCGGCTGGGTCGGCGTCGAGACCCAGCTCGGCGTCAACATCACCGGCAGCCGCTTGACCAGGCCGAGGATCGTCTCGAAGGCGGCGCTTCCCTTGCCGACGATCATGGCCGCGCGCAGCGTCGTCACCGGGACGCCCGCGGAGGCGAGCCGCTCACCGGTCTCGCGGCGGCTGCGCAGGTGCGGCGAGGCGTCGGGGTCGTCGGCGCCGAGCCCGCCGAGGTAGACGATCTGCCGCACGCCCGCGCTCGCCGCCTCGCGTGCGACCGCCTCGGCCGCCGCGCGATCCTGCTCCTCGAAGTCGCGCGCGCCGAGCGAGTGGACGAGGTAGTAGACGACGTCCGCATGTTCGAGGGCCGCGGCCACCCCCTCGCCGCTCGCCGCGTCGGCAACCACCCAGCGGGCGCCCGGCTCGTCACGCGCAGTGCGCGAGACCGCGGTCAGCTCATGCTCGGCAAGTAGGGGGACGAGCGCCCGGCCGACGACGCCGGTCGCGCCGAAGACGGTGACGTTCACGAGTCCCGGCTCCGCAGCAGGAGCTCGAAGTAGCGGCGGCTGACCGCCGCATGGAAGGGGCTCTGCCCCTTCGCGTAGAGCATTCCGGTCCACGGCGGCGCGCCGGCGCGCGCGGCCAGCCGCGGCAGGTACTCCTCGACTGTCACGCTCAGCTCCTGCTGCTCGCCCTCCGGGCGCTGGGCGAGCGTGACCGAGCCGCCGGCGCGGATCGCGAGCAGCCCGCCCTGGATTGCGTGCCGGCAGCTGACGAGCCCGTCGCCGAACGAGAGCTCCGGCGGCCCGAACGTCAGCAGCGTCGCGCCGCCGAGCAGCTTCAGCCTGCCGCCGCCGCCCGTCCAGCTCGCCCGGACGCCGCCGCGGGTGAAGCGGTCGACCGCCTGCCAGTAGGTGACGCCGAGGGTACGGGCGCCCGCCTCCGAGGCCTCGACGACGGGCTCCGGCACGAGCACCCGCTGGCGCGACTCGAAGCCGCCGGACTCGAGCACGCGTTCGGACGTCTCCCAGCCAGTCATGCCGTCACCGCCAGCGGCTGCGGGTAGTCGGGCGTCCCCAGCTCGGGGAGGTACCGGCGCGCGTAGACGCCGTCCGGGTCGAACCGCTCCGCCTGGCGCTGTGGGCTCAGCCGCCGGTTCGGGCGCGAGTCGGTGCCCGTGCCGGCGACCCACTGCCAGTTGCCCGTGTTGTTCGCCACGTCCCCGTCCACGAGCTGCTCGAAGAAGTGCTCTGCTCCCCGCCGCCAGTCGATTCCGAGGTGCTTCGTCAGGAACGAGCCGGCGACCAGGCGGGCGCGGTTGTGCATGAAACCCTCGTGCATCAACTGCCGCATCCCCGCATCGACGAGTGGGTAACCCGTGCGGCCCTCGCGCCACGCCGCGAGCCCCTCCTCGTCGTCGCGCCAGCCGGTCGCGCGCGGGCGCAGGTCCTCGTGGGCGGTCTCCGGCCTCGCGGCCAGAAGCTGGTGGTTGAAGTCGCGCCAGCAGAGCTGGCGGACGAAGGGCTCCGCGCCCTCGCCTTCGAGGGCGCGCGCGACCACTTCTCCGGCCGACACGCAGCCGAAATGGAGGTATGGCGAGAGGCGCGAAGTCGCGTCGGCGGCGAGGTCGTCCGCGAGCTCGCCGTACCGCGCGAGTCCGTCGTCGAGCCAGGCGTCGAGGCGCCTGCGGCCGGCGGTCTCGCCTCCCGTCGGGAGTGCCTGCGCGATCCGGCCGGCTCCCAGCTCGCCCGGGCGCGGCAGCACGCCGGTCGCGACGCCGTCGGGAAGCTCGACGCGGTCGGGCGCGGCGAGCACGGCGCGGCGCGGTGCCTCCCGCCAGCGGCGCCAGTACGGCGTGAAGACACGGAAGTGGTCGGCACCCGCGGGAGCGAGGTCGCCGGGCGGCACGACCGTCACGCCGGGGAGGTCCTCGAGCTCGATCCGGGCGGTCGCGAGCGCGCGGCGCAGCCGGCGCTCGCGCTCCTGGGCGTAGGCGCTGACGTCCTCGCTCACAAAGACGGCCTCCGCGCCCGACTCCACCGCGGTCCGGTACGTCTCGGCGACCACGTTGCCGCGCCGGAGCACGAGGGCACCGCCGCGGCGCCCCAGCGAGGCATCGAGGTCGGCGAGCGCGTCGAGCAGGAACGCGACGCGGTTCGGCGCCCCGAAGGCGGAGAGCACCGCGTCGTCGAGGACGAAGAGCGGGACGACCCGCTCGGCACGCTCGACGGCCGCCGCGAGCGCAGGGTGGTCGTGGACGCGGAGGTCGCGCGTGAACAGGACGACCGCTGTGCGGAGACCAGGTTTGCCCATCTGTGGACAAAGGGTAGACAAGGCCGCAATCAATCCGAGGAGGCAACCACCATGGCACGGATCGAGGAGTCGATCGACGTCGCGGTTCCCGTCGAGACCGCGTACAACCAGTGGACGCAGTTCGAGGAGTTCCCGACCTTCATGGAGGGCATCGAGCAGGTGCAGCAGGTCGACGACACCCGCCTGCGCTGGGTCGCCGAGGTCGGCGGCACCCGCGAGGAGTGGGAGGCCGAGATCACCGAGCAGCACCCCGACCACCGTGTCGCCTGGACGGCGACGAGCGGCAAGGGCAATGCGGGCGTCGTCACCTTCCACCGGATCGACGACGCGCAGACGCGCGTGCTAGTGCAGATGGACTGGGAGCCGGAGGGCGTGACCGAGCAGATCGGCGCCACGCTCGGCATGGACGGTCGCCGGGTGCAGGGCGACCTGCAACGGTTCAAGGAGCTGATCGAGCAGCGCGGCTCCGAGTCGGGCGCCTGGCGCGGCGAGGTCGAGCATCCGAGCGACTGAGCGCGACCTGCGGGCGGCCCTTGCGGGCGCGACGGCGGCGGCCGCCTGGGCCGCCGCCGAGCCCGGGCTGCGGCGCCTCTTTCGCACGCCGTACAGCGACGTGCGACTGCTCGGCGCACCGCTCTCGAAGCGGCGGTGGCGGCTCGCCGGCACCGCCGTCCACCTCGCGAACGGCGCCGCGGCGGGCGTCCTCTTCCAACGCCTCGGCCTGCGTGGCTGGAAGGCCGGCATCGCCGCCGCCCAGCTCGAGAGCGCCGTGCTCTGGCCGGGAATGGCGGTCGTCGACCGCTACCACCCCGACCGCCGCAGCGGCGCGTGGCCGCCGCTCCTCCTGAATCCGCGCGTGTTCGGCCAGGAGGTGGCCGCTCACGCCGTCTTCGGCACCGTCCTCGGCATGCTGATTCGCAAGCCGTGAGCCGTCCGCGGCCGCCGCAGCGGCCGCGGACGGAGCCCACCCCTAGCTACACCAGTCGAAGAGCTCCGGATTGGTGAAGTGGAGCCGGATGACGGCGCCGAGCGGCAGGAACGAGCCGGCGGGCAGGTTCGTGTTGATCGCACCCTCGCTGCCGCCGGAGTCGGAGTCGATCGCGTCGTAGTCGATCTGCTGCCGCGCGGCGGCGACGAGCAGGTCGTTCTCGAGCAGGAACCGCACACCGGCCTGGACGCAGCGGGCGCCTGCGATCGCGTCGGCGCTGCGCGGCGACGCGGCGCCGGCGGTCGGGACGAGCGCGACGGCGGCGGTGGCGGCGATCGCGAGCGTCAGCGTGATCTTTCTCAGCATCGTGGGTCTCCTTCTCTAGGCCGCACTGGGCGGGACGAGGACGGTGTCGATCGCGTGGACGATCCCGTTCGACGCCTTCACGTCGGCGACGATCACGCGCGAGCTGCCGTTCAGGACGAGCTTCCCGGCCCTGATCGAGAGCGCGATCTTCTCCCCCTGGACGGTCTTGACCGATGCCCGCTGCTTCGCGGCCGTGATCGCGGCCGAGCTCGGGACGCGCTTCGCCAGCACGTGGTAGGTGAGCACCTGCTTCAACAGCGCCGCGTCGGAAGTGACGGCCGCGTAGGTCGCGGGCGCGTTCTGCTTCAGCTTCGCGAAGGCCGCGTTCGTCGGCGCGAACACGGTGTACGGGCCCTTCGCCGCGAGGGTCTTCGCCAGCCCTGCCTGCTTCACGAGCGCGACGAGCGTCGTGAAGCGCTTGTCGGCGGCGGCGACGCCGACGACCGTCTTCGTGCCTGCGGCCTGCTCGGCCGGAGCCGCCGGGGCGGCCGCCGTCAGCAGCCCGGCCCCGAGTACCGCTGCAAGCAGTGGAGCGATTCGTTTGTGCACGAGTGTTCCTCCCTGTCTGTAGGATGGATGAACTTGGACAGAACTTGTACGACACTGAAGCTCGAACGGATCAATGGCGACTGACGACGCCCAGCTCCTGCGCCACGTCGCCGCCGGCGAGACGGACGCGCTGCGCGCGCTGTACGACCGCTACGGGTCGGTGCTCTTCGGGCTCGCCTACCGGACGCTCGGAGACCGGCAGCTCGCGGAGGACTGCGTCCAGGAGGTGTTCGTCACAGCCTGGCGCAGTGCAGGGCGCTACGACCCCCGCCGCGCCAGCGTCACGACGTGGCTCTTCACGATCCTGCGCAACAAGACCGTCGACGCGCTCCGCCGGCGTTCCCGCCGCCCCGCCGACCCCCTGCCCGAGTACTGGTCGGACGACGAGGCGCCCGATGCAGCCGAGGTCGTCGCGGCGAACGACCAGGGCGAGCGGGTCGCCTCCGCGCTCGCCGAGCTGCCGCCGAACCAGCTCGAGGCGGTCTCGCTCGCCTACTTCGAGGGGCTCACGCAGACCGAGATCGCGGACCGGCTCGGTGTCCCGCTCGGAACGGTCAAGGGCCGGCTCAGGCTCGCGCTCGACCGCCTGCGCACGCTCGCTCCCGCCTACGCCTTCGAGACGGAGATCGGATGATCGCCGACCACGACCGCGACCTGATCGCCGGCGCGGCCCTCGGCGCGCTCGAGCCCGCGGACGAGAGCCGCCTCTCGGCGCTGCTCGAGCGGGCGGACGCGGCGGCGGAGCTCGACCTGAGGCGTGCCACCGTGGCGGCGCTCGAGGCGGGACTGCCGCGCGCGGCGCCGTCCGACGACCTCTTCGCCCGGATCCTGGCCGAGATCGAGCCTGCCCGGGTCGTGTCGCTCCGACGTGCGCGCTGGGCTCCGCGCATCGGGGCGGGCCTCGCGGCGGCGGCCGCCGTCGTGCTCGGCCTCGTCGTCCTCACCGGCAGCCCGGGCGAGCCGGACGCCCGCGCCGCGGTCTCCGGCACGCCCGCGTACGCGGACGTCAGCGGCACGGCGACGCTCGAGGACGGCGAGCTCGTGCTCGACCTCGAAAACGTGCCGGCTCCCCCGAGCGGCCACCACTACGAGGTCTGGGTGCTCCGGACGGAGGGCGGCGGTGGCATGGAGGCCGTCGGCTCGTTCACGCCGGACGGCGACGACGCGAGGCTCGAGCTGTCGCTGCCTGGGCCTGGCGACTACAAGGCCGTCGACGTCTCGGTCGAGCCCGACGGCGGCCCGGCCGAGCACTCCTCCGTCAGCCTGGCGGGCGGGAGCTTCGGCTCGTAGCCTCAGGCGAGCGCGGCGACGCGGGTCGGATCGAGCTGCGGCGCCTCGCCCGGATCGGACGTGCGCGGCAGCCAGACGACGAACGTCGCGCCTGCACCCGGGTCGGAGAAGACGCCGACCGAGCCGCGGTGCGCCTCGGCGATCTGGCGGACGATCGCGAGTCCGAGGCCGCTGCCGCCTCCCGGGCGCGCGCGGCCGTCGTCGGCGCGCCAGAAGCGGTCGAAGATCCACTCCTGATGCTCGGGCGCGATCCCCGGGCCGTCGTCCGCGACCGCGAGCCACGCCCAGCCATCGAGCTCCCCGTGCGAGAGCCGGACGGTCGATCCCTTGGGCGCGACACGGACGGCGTTGTCGAGCAGGTTCGTCACGGCCCGTTTGAGCACCTCGCGGTCGCCCTGGACGATCCGGCCGGGCACAACGGCCGTCTCCAGGTCGACTGCTCGCGCGGCCGCGGCCGCCTCGAACTCCTCACGCGCGTCCTCAAGCAGCGCCGCCAGCGGAACTGGTTCGCGGCCCGACGCCGGCGCGTCGAGGCGGGCGAGCGCGAGCAGGTCGTCGGTCAGCCGCGCCATCCGGTCGATCGCGCGCTTGATCACCGCCGCCGCGGTGGCGCGGCTCTCGTCGGTCGCCTGTGCGTCCGTGAGCGCGAGGTCGAGGTTGGCCTTGATGATCGCGAGCGGCGTCCGCAACTCGTGCGAGGCGTCGGCGACGAACCGGCGCTGCGACGCGAAGGCGACGTCGAGCCGCGCGAGCATCGAGTCGAACGTGTCCGCAAGCCGCTTCAGCTCGTCGTCCGGGCCGTCGAGCTCGATCCGGCGCGAGAGCTCGCGCGCCTGGATCTCGCGCGCGACGCTCGTGATGTGCGCGATCGGCGCGAGCACGCGCCCCGCGATCACCCAGCCGACCGCGAGGCTGGCCACGAACAGCGCCCCGAGGGCGCCGAGCGAGAAGGTGCGGAGGTTGTTGAGCGTTCGCTCGTTGACGAGGTGCTCGAACGCCTGCGCGTCGACGAGCGTGCGCTCCTCGGTCTGGCTGCCGTCGTTGACCGGCACCTGCTCGACGACCACGGTCTGCGAAACCGGCTCGTCGCGGAGGCTGAGCGAGAGGCCGAAGTACAGCCCGGCGACGAGGATCGCGGCGACGCCGAAGAGCACGCCCGAGTAGAGCAGCGTCAGCCGGACGCGGATCGAGCGGAAGAACGCGCTCACGCGTCCTCCCGCAGGCGGTAGCCGGCTCCCTGCACTGTCTCGATCGGGCTTCCGGCCAGCTTGCGCCGCAGCGTCATCACGGTCACGCGCACGGTCCGCGTCAGCGGGTTCGCGTTCTCGTCCCAGACGTGCGTGAGCAGGTCGAACTCGGAGATCGCCTCCCCCGGCCTCGTCATGAAGTAGCGGAGCAGGGCGAACTCCTTCGGTGTCAGCGCGAGCGGCGCGCCCGCCTGGGTCGCCCCGTGCCGAACGGGATCGAGCTCGAGCGAGCCGACGCGAAGCGGTGCGCTGCGACCGCCGTCGCCGTTCCGGCGCAGCAGCGCACGCGCCCGGGCCGCCAGCTCGCCCAGCTCGAACGGCTTGACGAGGTAGTCGTCCGCCCCGTCGTCGAGCCCGGCGATCCGGTCGTCGACGCCGCCGCGCGCGGTCAGCATCAGGATCCGCGGCTGCGGCGAGCCGTCCGAGCGCGGCTCGGCGCGGATTGCACGGCAGACCTCGCGGCCTCCGATCGCGGGCAGGTTCAGGTCGAGGCAGATCAGGTCGTAGGGGTAGACGCGCGCCTTCACGAGCGCCTCGTCGCCGGCATGGGCGAGGTCGACGGCATACCCCTCGCGGCGGAGGCCCGCGGCAATCGCGTCGGCCAGGTCCTGCTCGTCCTCGACGACAAGCACGCGCATCCTTAACCCATCGTACTCGCCGCTTTTATCCGCGCTTTATCGCGGGGTTGGTTGACTGGCGGCACGTAACCGCGAGCAAGGAGCGTGCCGTGAGCGAGACGACCGTAGAGGAGCAGCGCGAGCTGCTCGAGCAGGCGCTCTTCGAGATCAAGCGGGTGATCGCAGGCCAGGACGGGATGCTCGAGCGCGTGCTCGTCTGCCTGCTCGCCGGCGGCCATCTCCTGATCGAGGGCGTTCCCGGCCTCGCCAAGACGCTGACGATCAAGACGACCGCGCAGGTGCTCGGCGGCAGCTTCCAGCGGATCCAGTTCACTCCCGACCTCGTCCCCTCCGACCTCGTCGGCACACGGGTGTTCCGCCCCAGCTCGGCCGACTTCGACACCGAGCTCGGCCCGGTCTTCTGCAACTTCCTGCTCGCCGACGAGATCAACCGGGCACCGGCAAAGGTGCAGTCGGCACTGCTCGAGGTGATGCAGGAGCGCCAGGTGACGATCGGCCACGAGACGCACGCCGTCCCGCAGCCGTTCCTCGTCATGGCGACCCAGAACCCGATCGAGTCCGAGGGCACCTACCCGCTCCCGGAGGCCCAGGTCGACCGCTTCATGCTCAAGATCCTCGTCGGCTACCCCGAGCACGACGAGGAACTGACGGTCGTCCAACGCTCGCTCGTCGCCGCGCCCGAGCTCCGGCGCGTGCTCGAGCTGGAGCGGCTACTGGACCTGCAGGCGGCCTCGGCCGCGGTCTACGTCGATCCCGGGATCATCAGCTACACGGTCCAGCTCGCGACCGCGACCCGCGACCCGGGCGCGTACGGGCTGGGTGACCTGGCGCCGTTCATCTCCTTCGGCGCCAGCCCTCGCGGGCCGATCAGCCTCGTCCAGTCGGCGCGCGCGCTCGCCTTCCTCCGCGGACGCGACTACGTCGTCGCGCAGGACGTCGACTCGCTCGCGAAGGACGCGCTCCGCCATCGGCTCGTGCTCAGCTATCAGGCGCTCGCGGAGCAGGTCGACGCCGACCGGATCCTCGACGCCGTGCTCGAGAAGGTGACTGCGCCCGAGCTCGAGGTCGGGAGGCGGGAGACCGCGGCTTGACCGTTGCTCCCGAAGCGCACCCCCGTCCGCCGGACCGGCCCGGGCCGGGGCCGCTGCCGGAGACGCTGCTTCGAGCGCTCGACCTGACGATCGGGAGGCGGATCGAGGGGATGCTGGCCGGCGACCACCGCTCGTCCGTGCTCGGCCAGGGTAGCGAGCTCGCGCAGGTCCGTCCGTACGTCCCCGGCGACGACGTCCGCCGGATCGAGTGGAACGTGACCGCGCGCACGGGCGAGACGCACGTCCGCGTCGACCTCGCCGAGCGGGTGCTCGTGACCTGGCTCGCACTCGACGTCTCGGCGTCGATGTCCTTCGGGACGGCCGAGCGGCGGAAGGCCGACGTCGCCGAGGGCGTCGCGCTCGCGCTCGGCCATCTCGCCAGCCGCCGCGGCAACCGGCTCGGCCTGGTCGCCTTCGGGGACGAGCAGGCACAGGCGATCCCGCCGCGTGCGGGACGCGCCGGCATGCTCGGGCTCCTGCTCTCGCTGCGGCGCGAGCCGGTGCTCGAGGGCGGGGGCGCCACGTCGCTCGGCGCCGCGCTCGAGCTGGTCGCGCGGATGGCCCAGCAGCGCTCGCTCGTCGCGATCGTCTCCGACTTCCGCGGGCCTCGCGACTGGCGCCCGCCGCTGCTGCAGCTCGCCGGCGGACACGACGTGCTCGCGATCGAGATCCGTGACCCGCGCGAGGAGGCGCTCCCGAACGTCGGCGAACTCCGGCTCGTCGATCCGGAGACCGGCCGCCAGCTCCGCGTCGACACCGCGAACGCGAAGCTGCGTGAGCGCTTCGCCGCGGCAGCCGCGGCGGAGCGGCAGCAGATCGCGAAGGAGCTGTCCTCGCTCGGCGTCGGCCATGTCGTGCTCTCGACCGAGGGCGACTGGCTGCGCCCGCTCGCGCTCCACCTCCGCCGCCGGGGAGGCCGGCGGTGAGCTTGCTGCTTGGTCGGCGCAAGGTGGGGGATCTGCGAGAGCAGACCCCCCACCGCGCGAAGAACCCTAAAGCGGCCGCTGCCGCGGCCGGCTTGGGGAGGAGCGGACCGTGAGCTTCCAATGGCCGCTCGCGCTGCTCGCCCTGCTCGCCGTCCCGCTCGCGATCTTCGGCTACGTCCTGCTCGAGCGTCGCCGTCACCGCCAGGCGGCGGCATTCGCAACGCCCGCCCTCGTCCCGAATCTCGTCGGCCGCAGTCCCGGACGGCTGCGGCATCTTCCGCCCGCGCTCGCGCTGCTCGCGCTGGCGGCGCTCGCGACCGGGCTCGCGCGGCCGCACGCGACGCTCTCGGTCCGCCAGGAGCAGGCGACGGTCGTGCTGGCGATGGACACGTCGCGTTCGATGGTCGCGACCGACGTGCCGCCGAGCCGGCTCGCGGTCGCGCAGCAGGCGGTGCGCCGCTTCCTCGGCAAGCTGCCGGAGGGCTACCGGGTCGGAATGGTCTCGTTCGCGCAGAGCGCGCAGACCGTGCTGCCCGCGACGGCGAACCGCGAGGCGGCCCAGGCCGCGCTCCGCAACCTGCGGACCGGCGACGGCACCGCGCTCGGCGAGGGGATCGCGCGGGCGATCCAGGTCGCGCAGCGCGTCCCGGCCGAGGAGGGCAAGAAACCGCCGGCTTCGATCCTCGTCCTCTCCGACGGCGCCCAGACGCAGGGCGTGCTCGAACCGCAGGCGGCGGCGGAGCGGGCGAAGAAACTGAAGATTCCGGTCTACACGGTGGCATTCGGAACCGACCAGGGGGTGGTCGAGGTGGTCGACGACAACGGCTTCACACAGCGCGTGACAGTCCCGCCCGACCCGCCGACGCTGCGGAAGGTGTCGCAGACCACCGGCGGGCGCTTCTACGCAGCGCCTGACGCGGCCGAGCTGAACGCGGTCTACGAGGAGCTCGGCTCACGGATCGGCAGCGTCAAGAAGGAGCGCGAGGTCACGGCCGGCTTCGCCGCCGGCGGGGCCTTCCTGCTGCTCGCCGCCGGCGCAGTCTCGGCCTTCCTCTTCGGGAGGCTGCCGTGAAGCGCGCGCTGCTCGTGCTCGCCGTCGCGGCGGCCGTGGCCGGCTTCGGCCCCTCCGCGGCCAACGCGGGGACGGAGTGCGACGGCCTGATCGTCTGCATCCCAGTCAAGGGACCGTGGGTGCAGGTCCCCGGCGGCGGGACGCCGACCTACTACCAGCTCTCCTGTCCCGGGCGCGGCCAGATCATCGGCGGCCTCGACGCCGACCGTGCCGGCCCACTCGAGCTCTCCTTCCTCGGCATGCTCGGAGGGCCGGTCGGCCCAGGCGTGACGACGAACCGGTCCGCCGTCTTCGTCGCGAGGACGACGCAGTCGCTCGCAAGCTTCCGGCCGCTGCTCGGCTGCATCCCCGCCAGCGGCGGCGGCGGGCGCTCGCGCACCTCCTACCAGCCGAAGCGGAAGCTGATGGCGGCTGCGCCGGTCGTCGACGCGACGATCCGCCGCGTCAAGGACATCCGGCTGAAGGACACGCCGCGGGAGCGCGCCGGCCTCTCCTGCCTCGACGGCGAGCGGCTGCTGGCGTACTCGACCGTCGTCGCCTTCCGCCGCAACCGCCCGCTCGCGCTGAGCGCACTCGGCTCCGTGCGGGCGACCGCGCGGGCCGCCGGGAACCGCGTCGCTGTGAACGTCCGCTCCGGGATCACGCGGCCGCAGAACGTCCGCGTCGAGCTGCAGATCCACGCGATCTGCGTGCGGGGGCCAAGCTGAGCGTCGCTCGCCATCGGCTCGCTCCCGTGGGGGAAACCATGTTTCCCCCACGAGCCCCCTTCTTCGGTCCTGTGGGGGAACTTCCAAGTTCCCCCACACCCCCTAAAGCTCATGCACCGAAAGGCGGCGCATGAGCTTCGCCACCCCGCTCTTGCTGCTCGGCCTGCTGCTGCTGCCGCTGCTCGTCCTCGCCTACCGGCGGCTCGAACGGCGGCCGAGCAAGTTCGCCGTCCGCTACACGAACCTCGACGTGCTCGCGAGCGTCGTCGACAGCACGCGCTCGTGGCGCCGCCATGCCGGCCTGGCGCTCTTCCTGCTCGCGCTGGCGGCGCTGCTCGTCGGCTTTGCCCGGCCGAGCATGATGCGGCTGGCCGACCGGGAGGAGGCGACGATCGTGCTCGTGATCGACGTCTCCGGCTCGATGCAGGCGGAGGACGTCGAGCCGACGCGGCTGGAGGCGGCGCAGCGGGTCGTCCGCGACTTCATGAAGGAGCTGCCGAAGCGTTTCAAGGTCGGCGTCGTCGCCTTCTCGGAGACGGCAGAGGTGGCGGCACCCGCGTCCGACGACCGGCAGCTCGCGATCGACGCGATCGACTATCTCTACCCGCAGCGCGGCACCGCGATCGGGGACGCGGTCGCACGCGGCGTCGAGGTGGCGCGCGCCGCCGACGCGGGCGACCGCGGGGTTGCGCGACCGGCCGCGATCCTGCTCCTCTCGGACGGTTCGCAGACGGAGGGGATCCTGCTGCCGGAGGAGGGCGCCGCGCGCGCGAAGTCCTTCAAGATCCCCGTCTACACGATCGCGCTCGGCACGCCCGAGGGGATCGTCGAGTTCAACCGCTTCGGCGGCACGCGGATCATCCCCGTCCCGCCCGACCCGGCGACGCTGCGGCAGATCGCGACGTCGACCGGCGGCCGCTTCTACGAGGCCGAGAACGTCGACGACCTGCGCGAGGCGTACGACAAGATGGGGTCGCTCGTGAGCAAGGTGGAGCGGAAGCAGGAGGTGACCTTCGCGTTCCTGGCCGGCGGCCTGGTGCTGCTGCTCGCCGCAGCGGCGGTCGCCGTGATCACCTTCCCGAGGCTGCCGTGAGAGTCGTTGCGCCGGCGGTCGCCGCGGCCGCGCTCCTCGCCGGCTGCAGCGGCGGCGGCGACGAGGAGTCGACACCGTCGACACCTGCGACCACCGCGAGGCAGACGGTCACCGTCCGCGAGTCGACGCCGACCGAGACGGCGGCCGCCCCCGACCGGGCTGGCTCGCTCGCCGCCGCGGTCGAGCGGGTCCTCCCCTCCCTCGTCAACGTCCAGACGACGTCGTTCGGCGGCGGCGAGGGCGAGGCATCGGGCGTGGTCCTCCAGCGCGACGGGCTGATCCTGACGAATAACCACGTCGTCGAGGGCACGACGGGCATCACGATCGCGTTCAACGACGGCGTCCACAAGACGCCGCTCGAGGGGACGGTGATCGGGACGGCGCCGGAGCGCGACCTCGCGGTCGTGCGGGTCGAGGCGAGCGACCTCACTCCCGTCGAACTGGCGAGCTCCTCGGCCCTTCGCCTCGGCGACGTCGTGATCGCGCTCGGCTTCCCGGCGGGCCTCGGCGGCCCGACCGTCACCTCCGGCATCGTCTCCGGACTCGACCGCACGATCGAGGGCCCGAACGGCGACCTGACCGGGCTGCTCCAAACCGACGCGGCGATCAATCCCGGCAACTCGGGCGGGCCGCTCGTCGACCGGTCCGGTCGTCTCGTCGGAATCAACACGGCCGGGATCCGTAACGCCGACACCGAGAACATCGGCTTCGCGATCGCGATCGACGAGGCGCTGCCGGTGATCGACCGCATCAGCGACGCGCCGCCGGCGGGGCAGGGCTGGCTCGGGATCGCGTTCAGCTCCGTCGACTCCGAGTCGGCAGCCGTCCAGCTCGGGCTCGACTCCTCGACCCGCGGCGCAGCGGTGACGGTCGTCTACCCGGGAGGGCCTGCCGACAAGGCAGACATGGCGGTCGGCGACGTGATCATCGCCGCCGACGACGTGCCGATCCGGAACGCGAACGCGCTCGCGAAGCTGATCGCGGAGCGGGAGATCGGCGACGAGCTCGATCTCGAGCTGATCGACAGCCGCGGTCCACGGCTCGTCACGGTCGAGGTCGCGCGGAGGACGCCAGGCGCGCTACCGTAGAGGTGTGAGCCCGCGTCCCTCGGGTCGACGCTTCGCCGCCTTCCTGGTCGCGCTGGCGCTCGCCGCGAGCGCGTTCGGCGTCCTCGTGCTCCCCCGCTTCGCGGACGCCGATCTGCCCGCGTCGATGAAGGCGAAACCGTCGCTGATCCAGCAGAAGCTCGAAGACGGCCGCTGCCGTCACCAGCACGTAGACGCCGGCACTTAGGGGCGCCGGAAAACCGTGTCTCGCCTGCGGCCGAGCCGCCGGCGACTCTCGACCCCGAGGGAAGAGACAACTCCGGTCCGCCGTCATGTGTCCCATGAGCGTCCGACGGCACCTGGTTTCCGGGCTCCTCGCAGTGGCGTTGCTGGCGCCGTCGGCGGCCGCTTCGGGCTCGACGCCGACGTTGACCGACGTCGCACGTACCTACTCGCTCGGCGTCGGCGAGGTTCGCTGCCCGTCACGAGCTGATTGGGAAATGGGGTTCGCCGCGTCGTTCAGCTCGGCCTACACGAACCTGCGCGACGACTACACCGTGCTCGGGCCGGCCGTCTGCGCCGGGGCGCGTGGCGTCGGCAGTCCGGACGTGCCCGCGTGGCAGCAGGCACTGGGAACACTCGTGCTGACGCACGAGGCATTCCACCTGCGGCATTGGCGGCACCGTGCGAACGAGGGAAAGGTGGAGTGCCAGGCGCTCGTGTACTTCAGGGACTCGGCTCGGCTACTCGGCGCGACATCCGCCCAGGCCGACGACCTCTACGTCTACGCGCTCGCTCTGCACCGGTACAAGGTCACCCTCTTTCCGCAGTACCACGACCCGAAGTGCGTGATTCCGCCGTGGTCGCCGCCGCTGGAGGGCGCGTGAGCCGGTCGCGCAACTCGCCGGGCACCGGCACGCTCTCGCCGCGCGCGTAGTCGTACGAGACGAGGACGCTCTTCGCCTCGGCGACGACCCTGCCGTCGGCAGCGATCACGTGCTCGAGGTCGAAGCTTTTCGTCCCGATGCGCGGACAGCGCGTGCGCACCTCGACCTCCTCGCCCATCCGCAGCTCCGAGCGGAAGTCGATCTCGACGCGGGCGAGGATGAAGTCGTTGAGGCCGCCGAGGACGCCGATCCGCGCCTCCTCGAGATACGTGGAGTAGACGGCGTTGTTGACATGCCCCATCGCGTCGCAGTCCCGGAAGCGGACGGTGTCGCGGTGCACGTGGGGGAAGTCGGCCACGGCGACTGTCTACCACGCGGGAAGACGCGGAGGCTCGGCAGCGTCGAGAGGACATGAGACCAACCCTCGCACTCGTCGCCGCCGCCGTGGCAGTAGCTGCGTCGAGCTCCGCGCTCGCCGCGAACTCGTCGAAGATCCCCGCCTCGCCGGCGTCGACGACCGCAGGAGTCGCCTCGCTCGAGCTCGTCGACCCGATCGACTGGAGCGGACGCAGCATCCCTGCGCGCAACGGCGTCCACTACGGTCTCTGCGACCGCGGCCCGCTGCGACCGTGCAACCTCGGCCGGGGCGCGTTGGCCGCGAGGCGGCAGGCTGTCGAGCTCGCGCGGGCAGCCTTCCGCAACACGGGCGTCGACCTCGTGGTGGTCGGGTTGCCCCAGTCGCCCACGCGACATGTGCTGCTCGTCTTCGAGCGGGACATCCTCACCGAGGCTCGCGACCCCCTCGCGGCGACCGCGGCGCGGCTCTATGCGATGGGCACCCTCGTCCCGCATTCGCCGACCGAGGACAGCCTCGTCCTGTTCAGGCTACGACCGTCTCCCGGCGCACGTTCGAGTCGGTGAAGACATCGAGGTCGTCCCGGCTCGTCGAGGAGAACTCGGAGACGACCGCGCCCTCGGAGCCGGCGGTGAAGGAGTGGAGCGTGTCGGGCGGGATCGTGAACTGCTCGCCCGGTCCGAGCACGAGCTCGCTTCCGTCGACGTGGAGGCGGACGAGCCCGCGTCGGCAGCGGAACGTCTCCTCCTTGCCGGGGCCGCCGCCGAAAGGCGGATGCCGGTGCTCCGGGCAGCTCTGACCCGGGTAGAGCACGAGCTCCTTCGCGCAGTAGCGGTCGGTGTTGACGTAGACGAGCACCATCAGGCCTTCCTCACGAAGCCGTGAGAGCCCGAAGTCGGCGACCTCGATGCCGGCGCGCTCGGCGTCCGTGAGCACGATGCCGCAGGCCGCGAGCTCGTCCGCCGCGTAGTCCTGGGCCGCCCGCTGCTCCTCGCGCGTGATCACGGCCTCATCGTGCCCAGTCCATCGGCTCCGGTGGGGGGAACGAGGAGTGAACCGCGGCCGCCCCGCCCGCGCCGGCCGACTCCTCGACCGCGTTCAGCACCTCGACCACGTGGGCCGCGTGCTCGGCTCCGGCGCGGTGCGGCCGGCCCTCGTCGATCGCGTGGGCCAGGTCGACGAGTGCCCGTCCCCAGTCGTTTCCCGGGAACGGCTCGCGCACGGGCGGAATCGTGGCGTACTCCCCGCCCCGCTGCTGGTGCTCGAGCCGCGAGTTCGCTTCCGCCCACGTCGGCATGTAGAGCGAGCCCTCGTCACCGTGCACCTCGATCCCGCTCTGCTTGCACGGGCCGACGTAGAAGCTCGCCGTCAGCCGTGAGACGACGCCGCTCTCGTGCTCGAGCACGGCGACGACGAAGTCCGGAGCCGCCGGGGTGAAAGACGTGCCGTCGAGCAGCACTCGGTCGCTCTGCAGCGTCGTCGCGAACGCCCGCACCCGCCGCACCGGCCCGAAGATCGCGGTCAGGATCGTGAGCGGATAGATGCCGACGTCGACGAGTGGACCGACGGCGTAGAGGCTGCGCGGGTCCGGGTGCCAGGACTCGATCCGGTCCCAGTTCGCCTCCGCGTAGACGGCGCGCACGGTTCCGACCACTCCTTCACGCACCCGCTTCCAGAGCGTCTGCTGAGCCTCCCCGAGCAGGGTCGCCGGCGCGCTGCAGAGCCGCACGCCGTGCTCCGCCGCCAGCTGGACGAGCCGGACCGCATCATCGTGACGGAGCGCGAGCGGCTTCTCGCTGTGAACGTGCTTCCCCGCTGCGAGCGCCGCCGAGGCGACCTCGAAGTGGGCCTGGGGCACGGTCAGGTTGACCACCGTATCGACGGTGTCGTCGGCGAGCACGGCGGCGAGGCCTGCGTACGCACGGCCGCCGAACTCCGCCACGAGCGCCTCGCTTCGTTCCGTGTCGAGGTCGGTCGCGCCGGCGAGCTCGAGCTCCGGCGCGGCGACGATCGAGGCGGCGTAGCGGTCGGCGATGTTCCCGGCGCCGACGAGCACGATCCTCATCGCAGCCACCCCTCCAGCTGCTCGCGCATCGCCCGGATCTCCTCGCTCGGGTCGTAGCTCTCGGGCTCGTGCTCGACGGCGAGCGCGCCGCCGTAGCCGATCCTCGCCAGCGTCCGGACGCATGCCTCGACGTCGACGACGCCGCTACCCCAGGCGCAGGTCTCGTGCGGCTCGCCGACGCGGCGGACGTCCTTCAGGTGCACGTGTGCGACGTGCTCGCCGAGCTCCTCTATCGCCCTGGCGGCGTCGTAGCCCTGGGTTCCCCACCAGCCGGTGTCGACCGTCGCGGCGATCGTGCCCTCGCCCGCGTCGACCTTCGCCAGCACCTCCGCCGGCGTCCGCTCCGGATGGTTCTCGACCGCGAGCGTGACGCCGTGCTCGCGCAGCACGGGCACGAGCTCGGCGGGATCGCCGGAGCAGCCGCCGCCGATCACACTGGTGCCGACCGCGAGCGCGAGCTCGCAGGAGCGGCGGAGGTTCCCCTGGCCGACCCAGGTCGCGTACGTCGCGACCGCGATCCCGTACCGGCCGAGCGCTTCCTGCGCCAGCAGCACGTGCTCGTCGGTGGCCCAGTCCGGGCTCAGATGAGCGCCCCAGAGGTCGATCGCCTCGAACCCGAGCCCGCGGACCCGCGCGAGCAGCGCGTCGAAGCGCTCGCCGAACGTCTCGAGCGGCGCGAAAGCCTCGTTCGTAGCCCGGTCACCCTGGCCCCAGCCGTGCATCGCCCAGCCGGTCTCGCGCGCGACCTCGTTCGCGGTCATGAACACGACTCGCAGGGGGATGAGCGCACGGTTGGGCATCGGGGTGCGAGCGTACTCGGGCGGCAAGCGCCACGGCTGCTTGGTCGTCGCCTCTAATCTCTCCGGCGACGTGCTGACCGACATCGCTGCAGCGGTCCGTGACTGACCAGCCGTGGTGGCGCTGCGCCGCCTTCTACCAGATCTACGTCCGCAGCTTCCAGGACTCGAACGGCGACGGCGTCGGCGACCTGCCCGGGATCCGCTCGCGCCTCCCCTACCTCCAGGAGCTGGGAGTCGACGCCCTCTGGCTGACGCCGTTCTACCCCTCGCCGCAGGTCGACCACGGCTACGACGTCGCCGACTACGTCGACGTCGATCCGCTCTTCGGCACGCTCGACGACTTCGACGACCTCGTCGCCGACGCGCACCAGCGAGGGATCAAGGTGACGATCGACATCGTCCCCAACCACACGTCCGACCAGCATCCCTGGTTTCGGAACGCGATCGCCGACGCGGCGCACCCCGACCGGCAGCGGTACATGTTCCGCCCGGGTCGGAACGGCGGGCCTCCGAACGGCTGGACATCTGCGTTCGGCGGCCCCGCGTGGACGCTCGACGAACGCACGGGCGAGTACTACCTCCACTTCTTCACGCGCGAGCAGCCCGACCTCGACTGGCACGACCCCAGCGTCCAGGAAAGCTTCGACGAGATCCTCCGCTT
This sequence comes from Gaiellaceae bacterium, assembly GCA_035630545.1. GTDB lineage: Bacteria > Actinomycetota > Thermoleophilia > Gaiellales > Gaiellaceae > Gaiellasilicea. The sequence goes on from DASQKK010000062.1 coordinate 22,173, forward strand.
CTGGCTCGACCGCGGCGTCGACGGCTTCCGGATCGACGTCGCGCACGCGCTCTTCAAGGACCAGGACCTGCCCGAGATGGTCGAGCCGGAGCCGAGGCCGCCGTTCGGCGACTGGCTCTCGGCGCTGATGCAGCCGGAGCTGCACCCGCTCTATCGGCGCTGGCGCAGGATCGCCGACGCATACGCGGGTGACCGCATGTACGTGAGCGAGATCACGGTCGAGAACCAGGAGACGATCGCGAGCTACGTCGCGCCGGACCAGCTGCATCTGTCATTCGACTTCACGCTCCTGCACTCCGACTGGGACGCCGCGAAGATGCGGGGGACGATCGATCAGGTGTTGACGACGCTCGGCAGCGTCGGCGCACCCGCGACCTGGGTCTTCGAGAACCACGACGTGACGCGGCTGCCGACCCGCTACGGCGGCGGCGAGCTCGGCCGGCGGCGCGCCCGCGCGGCGGCGCTGCTGCTCTTCGGCCTGCCCGGCGCGGCGTTCGCCTACCAGGGCCAGGAGCTCGGCCTCGCGGAGGTCGACGTCCCCGACGAGGCACGCCAGGACCCGATCTTCCACCGCACCGGCGGCGCCCGGGAGGGTCGCGACGGCTGCCGGGTGCCGCTGCCGTGGACGTCCGAGCCGCCGACATTCGGCTTCACCGAGGGCGAGCCATGGCTGCCGATGCCACAGGACTGGGGGCCGCGGAGCGTCGAGGTACAGGAGCGCGACCCGGATTCGACGCTCTCGCTCTTCCGCTCCGCGCTGCGGCTGCGGCCCCGGCACGACCGGTTCGCCTGGCGCGAGAGCCCGCGGGGGACGATGATCTTCGACCGCGGCGACCTGACGTGCCTCGTCAACGTCGACGCGAGCGAGCTGGAGCTGCCCGACGGCGAGCTCGTGCTGGCAAGTGAGCCGGGCATCACGACGACCCTCCCCCCGAACACCGCAGCGTGGATGCGGAAAGGAACGGCATGAAGACGTCACTCGGAATCTGGGCCTTCGGCAACATGGCGACCCGCTTCAACGCGGCCGGGTACAAGCCCGAGCTGACGGGCAGGTCGACGGCGGAGAAGGTGCGCACGGCGGTCGAGGGGCTCGGCGACCTGATCGACGACTACGAGTTCCACTATCCGCACGAGCTGGCGCCGGCGAACCTGGACGAGGTACGGGACGCGCTCGACGGGCACGGGATCTACTGCATCGCGAGCGGGCTCCACCTCGACCCGCGCTTCGGCAAGGGCGCGTTCTGCTCGCCCGACGACGCGACCCGCGAGGAGGCGCTGCGGCTGACGCGCGAGGCGATCGACCTCGCCGGCGAGACGGGCGCCCAGATGATCATCTGGCCCGGGATCGAGGGTTACAACTACCCGTTCCAGACCCCGTACAAGGAGTCGTGGGCCCGCTTCGTCGACGGCGTCGGCCAGGCCGCGCAGCACGCGAAGGAGCGCGGTGTCACCGTCTTCCTCGAGCACAAGAACTCCGAGCCTGCGATGAAGATCCTGATGCGCAACATCGGGATGACGCTGCACGTGATCCACACGCTCCGCCGCCAGGGGATCGACAACGTCA
>DASQKK010000063.1:0-17022 GCA_035630545.1 Gaiellaceae bacterium
CGGATGAGGCCGCCTCCGCGTACCGCGAGGCGCTCGCGCTCGAGATGAACGCGGGCGACCGGGCCTTCCTGGAGCGACGCCTCGCCGAGGTGGTACGTTCGTGACGTGTATCGCGACCGCCTGCCCCAGCTCGACGGCGGCCTCTTCCTGACCGACGGCGGCATCGAGACCACCCTGATCTTCCATCACGGCCTCGAGCTGCCGCTCTTTGCCGCGTTCGACCTGCTCAAGGACGACGAGGGGACGGACGAGCTCCGCCGCTACTACGCCCCCTACGCGTCCCGCGCCCGCGAGCGCGGCATCGGGCTCGTACTCGAGAGCCCGACCTGGCGGGCGAGCCCAGGCTGGGCGGCGCAGCTGGGCTATACGCTCGAGCAGCTCGACGCGCTCAACCGCAAGGCGATCGCGCTGATGGAGGATCTGCGCGCCGAGCACCAGGGGACCGCGCCGGTCGTGATCAGCGGCTGCGTCGGCCCGGAGGGGGACGGCTACGCCCCCGAGACGATGCTGACCGCCGACGAGGCGGAGCGCTACCACGCGGTCCAGGTCGGGACGTTCGCGGACACGGCCGCCGACATGGTCACCGCGATCACGATGACCTACGCGGAGGAGGCGATCGGCGTCGCCCATGCGGCCGCGGCGGCGGGTCTGCCGGCGGTGATCTCCTTCACGCTCGAGACCGACGGGCGCCTGCCGAGCGGACAGGCGCTGGGCGGCGCGATCCAACAGGTCGACGACGCGACGGAGGACTCACCCGCCTACTACATGATCAACTGCGCCCACCCGACCCACTTCGAGGACGCGGTCGCGGGCGGCGAGCCGTGGCTGCAGCGGATCGGCGGCCTGCGCACGAACGCGTCGACGAAGAGCCACGCCGAGCTGGACGAGGCGGAGGAGCTCGACGAGGGCGATCCCGCCGACCTCGCCGAACGTCACGCCGCGCTGAAGACGCTGCTGCCCGCCGTGAACGTGCTCGGCGGTTGCTGCGGCACCGACCACCGGCACGTCGGCGCGATCTGCAGCGCCTGGCTCGCCTAGACAGAATCCGGCCATGCGCGTCTCGGCCAAGGTGGATTACGCCCTACGCGCGGTCGTGGAGCTCGCCGCGGCGCCGCCCGGGCTCGTGAAGGCCGAACGGCTCGCGACCGCGCAGCGGATCCCGCTCAAGTTCCTGGAGAACATCCTCCTCGAGCTGCGCCGGGCGGAGATCGTGGCGAGCCAGCGCGGCGCCGAAGGCGGCTACCGGCTGGCGAAGCCGGCCGAGGACGTCACCGTCGCCGACGTGATCCGCGCGGTCGAAGGGCCGATCGCGACGGTCCGGGGCGCCCGTCCGGAGGACGTCGAGTACACCGGCGCCGCGACGCCGCTCCGGGACGTCTGGATCGAGCTCCGCACGAGCATGCGCGGCGTGCTCGAGGAGACGTCGCTCGCAGACCTGGTCGAACGCAGCCGAGCCTAGGCGAACACGCGCTCGGCGGACGGGCGCACGTAGACGATCTGCCCGACGGCGAGCTCGAGCTCCCAGCACTGGTCGCTCGTCAGCTGCGCCCAGAGCGTCTCCCCGTCGGCCTGGACGAGCTCGACCCGAACCTCGAAGCCGAGGTGGACGATCCGCTCGATCATCGCCTCCGGCGCGTCGGGGGAGGGTGCGAGCAGGATCTCGAGGTCGTGCGGCCGCATCCAGGTCTCGCCGACCCTCGTCGTCGGCCCGACGAAGCTCATCACGAACTCGCTCGCCGGCTCCTCGTAGAGCTCGCGGGGGCCGCCGACCTGCTCGATCCCGCCGTTGTTCATGACGGCGATCTGGTCCGCAACCTCCATCGCCTCGTCCTGGTCGTGCGTGACGAACACGGTCGTGACGTGCACCTCCTCGTGCAAGCGCCGCAGCCATTCGCGCAGCTCCGCACGGACGCGGGCGTCGAGGGCCCCGAAGGGCTCGTCGAGCAACAGCACCTCCGGCTCGACCGCCAGCGCACGGGCGAGCGCCATGCGCTGCCGCTGCCCGCCGGAGAGCTGGGCCGGATACCGGTGCCCGAACTGCTGCAGCTGCACGAGCCCGAGCAGCCGGTCGACCCTGTCGGTGATCTCGGCCTTGGGACGCTTCCGGATCTTCAGCCCGAAGGCGACGTTATCGCGCACGGTCATGTGCTTGAAGGCGGCGTAGTGCTGGAAGACGAAGCCGACGCCGCGCTGCTGCGGCGGGAGCGCGGTCGCATCCTCGCCGGAGATGACGATCTCGCCCGTGTCCGGGGCCTCGAGCCCGGCGATCACGCGCAGCAGCGTCGACTTGCCGCTGCCGCTCGGGCCGAGCAGAGCGGTGAGCGAGCCGGTCGGCACCTCCAGCGAAACGTTGTCGAGGGCGACGAAGTCGCCGAACCGCTTCGAGATCCCGGTCGCGATGATGGACATCAGGCTGCTTCCTCCTTGGGTTTGATCGCGGTCATGGCGACGAGCACGAGTACGGCGATGAGGGCGAGCACGATCGAGATGGCATAGGCGCCGGCGAGGTCGAACGACTCGTACCGCTCCTCGACGCGCAGCGTCGCCGTCTCCGTCTCGCCCTGCAGCCGACCCGAGACGACCGCGACCGCCCCGTACTCGCCGAGACAGCGGGCGGTGGTGAGGACGACCCCGTAGATCACGGCCCAGCGGATCGCCGGCAGCGTGATCCGCCAGAACGTCTGCCGGCTGTTCGCACCGAGCGTCCGCGCGGCCTGCTCCTGCTCGTCGCCGATCTCGCGCAGGGTCGGGACGACCTCGCGGGCGACGAACGGCAGCGAGACGAAGATCGTCGCGATCACCATCGCCGGCAGCGAGAAGAGAATCTGGATGCCGTGGTCACCGAGCCACCCGAACCAGCCGTCGAGCCCGTAGAGCAGGAAGAGGGAAAGGCCGACGACGACGGGCGAGAGCGCCAGCGGCAGGTCGACGAGCGCGTTGACGACCCCCTTGCCGCGGAAACGGCGGCGGACGATCGCGAGCCCGCAGGCGATCCCGAAGATCGTGTTCAGGGGCACCGCGATCGCGGTGATGATCAGCGTCAGCTTGAAAGCGTTGACCGTCTCCGGGGTCGACAGCGCGTCCCATGCCGGGCCGATCCCGTCCTCGAACGTCCGGTAGAAGACGAGCGCGAGCGGCGCAACGAGGATCACGATCAGATAGCCGAGAGCGATCACGCGAAGCCCGATCCTGCGCAGGGGGCTAGTCACGGTCGTGCCTCGTCGCGTAATGGCGGATCGCGCCGATCGAGAGCAGGAGCGCGAAGGAGATCGCGAGCAGGACGACCGCGACCGCGGCGGCCCCGGCCCGGTCGCCGCTCTCGATCCGGCTGAAGATGAAGACGGAGGAGACCTGCGTCTTGTAGGGGAGGTTGCCCGTGATGATCACGAGCGAGCCGAACTCGCCGACCGCCTTCGCGAACGCGAGCGCGACGCCGGAGAGGATTCCCGGGAGCACGTTCGGGAAGACGACGCGGCGGAAGGTCTGCCAGTTGCTGGCGCCGAGCGACTTCGCCGCCTGCTCCAGCTCCTGGTCGAGCTCGAGCAAGACCGGCTGCACGGTCCGCACGACGAACGGAAGCGTGACGAAGAGCATCGCCAGCACGATCGAGGTCGTCGTGAAGGCGACGTTGATGCCGACGGGCGACTGCGGCCCGTAGAGCGCGAGCAGCGTCAGCCCGGCGACGATCGTCGGCAGTGCGAAGGGCAGGTCGATGATCGCGTTGACGAGCGTCTTGCCACGGAAGGAGTCGCGCACCAGCACCCAGGCGGTGACCGTGCCGAGGACAGCGTTGAGCAGCGCCACGGCGATGGACGTCCAGAGCGTCAGCTTCAGCGCCCCGACGGCCTCAGGGCTCGAGACCGCTTCCCAGAAGCCGGCCCAGCCGCCGTTCAGCGACTCGAACACGAGTGCGGCGATCGGCAGTCCCACGATCAGCGTGAGGTACGTCGTGACGAGCCCGAGCGAGAGGGCGGTCGAGGCCCTCTCGCTCTGCAGCTTGACCGATCGAACCGGTCTCGAGGCGACGTCGACGGTGCTCATCGTCAGCCGGTGACGCCGCCGACCTGCCGTTCGATCCGCGCCATCACACCCGTGCGAGGGTCGAAGAACCGCTTCTGGACGCGCTCCCAGCCACCGAGCCCGAGCTGCTCGATCGTGAACTGGCCCGGCCTGGCGGGGAACCTCTTCGTGAACTCGCGGGCGACCGCCTTGTTCACGGGCCGATAGCCGTTCTCGGCGAACGTCCGCTGGGCCGCGGGCGTGCGCAGGAAGCGGAGGAAGGCATTCGCCTCTGCCTTGTGGTCGCTCGTCTTCACGACCGCGATCGGGTTCTCGATCAGGATCGTCGAGCGCGGGATCACGAAGGGCAGCTTCTGCCCTCGGGACTGGGCGAAGAGAGCCTCGTTCTCGTAGGCGAGCAGGACGTCCCCGCGGCCGGCGTTGAACGTCTGCAGCGAGTCGCGGGCGCTCTTGTCCTGCGAGACGACGTTCTTGAACAGCTTCAGCAGGTAGCCCTGCGCCTGCTTGTCGGTCTTGCCGAGCTTCCGCTGGGCGCCGTACGCGGCCATCACGTTCCAGCGCGCACTGCCCGAGGTGAACGGATTCGGCGTCACCACCTGGACACGCGGCCGGATCAGGTCGCTCCAGCCGCGGATCTGCTTCGGGTTCCCGTCGCGGACGACGAAGACGACGAGCGAGTTCGTGACCATGCCGCGATACGACTGCCGCTTCCACTTCGCGTCGACGAGACCGGCCGCAACGAGCTCGTCCACGTCAGGTGCGAGCGAGAGCGCAACGACATCCGCGTTCAGGCCGGCCTTGACCGCGCGCGTCTGGTCCCCCGATGCCGCATAGGACTGGCTGAAGCCGACGCCGTTGCCGGGCTGCGTCTTCTGGAACTCGGGGATCAGCTGGTTGTAGGCCTCGCGCGGCGTCGAGTAGGCGACGAGCGAAAGCCTGGTGTCCTTGGTCGACGCGGCCGCGACGGACGAGGCAACCGCGGCCGCGAGCAAGGCGAGAACGATGAATCTCCGGCGCATGAGCATCCTTCCGAGCTTGTCTACAGATTTAATGGAGATTGGAAGTTCTAATGAGAGTCATAAGATTTGTCAATTCACAACCGTTGCTGCGAGAATCGCCGGATGCGTCAGGCGCGAGGCGGGGTGCTGGTGGTCGGCGGCGGCTTCGCGGGCGGCTACGTCGCCCGGCTGCTCGGCCCGCACGGGGCGACCATCGTCAGTCCCGAGAACTTCATGCTCTACACGCCGATGCTCCCGGAGGCGGCCTCGGGCACACTCGAGCCGCGGCACACGGTCGTGCCGCTCCGACAGATGTGCCCCCACGCCGAGCTCGTGCTCGGCCGCGTGACGGCGATCGACGAGGGGCAGCGGCTCGCGCACGTGGAGACGCCGGACGCGGGTGTGTTCGACATCGGCTACGAACAGCTCGTGCTCGCGCTCGGGGCCGTCCCGCGCGTGTTTCCGGTGCCCGGTCTGGCGGAGCACGGGCTCGGCTTCAAGAACCTGGCCGACGCGATCGCCCTCCGCAACCGCGTGCTCCGCCAGCTCGAGGCCGCGGACGCGGAGCTCGAGACGGGGGAAGCCACCGAGCATCTCGGCTTCGTCTTCGTCGGCGCCGGCTACGCAGGCGTGGAGGCACTCGCCGAGCTGTGCGATCTCGCCCACGACGCGCTGCGCTGGTATCCGCGCCTGCGCGGCGTCCCGCAGCGCTGGGTGCTCGTCGACGCCGCGCCGAAGATCCTGTCCGAGGTCCCGAGCCGCCTCGGCGACTACGCCGCAAAGGAGCTCGGACAGCGAGGCGTCGAGATCCACGTCTCGACGATGCTCGAGTCGTTCGACGGGAAGGAGGCCGTGCTCTCGAACGGAGCGCGGATTCCGGCGCGCATCCTCGTCTGGACGGCCGGCGTCATGGCGAGCCCCGACGTGGGCGTGTTCGGGATGCCGCTGGACGAGCGCGGCCGCGTCCGCGTCGACCGGTTCCTCAGAGTCGAGGGCCGCGAGCGGGTGTGGTCGCTGGGAGACTGCGCCGCCGTCCCGAACGAGCGAACGCCTGGCAGGTTCGACCCGCCTACGTGCCAGCACGCGCTCCGGCAGGCGCGGCGGCTCGCGAAGAACCTGCTCGGCGTGCCGGAGCCCTACGGCTACCGGATGCTCGGCCAGGTGGCGACCCTCGGACGCTACAAGGGCATCGCCGATGTTCTCGGCGTCCGCCTCCGCGGCTTTCCGGGCTGGTTCGTCACTCGCAGCTACCACCTCCTGCAGCTGCCGCTCTTCTCGCGCAAGCTCCGCGTCGTCGTCGACTGGACGACGTCGCTCTTCTTCCGCCGCGACATCGCGGAGCTCTCCGGCCTCGGCGACCCGAACCGGCTCGAGGGCTGACCCTCAGCGCAAGGAGTTGAGCGCGGCGCCGAGCGACTGCTTCGTCGTCAAGACGGGAGCGAAGAGATCTCCCTCGCGCGCGACGCGGTCGCGAACGGCGTCCATCGTGAACGCAGCCGGGTCGAGCGACTCGTGCACCTCGTCCCAGCGCACCGGCGTCGAGACGGGAGCGCCGGGCTTCGGCCGCACCGAATACGCCGACGCGATCGTCTTCCCCTCCCCGTTCTGGTTCGAGTCGATCAGGACACCGCGACGCTTCGCCTTCGTCCACTCCGTCGTCACGAGGCCTGGATGGGCGCGCGCAAGCGCGCCGGCGACGATCTCCGAGAACTCGCGCGTCTGCGCGTACGTGTGCCGGCGCGCCACCGGCACGAGGATGTGGATTCCCTCGGAGCCGCTCGTCTTCGGGAAGGACTCGAGCTCGAGCAGGTCGAGCAGCTGCTTGATCAGGAGTGCGACCTGGATCGTCTCCGGGAAGCCGACGTCCGGCGACGGGTCGAGGTCGAAGAGCACCCAGTCCGGCCGCGACGGCTTGTCGACGCGCGAGTACCACGTGTTCATGTCGATGCAGCCCATGTTCGCCATCCAGAGAAGAGCGAGGTCGTCGTTGACGAGGGCGAAGTCGATCAGGCGCCGCTTCGGCGGCTTGTCACGGGTCGAGGCCTCGAACTGCCGCGTCGGGATCCAGTCGGGCATGTGCTTGGGGGCGTCCTTCTGGAAGAAGAACTTGCCGTTCCAACCGTCGGGGTAGCGCTTCATCGTGAACGGCCGGTCCCGCAGATGCGGGACGAGCACGGGCGCGATGTCGCGGTAGTACGCGATCAGGTCGCCCTTCGTGATCTCCTCCTCGGGCCAGAACGGCTTGTCCAGGTTCGACAGCTTCAGGACCCGCGTGCCCCGCCGGATCTCCTCGGACAGCGGTGCCTGCTCGCGCTGCACCTCACTCGCTTCCTTGTCCTCGCGCAGCCCTTCGTAGACCGGTGCCCGCAGCCGGCCGTCGTGCGTCCACTCCGCGAAACGGACCTCGGCGACGAGCGTCGGCTCGACCCAGACGATGTCCCCTCTGCGCACCCGCGGCATCTTCGGCAGCTCGGCGAACGGCGTCCGGTCACGCCGCAGCGGCTTCAGCTTGGCGAGCAGCCGCGCGATCTCGACGTCGTCGAAGCCGGTGCCGACGTTGCCGGCCCAGCGAAGCACGCCGTTCTCGTTGACGCCGAGCACGAGCGCGCCGAAGCCGTTCGAACGGCGCCCCTGCCCCTTCGTGTAGCCCGCGATGACGAGCTCCTGCCGCCCCTGCGTCTTGATCTTGAGCCAGTTGCGGCTCCGGCGTCCCGACTCGTAGCGCGAGTCCCCCCGCTTGCTGACGATGCCCTCGAGCTTCTGCGCCGTGGCCGCCTCGAGGAGCGCGTCGCCGTCGTCGAACAGATCGGAGACGCGAACGGTCTTGCTGCGCCTGTCGATCAGTGCCCCGAGGCGTTCGTGCCGCTCCGCGAGCGACAGCTCGACAAGCGGCTCGCCGTCGATCTCGAGCACGTCGAAGAGGTAGAGCACGAGCGGACCAGACCCCTGCTGCATCGCCGAGAAGCTCGCCCGGCCGTCCGCGTCGAGCGCGCAGACCTCGCCGTCAAGCACGCAGTCGGGCGTCTTGACCGCCTGCACGACGGCTCGGGCGACGGGCTCGAAGCGCGCAGTCAGCGACTTGCCGTTGCGGCTCGTCAGCTCGGCGACGCCGCCCGAGATCGTCACGATCGCGCGGTAGCCGTCCCATTTCACCTCGTGCAGCCAGCCCTCGCCGGACGGCACGGCGTCGGCGGGCGTGGCGAGCATCGGCCAGTAGGACCGCTCCTTCCGAGCCGGCGCTTCGTCGGTCTTCTTCTTCACGAGCAGCCAGTTCTTCGGGTCGCCGCCGAGCTTCGCCGGAACGAGCGTCCACGGCCCGTCCAGCTTCTCGCCGTGCAGGTGCACGGTCATTCCGCCGTTCGGCTTCTCCTCGACGAGCTCGTACGTGCCCTGGTCCCAGATCTCGACCGTGCCGGCGCCGTAGTTCCCCGCCGGGATCTCGCCCTCGAAGGTCGCGTACGTGAGTGGATGATCTTCGACGTGGACGGCGAGGTGCTGCGTGCCCGGCTCCAGCGGCACGCCCTTGGGGACAGCCCAGCTGAGCAGAACCCCGTCGCGCTCGAGCCGGAAGTCGTAGTGGAGCCGGCGGGCATCGTGGCGCTGGACGACGAAGATGGGCGCCTTGCCGCGCCTGCCCTTGCCGAACGGCTCGGGCGTCCGCGTATGCGAACGCTTGCGCTCGTAGTCCCGCAGCGAGGCCACGCTGCACTCATAGCGGTTGTGGGGGTTTGACGAAAGGAAGAACGGAGATCGAGCAGGTACGCCGCCGCTTCGGCGGCACGAACTTCTCCACCGCAAGCGGGGGTCAGTTGGGGCCGGCGATGCCGGCCTCAACATCTGTCAAACGCCTGTTACAAGCCGTATTCGGGACCGGGGAAAAGCCTGTGGAAGCTGTGGAAAGTCTGATTACTCAGGCGAGCACGCCCATCGAACGAAACTTCGCCCGGCGCGCCTGGCGCAGGTCCTGCGGCTTGATCCCGGTGAGGTCGTCGAGGGCGTCACCGACCGCCGCCGCGAGCAGTCGCGCCGCCTCGTCGGGACTCTCGTGCGCGCCCCCTTCGGGCTCCGGCACGATCCCGTCGATCACGCCGAGCTCGAGGCAGTGCGCCGCATCGGGCTTGAACGCGGCGGCCGCCTTCCGCTTCTCGCCCGCGTCGCGCCAGAGGATGGCGGCGCAGCCCTCGGGCGAGATCACGGAGTAGATCGCGTTCTCCTGCATCAGCACCCGGTCGGAAAGCGCGATTGCGACGGCGCCGCCGGAGCCGCCCTCGCCGATCACGACCGCGACCGTGGGCACACTCAGCCGCGCCATCACCGCCTGCGAGCGGGCAATCGCGCCGCCCTGGCCGTGCTGCTCGGCGGCGATGCCGGGGTAGGCGCCCGGCGTGTCGACCAGCGTCAGCAGCGGGAAGTTGTGCCGGTTGGCGAGCTCCATCACGCGCATCGCCTTGCGGTAGCCCTCGGGGTAGGCCATGCCGAAGTTCCGCTGCGTCCGCTCCTTGATGTCACGGCCCTTCTGGTGGCCGATCAGCGCCACGGTCCGGTTCTCGAGCTTGCCGATCCCGGTGACGATCGCCGCGTCGTCGGCCCGCCCGCGGTCGCCGTGGAGCTCGAACCAATCGTCCAGGATCCGCTCGACGTAGTCGAGCGTGTACGGCCTGTCCTCGTGTCGGGCGAGGTCGACCTTCGTCCAGATCTCCTCGTCGGTCGGCTCGGCCTCGATCCGGTCGAGCTGCCGCTGGAGCCGTTCGAGCTCGCCGGAGAGACGCGCGCCGCGCAGGAGATCGAGCCCGCCCAACTTGCTCAACCGATCACGGAGCCTGATCTCTGCATCCCGGGCCACCCTACCCCTCTCCGAAGAGACGGAGGAGACGGGCGAGCGTCGCCCGCAGCTCGGGCCGCGGGACGATCGCATCGACGTGCCCGAAGCGCAGGTTGGACTCGGCCAAGCCGAAGTCGTCGGGCAGCTTCTCGCGGGTCGTCTGGGCGACGACGCGCGGGCCGGCGAATGACATCAGCGCGCCAGGCTCGGCCAAGAGCACGTCGCCGAGGCTGGCGAAGCTCGCGAGCAGGCCGCCGGTCGTCGGATGCGCCATCACCGAGATCAGCGCGCAGCCGGCCTCGTGCAGCTCCTCGACGGCGACCACGGTCTTCGGCAGCTGCATCAGCGCGAGAATCCCCTCCTGCATCCGCGCACCGCCGGAGGCCGAGATCGAGATCACGGGCACCCCCGACGCCGCCGCGCTCTCGCAGGCACGGGTGAACTTCTCGCCGGTGACCGACCCCATCGACCCGCCCATGAACGAGAAGTCCATCACCGCAAGCTCGCAGGGTAGGTCCTCGATCGTCGCCGCCCCGACGACGAGCGCGTCGCCGAGCCCGGTCGCGATCTCCGCTTCGGCGAGCCGCTCGTTGTAGGCGCGCAGGTCGAAGAAGTGGAGTGGGTCGGCCGAGCGCAGGTCGGCAGCCTCCTCGGCGAAGCTGCCCTTGTCGGCCAGCTGCTCGATTCGCTCCCTCGCCCGCACCGGGAAGTGGTGGCCGCACTGGGTGCAGACGCGCAGGTTCGCGATCAGCTCGTCGTCGCGGTAATGCGAGCCGCAGCCGGGACAGGTGTTGGGATGCTTCTTCGCCGGCGGCTCGGGCGCCTGCTTGTGCTCGATCGAGACGTCGATCCTGGACGTTTCCGACATCGTGCGATCTTAGACCCGGGTCCCCGCGCCGGGGTTGCAGACACGGCGCCGCTACAGCCCGAGCGCCGAGGCGAGCCGCGCGAGTTTTGCCTCGTTCGCGCCGTCGCGGACGAGGCCCGTGAAGCCGAGCCCGGCGACGTGGATGCGGGAGGAGAGGTCCTCGAGCAGCGCCTCGACCTCGCCGAGCCGGAGGCCGTCGGGCTCGGGCATGAAGACGGCCAGTTCGCCGGGGTCGAACGAGTCGCAGTCGAGCGCGACGTAGACGGCGTCGGCGCCCTCGAGCGCCCGGTCGATCGCATCCTCGCCCGTCCGCACACCTGCCGACTCGATGAACTCGACCTCGGGTGGATCGAGGTTCCGCGCGCCGACGAGGGCGACGTTGGGCGGGAGCACGGCGCCGTCGTCGATCACCATCCGTAACGGCATCCCCCATGCGTTCCCGGACGGCGACGTCTGCGGCGTGTTCAGGTCGCCGTGGGCGTCGAGCCAGACGACCGCGAGACACTCCTCGCCCGCGGAAAGCGCCTCGATCGCGCCGACGTGCGAGCAGCAGCAGCCGCCGAGCACGATCGGCCGGTCGGGCAGCTCGCAGGCGAGCAGGAGGTTCTGCTCTGCGAGCGTGTCGGCCTCGATCACGCTCGCCTCCGGGTAGGGCAGCTCCAGGTACGCCGCGTCGGCCATCGTCTCGCCACCGTCGCCCCACGCGCGCGGGACGCGGACGAGGCCGGCGACGAACTCGCGTCCGCAGGAGTGGCACTGGTACTCGGGCCCGACGGCGACCGCGGTCAGCGTGCGGCAGTCGGGACAACGGGCGCGCAGACGGCTCACCCGGACAACCTACCCCCGCACGGCCCGCTCGAGAAAGACCGTGTCACGGTAGATGCGCATGCCCGCTCGCTCGTACAGGCGGGTGGCACCTGTGGGGCTCGAGGCGTCGACGCCGAGCGTCCCGCGGGTCCAGCCGCGCTCCCGGAACGCGTTGAACGAGTGCAGGAGCAGCGCCTCGCCGACGCCTTGCCTGCGCCACGGACGGCGGACACCGAGCGTCGCGACGTAGCCGGCGGTCGGGTCGATCGAGCTCTGCTTGCAGAGCGAGAGCCCGGCGAGCTCCTCGCCCGCCAACGCCAGGAACCAGAGCGCCGGGTCGAACGTCTCGCTCCTGACCGTCCAGTGCGCCCACTCGTCGAACGTCTCGTCGATCGGATCCGAGGTGTCGCGCCAGACCTCGACGGCGACGTCGTAGACGAACTGGTGCTCGTCGTCGCGAACCGCACGGACCTCGATTCCCTCGGGCCAGCTCGGCACCCGCGCCTCGCCGGTGAGGTCGATCTCCATCCGGTACGAATGCCGCGCCGGCTCGAAGCCGAGGGCGGCGTAGGCGTCCGTGATCCGCCGGTCGCTCTCGGAGGTCCAGACCCTGAGACGCCCCTTGACCGCCCGCTCCTCCAGCCAGGAGACAAGCGTGGGCACGACGTCGTTGGCGTCGACCCCCGGGTCGACCTTAACGTCGCACCACCAGAGCGGCGGCTCGTCGCGCGTCGCGTCGACGTCGGCGTAGCCGATCAGCCGCCCGTCGCGCTCGAGCACCCTGATGTCGTTCTCGACGACGACGTACGGCGTCGTCAGCCAGAGGCGGAGATCCTCCGCCGTCGCGTCCGCCTCGCCGAACGCGGCCAACTGGTGCGCGTTCATCAGCTCGAGCATGGCGTCGAACTCGTCGTCGCGGGGCGGCCGGAGGGTCACGCCGGGACAAGCTCGTCGAGCGCCTCGGCCAGGCCGGAGAGGTCCGGCAGCTCGCGGTCGGGCTCCGCGTCGGCGGTGTGCGCGAAGGAGTCGGCCCCGCCGCGGCTGATCCAGACCGTCTTCAGCCCGAGCGCCTTCGCGGGCGCGACGTCGTGGAAGGCGCTCGCGCCGACGTGGACGTGACGCTCCTTCGCGGCCGTGGTGGTCTCGAAGAACCGCTCCCAGTGGGCCGGCGCCGGCTTGTACGAGCGGACGTCCTCGGCCGTGACGATCAGGTCGAACGGGACGCCGAGGCGTTTCTCCGACTCGACCATCAGCGCATGGTCGATGTTGGAGAGGATCGCGAGGCTCCAGCCGCGCCGGCGCAGCTCCTCGAGCGCCTTCGGCACCTCCGGGTACGGCGGCCAGTCCGGCAGCGATTGCGCGAGTGCGCCGCCCTCGCCCTCGGGGATCCCGAAGCCGACTTCGTTCGCCAGCCGCTCGAGCGTCAAGGCGAGCACCTCGTTGTACGTGCGGTAGCCCTCGCCCTGAATCTCCGGCTCGAGCTCGTGGTAGCGGCGCAGCAGCGTCGGCGCCTGCTCGGCGCCGTAGAGCTGCTCGAGCACGCCGCCGATGCCAGTGTTCCAGTCGATCAGCGTGCCGTAGCAGTCGAACGTGGCCCAACGCGACATGGCCGGGAGCTTACTGTTGGGTTGTGCTCGTGCGCCCGCTCGACCCCGAGGACTACCCGGCGGTCGCAGCCGTCTTCGCGGAGGGGATCGCGACCGGCCGGGCCACGTTCGAGACGGTCGTCCCGAGCTGGGAGGAGTGGGACGCCGCCCACCTTCCGGAGCACCGCTTCGTCGCCGAGCTCGACGGCGAGGTCGCCGGTTGGGCGGCGGTCGTCCCGTACTCGCGTCGCAGCGTCTATCGCGGCGTCGGCGAGGAGAGCGTCTACGTGGCCGAGCGGGCACGCGGCCGCGGCGTCGGACGGGCGCTCCTCGAAGCCGTGATCGCGAGCGCACGGGAGGGCGGCCTCTGGACGCTCCAGGCCGGGATCTTCCCGGACAACGTCGCGTCGCTCGAGCTCCACCGGCGACGCGGCTTCCGCGAGGTCGGCGTGCGCGAGCGGATCGGGCAGCTCGACGGCGTCTGGCGCGACGTCGTCCTGCTCGAGCTGCGGCTCTAGCCAAGCAACAAACTGTTGCAAGGTGTCACTCGAGCAGCTCGAGCAGTGCGTGCGGCGATCTCGTTCGCAACGCGACGTCGAGCAGGATCTGCGCGGCCCGTCGGCACCTCGGCGATCGAACCGATTCGTCGTCGAAGCGCTCGATCGCGGCGAGGAGCGCCGCGCCGATCCGGGGAGGCCGCGGCGGTCACTTTCCAGCCGTCACCGCAGAGCTGTCACGAATGCGAGACGCCCCCGCGCCTCTTTCGTACCAAGTAACACTTTGTTACTTGGCGCGGGAGTGCGCGGCGCTACTCGTCGTGTTTGCGGAACACGACGCAGGCGTTGTGGCCGCCGAAGCCGAACGAGTTCGAGACGCCGACTCTGATCTCCGACTCGCGCGCCTCGTTCGGGATGTAGTCGAGGTCGCACTCGGGATCCGGGTCCTCGTAGTTGATCGTCGGCGGCAGGACGCCGCGCTCCGTCGCGAGGATCGTGAAGATCGCCTCGACCGCTCCGGCGGCGCCGAGGCAGTGGCCCGTGGCGCCCTTGGTCGACGAGACCGGCGTCTTGGCCGCGTTCTCCTCGCCGAGCGCGAGCTTGATCACGCGCGTCTCGCTCACGTCGCCCACCGGCGTCGAGGTGCCGTGTGCGTTGATGTAGCCGATCTCGGATGCGTCGATCCCGGCATCCGCAAAGGCCATCGTCATCGCCCGCGCCGGGTTCGTCCCCGACGGGTCCGGCTCGGTGATGTGGTTGGCGTCCGAGGAGACGCCGTAGCCGATCAGCTCTGCGTAGATCTTCGCGCCGCGGGCCTTCGCGTGCTGGAGCTCTTCGAGCACGACGACGCCGCCGGCCTCGCCCATGACGAAGCCGTCGCGGCCGGCGTCGAAGGGCCGCGAGGCCCGCTTCGGATCCTCGTTCCGGCGCGAGAGGGCGCGCATGGCGCCGAAGCCGGCAATGCCGACGCGGGTGATCCCCGCCTCGGTGCCGCCGCAGAACATCACGTCTGCGCGGCCGAGCCGAATCGCGTCCGCGCCCTCGCCGATCGCCATGTTCGACGCGGCACAGGCCGTGCACTGCGAGGAGAGCGGCCCCTGGGTCCCGAGTTCCATCGAGACCCAGCCGGCGCCCATGTTCGGGATGATCGCGGTGATCGAGAACGGGTTGACGCGATCCGGGCCGCGCTCGATCAGCGTCTCGTAGCAGTCCTGGAATGCCCCGAGACCACCGATCCCGGTGGCGATCGAAGCGCCGATACGCGGCGACTCCTTCGCGATCTCGATCCCCGAGTCGGCCTCCGCCTGACGAGCGGCGGCGACCACCATCTGCGCGAATCGATCCATCCGGCGCGCCTGCTTGCGCTCGATCCAGATCGTCGGGTCGAAGTCCTTCAGCTCGCAGGCGAAGTGCACCGGGAACTCGTCCGCGTCGAACTGCTCGATCTCGGCCGCCCCGGACTCGCCCGCGATCAGGTTCGACCACGTCGTCTCGACGTCGTTCCCGAGCGGCGTCACCATCCCGAGCCCGGTCACGACCACACGCCGTCTTCCGTTGTCTCCAGCCACCTACATCCCCAGTCCGCCGTCGACGAGCAGCACCTCACCCGTGATGAACGAGGCGGCGTCGGAGCAGAGGAAGCGTACCGCTCCGGCGACGTCCTCCGGATCCCCGAGGCGGCCCAGCGGCGTGTTCTCGAGCATCGCGCCGGTCGCCTCCTCCGGGAGGACGTCGGTCAGCTGCGTCTTCACATAGCCGGGAGCGACGACGTTCGCCCTGATGTTGCGCGAGCCGAGCTCCCTCGCCAGCGACTTCGTGAAGCCGATGATGCCGGCCTTCGAGGCCGCGTAGTTCGTCTGGCCCCAGTTACCGTGGACGCCGACGATCGAGGAGATGTTCACGATCGCGCCCGCCCGCTTCTTCATCATCGGCCGCGTCACGGCCCGACAGGTGTAGAAGACCGAGGCCAGGTTCGTCTCGAGCACCGTCCGCCAGTCGTCGTCGGACATGCGCGCGAGCAGGCCGTCACGCGTCAGCCCGGCGTTGTTGACGAGGATGTCGATGTCGCCGGCCTCGTCGACGAGCCGCTTCGCCTCCACTGCGTTCGAGACATCGGCCTGGACCGCACTGCCGCCGAGCTCAGTCGCAAGCGCTTCGGCGTCGTCCTTGCCCGAGCGGTAACCGACGACCACGGTTGCGCCGGCGGCCGCGAGCTCGGTCGCGATTGCCTTGCCGATCCCCTTCGACGCGCCGGTGACGAGCGCTGTCCTGCCCTCCAGCGAGGCGAAGTCAGGCAAGCGTCCTCTCCAGCTCGCGGAGGCCGTTCATGTCGCTGACGGAGACGGTGCGCACGCTCCTGTCGATCCTCTTCAGTAAACCGCTGAGCACGTTGCCGGGACCGACCTCGACGAAGACGGTCACGCCCTTGCCGACCAGTTCGCCCGCAGCCTGCGTGAACTTGACCGGGGCTGTCAGCTGGCGGACGAGCAGCTCCCGGTAGTGGCCGGCGTCCTCAAGCTTCGCCGTCACCGTCGACATGAACGCCGTCCGCGGGTCGGCGAAGTGGATCTTCTCGACCGCGGGGCGGAGTTTGTCGGCCGCCCGCTCGACGAGCGGCGAGTGAAACGCCCCCGAGACGCGGAGCCGCACCGCGCGGCGAGCACCCTCACGCTCCGCCTCGGCGCAGCACTCGCCGACCGCCCCGTCCTCGCCGGAGACGACGATCTGGCCCGGGCAGTTGTAGTTCGCCGGCCAGACGTTCGAGATCTTCCTGCAGAGACCCTCGACCACCTCGTCGGCGAGACCGAGGATCGCGGCCATCGAGCCTGGCCGCTCTTCGGCCGCCTCCGCCATCGCGATCCCGCGCTCGGTCACGAGCCGGATCGCATCCGCCGAGCCGATCGACTCCGCCGCGCCGAGCGCGGCGAACTCACCGACCGAGTGCCCGACCACGAAGTCCGGATGGATCCCGTGCGAGCGAATCGCCTCGTTGATCGCGAGGCTCGTCGCCACGAGCGCAGGCTGCTGCAGCTTCGTGTCGAGCAGGTTCTCGATCGGGTCGTGAAAGCAGATTTGCCTGAGGTCGAGCCCGGACGCGGCGCTGCCGGCCTCGTAGACGGCCATCGCCTCGGGCACGGCCTCGGCGACGTCGCGTCCCATCCCGGCCTCGTACGAACCCTGGCCCGGAAACATGAAGGCGATCTTGCTCACGCGGCAACTCCTCCTTGATTCCACTCGATCAATGCGGAACCCCAGGTGAGGCCCGCTCCCATTCCGGTCATCAGCACCAATTCTCCCTCGCGGAGCCGGCCGTCGGCAGCGGCATCGGCGAGCGCGAGCGGGATCGAGCCCGAGGACGTGTTCCCGTAGCGATCGACGTTGACGACCACCTTCTCCTCCGGGATCCCGAGTTTTCCTGCCGCGT
>DASQKK010000064.1:0-29659 GCA_035630545.1 Gaiellaceae bacterium
GCGCTGACACGACACCGACGTTGGGGAGGGCTGATGGAACCGGCACCACCTGCGGGCAGCTACCACACCGACGAGGACGAGCGGATCCTCCACAAGCTCGGCTACGCGCAGGAGCTCTTCCGCGCGATGGGCGGCTTCCAGAACTTCGCGATCTCGTTCACGATCATCTCGATCCTGGCGGGATGCCTCACGTCGTACTACATCGCGTTCGGCCAGGGCGGCGCGGTCGCAGTCAGCTGGGGCTGGCTCCTCGTCGGCGGGATGAGCATCATCGTCTCGCTCGCGATGGCGGAGATCGCGTCCGCCTTCCCCACGGCGGGCGGGCTCTACTACTGGGCCTCGAAGCTCGGCAGCCCCGCCTGGGGCTGGTTCACGGGCTGGTTCAACCTGATCGGCCAGATCGCCGTCACGGCGGCGATCGGCTACGGCCTCGCGACGTTCGGGACGGCGCTCCTGAACTTCTGGTTCGAGTACCCGAACGAGAAGGAGTACATCTACCTCCTCTACGTGATCTTCCTCGCGCTGGCGCTGGCCGTGAACCTGATGCGGGTCAGCTTCACCGCGCTGCTGAACACGATCTCGGCCTACTGGCACATCGCGGGCGTCATCTTCATCGTGATCGTGCTCCTTGCTGTACCGGACAACCACCAGTCACTGGGCTACGTCTTCGGCGAAACGGTCAACGCGTCCGGCTTCGGCAATCCGGACATGAACTTCTCCAGCCCGGTCTTCTGGTACGTGTTCGCGACCGGCCTGCTGATGGCGCAGTACACGATCACGGGCTTCGACGCCTCCGCGCACATGGCGGAGGAGACGAACAAGGCCTCGAGGATGGCCGCCGTGGGCATGTACATGTCCGTGGTCGTCTCCGTCATCTTCGGGTTCATCCTGCTCGTGGCCGTGACGTTGGCGATACCGAGCACTGACGGTGCCGTGGAGAACCTCGGCTTCCTCGTGCCTTGGATCTGGTCCGAGTCGATGAGCCAGAACTGGGCCGAGGCGCTGCTCTTCATCTGCGTCGTCGCGCAGTTCTTCTGCGTGACGGCGTCGCTGACGTCGGCGTCGCGGATGCTCTTCGCGTTCTCGCGCGACGGCGCCGTCCCCGGCCACCGGCTCTGGCGTCAGGTCGGCAAGAACCGGGTGCCGCAGCTGGCGTGCGCGGCGATCGCGGTCCTTGCGGCCGCAGTCATGGTCCCGGCGATCTGGAACTACCTCGTCGGCTACCTCGTCGGCACCGGGATCGCGGTGATCGGCCTCTACGTCGCGTTCATCCTGCCCGTGATCCTGCGCTTCCGGCTCGGCGACAAGTTCGAGCACGGAGCCTGGAGCCTCGGCAAGCACTACAAGTGGATCGACGCGATCGCGATCATCTGGGTCGCGTTCATCTCGATCCTGTTCCTGCTGCCGCCCTATAAGGCGAGTGTCCCGGGGACCGAGGGCTGGACGTGGGAGGCGGTCAACTACGCGCCGATCCTCGTCGGCGGAGCACTGCTGCTCTTCGGCGGCTGGTGGGTGATCTCCGCGAAGAAGTGGTTCAAGGGCCCGGTCCGGATGGGCACGGAGGAGGAGCTCGAGCAGTTCGAGCAGCAGCTCGAGGACTCCACGGGTATGCACCCGGAGCCTGCGGCCTAGGACATCGGCACGGGAGGGGCGCCTCGGCGCCCCTCCCCGTCACCCGGTCCAGGCGCCGCCGTTCTGGTCGATCGCCTGGCCGGTGACCCCGCGCGCGTCCGGCGAGAGCAGCCAGGCGACAGTGCCGGCGATGTGCTCCGGCTGCCCCATCCGCCCGAGCGGGACTGCACGCATCGCCTCCGCGACGGCCTCCTCGCGGGTCATGCCGGTCGCCTCGACGATCGCGTCGATGCCCTGCCAGGCCATGTCCGTCTCGACCCAGCCGGGACAGATCGCGTTCACCTGCACGTCGCCCGGCGCGAGCTCGGCCGAGAACGAGCGGACGAGCCCGAGCAGACCGGCCTTCGAGGCGCTGTACGCCGTGTAGCCAGGAACCGCGATCCGGGCGAGGATCGACGCGATCACGACGATGTGGCGCGGCTCCGGGCCGGCTGCGAGCTGCCGGACCGCGGCTCGAATGCACCAGTAGCCCCCGAAGAGGTTCGTCTGGACGATCTCCTCGAAGCGGTCGTCGGCCCCGTCGGCGTTCGGCCCGCCGACGCCGCTGTTGGCGACGAGCGCGTGGATCGGCCCCCGCGCCGAAGCGGCTAGGGCGAAGGCGGCGTCGACACCGGCGCGGTCGCGGATGTCGCAGAAGTGCGCGTCGCCGCCGACCCGGGCCGCCACCTCCTCGAGCTCATCCAGGTTCGGCGCGAGCAGCGACAGTGACGCCCCTTCCGACGCGAGGCGTTCGGCGATCGCCTCGCCGATTCCGCGCCCGCCGCCGGTGACGACCACGTGCTTGCCCGACAGTGCGTCCATTCCGCTCCCTTTTGTCGCTCTTTGCGTGAAGTTCGTGCTTCCGCTTCTCTTGTGAGCCGCGGGGGCGCAGCATAGATTTTCGGTTCCCCGCGGCTCACCCTCCGCCGTCGCGCGGCCCCGGGACCACCTCTGAATCCACGGCTAGAGCGTCCGACGCGATACGCAAGCACGTCATTGTGTAAGGAAAAAGCCGCAATTTGCGGACACGGCGCGCACGACGGTCTTGACGCTCGCCGGCGAAGGCCCTAGCTTCCCTCTTGCAGCGAGCACGGGACGCGAGTAGGTCGAGTCCGATCCGGGAGGCCGTAGGCGGAAGCCGAAAGTTCGTCGGATCGGGGGACGAAAGCGCACCCGGCTCGCTGAATTTTTTATGGTCCAAAAGGCGCGAATCGCAATTGCGGCGTTTTACGAAGAAAAAGTCGCAATTTGCGAGGCCTCCGTACTTGCACCTCTTGACCACCATCCCGAGACGCCCTAGATTCCCTCTTGCAGCGAGCACGGAGCGCGAGTAGGTCGAGGCTCCACCGGAGGACGAGTAGGCGGAAGCCGAAACGTCAGTCGGAGGAGCGGACGAAAGCGCAACCGGCTCGCTGAATTTATTTTTGTGGCGCAATCTTGAAAAGGGATCCGCGGAAGCGGATCCCTTTTCGCGCCAAGACCCCTGAAGGGTCGCTTCGCTCCCGAGCTCGATTTTGTGGCGCAGTCATGAAAACGGATCCGCGAGAGCAGATCCCTTTTCGCGCCAAGATCCCTGAAGGGTCGCTTCGCTCCCTGGGCTCGAGCACGGAGCGGTGCGAGCACGGAGCGGTGCGAGCACGGAGCGGTGAGAGCCCCTTTCCGTGTCGGTAACGTCGGGCGATGCGTCGCCTCCTGGTTCTCGTCTCCGTGGTCGTATTCGTCGACGCGATGCTCTTCGGGGCGCTGGCGCCGCTCGTGCCGGGGTACGCGGACGAGTTCGGCCTCTCCAAGGCCGGGGCCGGCCTGCTCGTCGCCTCGTTCGGGGCCGGCGCGCTGCTCGGCGGCATCCCCGGCGGCCTCGCGGCGGCGCGCTGGGGTCCGAAGAGCGCGGTCGTTGCAGGTCTCGTCCTCCTCGCGGTCTCCAGCTTCGCGTTTGCGGCCGCCGAGGGCCCCTGGGCGCTCGGCATCGCCCGGCTCCTCCAGGGCTTCTCGAGCACGACCACCTGGGCGGGAGCGCTCGCATGGCTGACCGTCGCGGCGCCGCGCGAGCGGCGCGGCGAGCTGATCGGCACCGCGTTCGCCGCCGCCGTCTTCGGCGCCATCCTCGGGCCGATGTTCGGCGCAGTCGCCGAGGCGGTGGGGATCGGCGTCTCGTTTGCCGCCGTCGGCACGGTCGCGGCCGCGCTCGCCGCCTGGGCCGCCACCCGCCCCGGAGAGGCGCCCGAGCAGCAGGCCGCCGGCGCCGTCTCGCGCGCGTTCGCCGACCGCCGCTTCCTCGGCGGGCTCTGGCTGAACACGCTCCCCGCCTGGCTGTTCGGGACACTCGTCGTCCTCGTCCCGCTCCAGCTCGACGACGGCGGCTTCACGCCCTTCGCGATCGGCGCCGTCTTCCTCGCGGCCGGGCTCGTCGAGACCGTCGTCAACCCATTCCTCGGCCGCTTCTCCGACCGCCGCGGCCGCCTGCTTCCGATCAGGATCGCGCTCGCTGCCTCGGTCGTCGTCGCGCTCGCGTTCGCCATGGCACGCGACCCGTATCCCCTCGCCCTACTGACGATCCTCGCCGCGATCACGTTCGGCGCCTTCTACACGCCCGGGATGGCGCTCGTCTCCGACCGGACGGAGTCGGCGGGCCTCTCGCAGGCGATCGGCTTCGGGATCATGAACACGGCCTGGGCGCTCGGGAACATGACCGGCCCGGCGCTCGCGGGCGCGATCGCCGAGGCCGTGGGGGACGCCGTCCCCTACGTGCTCGCGGCGATGCTCTGCCTGCTCACGCTGGCGGCGACGGGAACCGCTCGAGCACCCACGACGCGTCGAGTGGCCGGCGACGGTAGCTCCGTCCGTTGACGAGCGCGTAGTCCCCCGTCCGCGGATCCATCGGCAGCCGCGACTCGGCGGGATACCACCGGTTGTGCCGTTCGATCAGCTCGTTCACCTCGCCGAAGTCCCACCGCCGTGCGAGCGCAGCCCAGCCGGCGGGGTCGCCGCCGAGCGTCTCGTACGCGTCCGCCAACTGCTGCTCGTGCTGGATCGTCAGCGCGTCGATCTCCCGCAGCCGGGCCATGTACGGCAGCGGCCCGCCGAGCGAGGCGAGGTAGCTCCCGGCATCGGGTCTGAAGTTGCGCAGCCGCAGCGGCAGCTCCCGGCCACGCAGCGGACTGTCGCGCAGGTCGGCCTCGAGCCCCTCGAGGTCACGGCGGTCACGCGGCGTCTCGGGCAGGACGACCCCCTGCCGCATGATCCGCTCGCGCTCGCGCCGCTTCACGCGGCAACGGTAGCGCTAGCGGCCGAGCAGGCGGCTCAGCAGACCGCGGCGGGGCTCCGGCTGAGGCTCGGGCTCGACCTCGTCGGCCCTCGGCTCGATCAGCCCCAGCACGTTCTCGGTCGACCGCTGCCGGGACTGCTCGGCGCGCTCGCGATCGCCGCGGAGCGCGGCCCGCATCTCGTCGATCTGGCTCTCCTCTTTCACGCGTCGAAGCTTCGATCCGGCTCCGGCGGTTCCTCCCTCGCGATCACGGCGCAGCGGCGGCGGTCGCCCGGGAGCGGCGACGGCGCGTAGCGGAGGACACGGAAGGCGGCCCCGTCGAGCTCGAGCAGCGCGCCCAGCTCGGGCAGTGAGTCCCGGCGCGGGACGAGCGCATAGCCGTGCGGCGAGGGGACAAAGGCGAGCCACCCGTTCTCGGCGGCGGGTTCGGGCTTGGGCGGCGCCGCCGCGAGCTGCGGCTGTGACTCTGGCTGCGGCGGCGGCGGCGGAGTCGGTGCGGGGGCACGCGGCGGCGTCGCCTGCGGCGTGCTCGCGACCTCGTCCACCAGCTCGACGACGCGCTCGATCAAGCCAGCGAGCCGGTCGAGCGACGGCAAGGCGACGGCCGGCGACTGTGCCGGCTTCGTTCGACGCCGCCAGATGCGCATCTCGGGCACCTTCGCTTCCCTCCGCCCGCTTCCCGTCTACCCGGGGAGGTCTTCCCCATGGCTGAGCTCGGCCGCATTCATGGTCACGATCCTATGCATACGATCGGGGCGTGGACGAGCGCGGCCGCCACCTCGTCTACAGCGTCACGAAGACGTACCTCGCCGTGCTCTGCCTCCGCCTCGAGCTCGAGCTCGAGGCGCCGGTGGCGACGTGGATCGACGACGACCGCCTGCCGCAGGCGACCCTGCGCCAGCTGCTCAACCACACGAGCGGGATCCCGGACTACGCCCGCCTGCCCGAGTACGGCGCAGCGGTCCGAGACAACCCGTCGGAGCCGTGGAGCGACGAGGAGCTGCTCGCCCGCCCGCTTGCAGCCGGCGCCGACTTCGAGCCGGGCCGCGGCTGGGCCTACTCCAACACGGGCTTCCTGCTCGTGCGGCGGATCGTGGACGCCGCTGGGCCTGGGGGCTTGGCCGGCTCGCTCGAACGGGAGCTGCTGCTCCCGCTCGGGCTCGCGGACACAACGCTCGCGCTCGAGCTCGAGGATCTGGAGCCGCTCGTCCCGGGCCGGAGCGCGCAGCTCGGCGAGGGCACGAGGGACGTTCGCGGCCGCTACCACCCGCGCTGGGTCGGCCACCGCACGCTCGTCTCGACGAGCGCCGACCAGTTCCGCTTTTGGACCGCCCTGGCCGCCGGCGAGCTCTGCGACCTCGGCCGTCTCACCGAGGCGGTGCCGATCGGATTCGACGCACCCGGTTTCGTGCGGCCGAGCTACGGCCTCGGCCTGATGACCGATCCGGGCTTTCCCGGCGGCCTGCTGATCGGCCACGGGGGCGGCGGCCCGGGCTACGCCGCAGCCGCGTTCGCAGTGCTCCGGGAGGGCGACGACCCGCTCGTCGCCATCGAGCTCAGCGGCGACGAGCGGGTCGACGTCCAGGCGCGAGCGCTGGACATGCTGCGGGAGAGAGCTACCGCAGACTGAACAGCTTCCGGACGGGCGCACTCGTCCTGCCGGACGTGTCACGCACCGCGATCGTGACCGTGTAGCGGCCCTTGCCGCGGAAACGGGCCGCGGGGACCCAGCTGCGCGTGTAGACGCCGCACGGATTCGGTGCGATCCGGGTGGTGAAGCGCCGCGTCTGCGACACCCTGCCGGGCCGAGAGTCGGTCGCGAGGATCGTCAGGTTTCGCGGCGAGTCGTCACAGATCCGGAACCGGGCATAGACGCGCGCTCCGAGGAAGCGGACCGAGATCAACCGGACGGTCGGCCGTGCGTTGGTAACCGGGACGGACGGGACGACGATGCCCGACGGAGTCGAGAGCGCCGAGCCGGCGCCGTTGGCGTTGCGGGCGGTGACGGCAACGCGAAGCCTGAATCCGACGTCCGCCGCACGGACCCCGTAGGTCTTGCCGGTCGCGCCGATGACGGCGGCGCACGCGACCGCGTCGATGTCGCAGCGCTGCCACTGGTACGCGAACGAGGTCGGGCTGTTGGTCCACGAGCCGTCCTCGGCGGTCAGCTCCTGGCCGACCTCGGGATCGCCCGTGATCGACGGCCGCGTCGTGTTGCTCGGTGCCGCGCTCGGAGCGACGACGGCCGTCGGCGCCGACCGCGCGTTGACCGCACCCTCGGCATTGATGCCGGTGACGCGGACGCGCATCGTCCGGCCGGCGTCCCCGCTCGTGAGCAGATAGGTCTTCTCGGTCGCGCCGACGACGTTGGCGCACGCGGTTCCGCTCCCGTTGCAGCGCTGCCACTGGTACTGGAACGCGGTCGGGCTGTTGCTCCAGGTTCCGTTCTGCGCGGTCAGCGTCTCGCCCACGCGGGCCGTGCCCGTGATCGACGGCGCCACCGTGTTGGCGGGTGGCGCGGCCATGGCCGGAGCCGCCCAGACGCAGAACGCGCCGACGATCGCAGCCACACTTTGAAGCCTTCGCGTTGTGCTCATAGGAAAGGTCCTTTCGGTCAGGATTACCTTTTGAAAACGGTAATCCGACCGCCTCCGTGCTGGCCTTTACCGAGTCCTTACGTCTGCGCCGCGTGCGAAGGCCGTGGAATCCACTCCGACGGGGTAGCGGTAAAGAGAGACAAGCGACTGAAGGGGGAACCAGATGCGACGGATCATCCTGCTGGCAATCGCCGTGCTCGCCCTGGCGGGCTCGACTGCGCTCGCCCAGGGCGCCTTTCCGAAGAAGATCGCGCTGCCGAACGCGTGGGCGCCGGAGGGGATCGAGGTCGGGAACGGGCACACCGTCTACGTCGGCTCGGTCGGCAACGGCGGGATCTGGGTCGGCAATCTGCGCACCGGGGCCGGCCGGATCCTCGTCGAAGGGGCGCCCGGCGTCCGCTCGGCGACCGGGCTCGAGTTCGACCGCGGCCGGCTCTGGGTCTCGGGTGCGCGCTTCGGCAACACCATCGTCTACGACGCGAGGACCGGTAAGCCGATCACGCAGATCCAGCTCGCGACCGGCACCGCGCCGACCTTCATCAACGATGCTGTCGCGACCAAGAAGGCCGTTTACTTCACCGACTCGCAGCGCCCGGTCATCTACAAGGTCGCCACGAGCGGGAACGGCCGGCCCGGCGGGGTGACGACGATCCCGCTCAGCGGGGACTACCAGCACGTCGCGGGCCAGTTCAACCTGAACGGCATCGTCGCGACGGAGAACGGGAAGACGCTGATCGCCGTCCAGAGCGTCGCGCGCAAGCTCATGACGATCGATCCGAGGACCGGCGCCGCCAAGCTGATCGATCTCGGCGGCTACGACCTCTCGAACGGCGACGGCCTGCTGCTGCGTGGCCGGACGCTCTACGTCGTCCAGAACCGCGACAACAAGGTCGCCGTCTTCGAACTCTCGCGCGATCTGTCGACGGCGACGTTCCTGCGCGCCCTGACCGATCCGGCACTCGACGTGCCGACGACGATCGACCGCTTCGGCGGCCGGCTCTACGTCGTCAACGCGCGCTTCGGGACGACGACGCCGACCGACCAGGCCTACCACATCATCAGGCTCAGCTGAACGTCACGAGCGCGCTCTCGCGCTCACGGGCGCCCGCCAGACACGACCGGCGGGCGTCCGCGCGCTCGAGCAGCGGACAGCCCTGACGCTCGAAGGCGCCGTCGGTCAGCACCGCGACCGCCTTGCCGAGCCAGCGGTAGCAGGCAGTCCTCGTCGCGCCCGCGAAAAGCTCGCAGCGTCCGACAAGCCGGACGTACGCGGCCGTCGACGCGCCGAGCAGGTTCTGCGCCTTCGTGCCGCGGATGCAGGCGACGGCATCGCGCTGATCCTCCAGGTCGGCGCAGACGTCGAGCTGCTGCTCGGGGTCGGCGGGGCCGATCACGGCTGCGCCGGTGATGCACGCCTGGCGCTGGAGGCCGTCGAGGTCGCGGCAGAGGACGTCGAGGTGGATCGCCGAATCGACGGTGATCCCCTCCGGCCGGTCGTCGACGAATGCGCGGTACCAGCACGGACGGACGAACTCGTCCGGCTGCGCGGCGCAGAGCGTGCGCGGATCGGTGTCCGCACCGGCGGGGAGCGCCGCCTGGTCGGCGCCGGCGACCGCGAACCAGTAGTCGTGGTAGGCGCCCTGGGCGCAATCTGGCGCCGTGCCCGGCCCGAGCGCGCGGCAGAGCGCGAGCGCCGGCGGCAGTCGGTCGCCGTGGATGCGCATGAACGCGTGCCCGAGCCCGTGCACGCAGCTGTAGCGGCGGTAGCGCGTGCCGGCGTCGGCGCAGACCTCGGCGGCGTCGCGCGGCCGCCGGGGGTCGATCGACGGCGCCACGCCCGTGACGAGACCGTGCGCGAAGCCGGCGCTGCAGCCGGGATCGTTGCTCCGCGGCAGCACGTCCTGCAGGTCTGAGAGCGTCAGCTCTCCGTCGAGCGCGAACGTGCGGCCGACGGTGTGCATGACCCCGTGGCAGTTCGAGAGCACGAACCCACCCTCGCGCCGGACGGCGCGCTCGATCTCGGCGACAGCAGGTCTCGGGTCGTTGGTGTCCGCGACCAGGCGCTGGAACTCCTGCAGATAGCAGTCTCGCGAAGCGTCGGCCAGCAGGCCCCGGCAGGCGGCCAGGTCGACCGCGGCGGACGGCTCGTCGCCGCCGTCACGCATGAACAGCACCCCGGCCGTCAGGAGCGCCGCCGCACCGAGCGCGGCGGCAAGCAGGAGGAGGGCGGCCCGGCGCGGGCCGCCCTCCTGTTTCTGGTCCTGCCCTAGTTGATCGTGAACGTCGCCCTGCCGGTCGTCTGGTTCCCGGCCATGTCGGTCGCCAGCCAGCGGAACTCCGTCGTCGTCGTGACGACGAACGACTGGCCCGGCTCACGCGGCCCCGTCGAGTCCCACAGCGTCGACGTGTTGTCGGGCTTCGACCCGTCCGTCGTATAGCGGATCACGGCCGGCTCGGTCACGTACTGGAACGTCGTCGTGATCGGCGTGCTCGACGAGCGCGCCCCGGTCATCACCACCTCGGGTCCCTTGTCGTCATTCGAGTACTCGTAGGCCGACTCGAGCAGGCCGTAGTTACCGGCGGCGAACTCGAGCGCCTCGAACCTGCCCTCGGTGGCGTAGTCCGGCTGGAAGCCGACGCCCTGTTGGGTGACGTCCTGCCCGCGGACGACCGCCCCGACCGCGTGCGCGAACTGGAGCGGCTCGGTGAAGAACAGGTTCGGGGCAGGACTGGTCGGATTCTGCGCCGGAACCGACAAGACGGTCCGGACCTCCTGGGTCGGCAGCCCCGGGTCGATCGTCACCTTCTCCAGCGGCGTGAAGAGGTTGCGGTTCCCGACCCGCATCCCCGTCACCCCGGCTGCGGCGGCCACCGACACCGTCGTCTGCTCGAGCGCGCCGAAGCGGTCCGCCCCGGTCTCGAACGAATAGGCGATCACGCCTCGGTTGTACCAGTGCTCGTCGGCGCTGTTGCCCGCCGCCGAGTAGAGCACATCCGCGATCGGGCCCGTCCGCTCCGGCAGGATCGCCGTGTTCCGGACGTCCTTGATCCGGTTCAGGATCCGGTCGCCGGCCTCGAAGAAGTACTTCTCGACGCCGATGTTCGCGTGCACCGCGGCACCTTCGCCGCGGTCCGGCAGGTAGGTGCCCGGCGCCCACATGAAGTAGCCGCCGAAGCTGTGGATGTTGTTCGAGAACTTGATGTTCTTGAACGTGTCCGCGATCCAGAGCTCGTTCTGGATCTCCGGCTCGGAAGCCTCGAACGGACCGGCGAACACGTCGCTGACGCAGGACGTCGACGCCCCGATGTAGCCGTCGATCAGCGTCCCAAACGTGTTGTTGCGGTTCATGTCGGTGCCCCAGGCGTTCCGGGCCGCCGAGTCGTTGAACGGCTGGGCAGCTCCTCCCGGGAGGAGGTTCGGCCGCGGCGTCCAGAAGTTCGCCGCGGTCGGGTCGTCGGTCTCGAGCCCGCCGATCATGCACCAGTTCGTCATCGTGCGGCGCTGGCTGTTGAAGTTGTGCATCGAGTAGTGCGACCCGTCCGGGTTCGAGGACGGGAGGATGAAGATGTCGAGCTCGTCGACGAGCTGCCGCGTCGTCTTGTCGATCCCGTAGTTCCGGAGCAGCTGCTCCGCGGTCTCGAGACAGGTCAGCGGCGTCGCCCACTCGCGAGCATGCTGCTGGCAGTAGAGGAAGACGCCGACGCGCCGTCCGTGGATGCCCTGATCGGCGCTCTCACCCGGCCGGTTCTTGCCGATCCGCATCACGAAGTACTCGAACGGGCCGCGCTGGACGTGGCTGTTGTTTGCCGTCGTGAGGAAGTCGGAGAGGTTGCCCTTCGGCCGCGCTTGGACGATCCCGGTCCCAGCGTTCCCGCGGTAGGTCTGCGCGACGAGCTTCGCGGCCGCGCCGGTGTGGGCGTTGATCGCCGCCGCCACCTGGGTGGCCGTGCTCGTCAGCACACCGGCCGCGTCCGTCGCCAACGTGACGACGAGGTCGTTGCCGGTGACGCTCACTGTGAGTGGCGCGTTCACGACGAGCGGGTTGACGAACTCGGCCGTGAGGTCGTTGCCGCCCTCGTGGCCCCACGCGCGGGACGTCAGGATGACGGCCTGCGCCGCGACCGTCGCGTTGAGGTTCCCCGTGGCAGCGGGATTCGTCAGGCCCGCCATCAGCGCCTGCGCCCGCCGCTGGTACCCGTTCGTCTTGTTCGGGAGCGGGATGATCGTGGTCAAGTCCGGGAACTCCTCCGCCAGCTCGCGGAACCGGCCGTAGACCTCGGTCGGGTCGAGGTACCGCGTCGTGAAGTTGCTGAGGAAGTTCGAGCTCATCGGCGGCAGGCCGCCTCCCAGCCAGGTGTTGACGTCCGCCTCAACGAACGTGCCGTTGCTCGAGCCGATGCGGATCCGCGTCGGCGCCGCCGGGGTCGAGGTGTTGACCTCGCCGACCTTCACGAGAATGCGGTGCTCGATGTAGGTGTCCGGCGTCGTATCCGGGTCGATGTTGACGTTCATCGTGCGCGGGCCCTGATCGATCGCCGTGCCGGCGCCGGTGTTCCACGCGACCACGAGCGACTCGCCGGTGGTCGAGGTACCGCGCGTGCCGTCTTTCGCCTCGACTGAGAGGAAGCGACCCGCGTAGTTCTCGAAGTAGTCGACCCGGAGGACGACGATGTCGCCGCGCGGCGCCACCTCGGCGCTGGCTGGGACGAGCGCGGCCGCCTCGGCGGTCTCCTCGGCCTTGACGTCGGCCTGCCAGTCCGCGGCGCGCTGGCGCCACGTTGCCGGACCCTCGATCGTCGTGCCGAGCTCGAAGCCGGCGGCCTCGAGCGCAGCGAGCTCGTCCGCGTTGCCGAAGACGGTGACGGTGACCGACCCGTCCGCATTCGTGCGTAGATAGTGGTCGTTGAAGTCGATTCCGTAGTCGTCTGCCTCGAGCTGCAGCTCGATCGCCGCGGCCTTGTCGGGCAGATTGACCTCGACGAGGCTGCGACCCTGGTTCGGGTCGATGCCCCGCTCGCTCTCCTGTGCTGCGGCACTGCCCGCGATCGCTAGAGCGACCAGCGTGGCCGCGAGCACGGCCTTGCGTGCTCCGCTGAAACCCATGACGGCTGTCCTCCCCTGGGTCAGAAAAAGGGTCTGGGCCCCGGGATCGAATCACACCGCGATCAAGTTTGCTGCAGCAAACATTCCGTCAACCAGCAGCGGCGGCCGGGCCGCGCCACGCTCAGCGCTCCTCGACGCCCTCGAGCCGCATGAACGCGTAGAGGACGAGGTAGCTCAGCGTCAAGAAGCTCGACAGCAGCACCGTCATCCCGATCGCACGCGGATCGACCAGGATCACGTCGAGGTCGGAGAGCAGCCGCGGATTGACGAGCACGTCCCAGCTGTTCCAGCGCAGGACCCGACCGAGGTAGACACCGAAGCTCGCGAGGCCGAGGACGGCAACCGCGGTCAGCCACGCGACCCGCGCACCGGCGAGGCTGCGAACGACCGACTGGACGAGGTAGAGCGAGAGGAAGCCGAGCAGCATGCCTGTCCAGGCGGGTGCCGCGATCACGACGATGTCGACCCAGAGCGGCACGACGGGGCTCGGGACGAGGTGTTTGAAGTCGGTGACGATGTACGGCGCGTTCGGGAGGAACAGCAGCCAGAGTGCAGCGAGCGGCAGCAGCCGCAGCGGCCGTGTTCCCGCCCGGTGCCGGTCGTAGATCACGATCGACAGACCGAACGGGATCCAGGCGAGGAAGAGGTTCCAGATCAGCCCGCCGAACAGCGGCTCGCTCGAGTAGACGTAGCGCGTGACGATCAGCGCGGCGGAGAACAGCGACAACAGCGCGAGCGCCGCGTAGATCGCGCGCCGCCGGCGACTGACGTCCGTGCTGCCCATCCGGGGAGCACTGTACCGACGAGCGTCAGGCCGACTCTTCGGCGAAGCTGGCCAATCCGGAGCGGCCGAAGACGGCCGTACGCGCCCCCCAGCCGGCAAACCGCGTCCGGAAGCTGCCCGTGAACGTGCCGGTCGTTGCGACGCGGCGACAGGCGCGGCGCGTTTCCGTCGACGTTTCGGTCGCGGCGAACGTGCCGCTGCCCTGCACGGCCAATCCGTTCGGAAGGTCGACGCCGATGCTCGGGGGCCGTCCCGCGAGCGGATCGAAGCCGAGCCGCTCGGCCCGCGTCACGTGGTACCACGTCACGGCGGCCGGGAGCGCACCGCCACGGTCGGCGAAGCTCAGGGTCAACCAACCGCCGGCATCCGGGGAGAGCAGCAGCGTCGCCGCCGGGCCGGCCGACCCCTGGCGGGACGCGGTCAGGACCGACGACGGCGAACACGTCTCGACCGCGGGGGCGGCGCAGTCGACAGGCCCGCCACGGTTGAACGTGACGGAGCCCCCGAGCTCGAGACGGCGGATCGTGCCGAAGAAGCTCGTCCCCGTGCGGAGGACGAAGCTGCCGCGCAGCCTCACCGGCACGCTTGCGAATGCGCCGCGGCAGCCTGAGACTCGCCAAGCTCCCGCGCGGGGCCGGTCGCATTGAATGTCAGGTTGATCGCAACGGCCGTGCCGAACCGCGCCCGCCAGCGGCCGTTGCGGCCGTCGAAAGAGACGGTGCCGGTCGGCGCGGCGCGGAGGCCGTGCTGCTCCTCCCAGCGCCCGTTGCCGAACGTGCGGGTCAGCGAGATCCCGAAGGTCTCGCGCCCAGAACGCCCGGTCGGCCCGACCACCGCGGCAGAGAGTTTCCACCCCTGCTGTGCCAGCGTCGTCGGGGAGACGAAGAGCGTCACGTGGTCGACCGCGGCCGCGTTCCCCGGCACGGCGAGGGCGGCTCCCACGGCTGCGACCACAGTGCGGTACGACCGGTCATGGACCCCTCCAGTAGCCGGGACGGTACGTCCAGGTCAGTCCGGCAGCAAGGGCATCTCGATCCCTTCGCCGCGGCCGAGCAGGACCGCGCGCGTGAGTGCGGCGGAGCCGAAGCGCTCGCGCACCTCGTCGACGGCCGCGTCGAGCGCTCCGTCGTTGCGACGGTCGAGCGGAAGCATCAGCTGCACCGCCCCGTCGTTCTCCAGGTTGGCGACCGCGATCCCGACGAGCGTGACTCCCCGCTGCTCGATCATGGGCTTCGCGACGGCGAGCAACCCCCGCGCGGTGGCGAGGATCGTGTGCGTCTGCGCCGTCGGCCGCGGCAGCGTGTGCGACCGCGTCGCCCGAGTGAAATCGTCGAACCGCAGCCGCAGCACGACCGTGCGGCCGACGCGTCCCGCCGCGCGCAGCCGCCTGGTGACACGGTCGACGAGCCCGATCACGGCAGAGTCGAGGGCCTCGGCCGAGGTCGGCCGGCGGCCGAGCGCCCGCTGCGACCCGATCGAGCCACGCCGGCGTCCCGTCCGCACCGGGCGCGGGTCGAGGTTGTGCGCGAGCGCGTGGAGGTGGCGCCCCGACGCGCGTCCGAGCATCGAGACGAGCACGGACTCCGGCAGCAGCGCGACCTGCCGCACGGTCGCGATCCCGCGCGAGCGCAGCTTCGCCGCCGTCACGGGCCCGACGCCCCAGAGCCGCTCGACCGGCAGCGGGTGCAGGAACGCAAGCTCCCTGTCGGGCGGGACGACGAGCAGCCCGTCCGGCTTCGCGACGGCGCTCGCCACCTTGGCGAGGAACTTCGTCCGGGCGACGCCGACCGTGATCGGGAGCCCGACCCGCTCCGCGACGTCGCGCCGGAGGCGCTCGGCGATCTCCACCGGCGTCCCGAAGCCCCGCTCCATCCCGCGCACGTCGAGGAACGCCTCGTCGATCGAGAGGCCCTCGACGAGCGGCGTCGTGTCGTCGAACACCTCGAAGACGGCCTTGCTCGCCTCGACGTAGGCGGAGAAACGCGGCTTGACGACGACGGCATGCGGGCAGAGGCCGCGCGCCTGGCGCTCGCTCATCGCCGTCCTGACCCCGAACGCCTTCGCCTCGTAGCTCGCTGCGAGCACGACGCCTCCGCCGACGAGCACCGGCCGCCCGCGCAGGCTCCGCTCGTCCCGCTGCTCGACCGACGCGAAGAACGCGTCCAGATCGGCGTGCAGGATCGTCGCGCCCTGTGACACGAACATATGTTCGCACAGTCAAAGCTGCTGCGAAAGCCAGTCCTGCACCGCCTCCCGCACGGGCGCGGCGGCGCGGAGGCTGTGATTGCCCGGCACGGCGACGACGGTCCGCAGCCTCGACGACGGTGGCATCCCGAACGGGTCGCCCTCGCCCTGGACGACGAGGGTCGGCACGGTCACCTCCTCGAGCTCTGGCAGCCGGCTCGGCGCGGACTCACGCCCAGGAGGCCGGAGCGGGAACGCGAGGCAGATCACTCCCACAGCGCCGGCTGCGCCGGCTGTGCGGCACGCGACGCGAGCGCCGGACGAACGGCCGCCCACGAGCAGCGGCAGCCCGCTCAGCGCACCGGCGCCGAGCTGCTCGACGACGGCGAGCCACGCCGTGTCGAGCTGAGGCGCCGGTGCCGGCGAACGCCGACCCGCGACGCGGTAGGGCTGCTCGACGAGCGCGACGGTGACGTCGACTGCGAGCGCGGCCGCGGTGGCAGCGACGAGATCGGGCGCCGTCACCCCGCCGCCGGCCCCGTGCCCGAGCACGAGCGCGGCACGCGGCGCGTCCGCCGGATGCAGGTGAGCTCGGGCTGTCCCGCGAGGGGTTTCGAGTTCGACCATGTGCGGCTACTCTGCACGCTGTTCGCACGCCTGAGGGGGTTACGTGTTGCGGAGGCTGCTCATGCTCTGCGGCGGCCTCGCCGCCGCCGGGGTGCTCGCCGGTTCGGCGGCCGCGTTCGATGCGGCGCAGCAGCCGGTTCCCTCGCTGACGCCGGCGGCCACACAGCACTTGTGGTCCGAACTCGTGCAGCGGCCACGCATCGAGTCGTTGATGACCGC
This sequence comes from Gaiellaceae bacterium, assembly GCA_035630545.1. GTDB lineage: Bacteria > Actinomycetota > Thermoleophilia > Gaiellales > Gaiellaceae > Gaiellasilicea. Next base: position 16,392 of record DASQKK010000064.1, read on the forward strand.
CGAGTGCCTGCCGCTCCGAGCCGTCTTCTACGCGCCGACGGACTGGCGCCGCCTCGCGACGAGATTGGCTTCGACCCCGTCGGCGTGCGGGCAGTACTACGTCTCGATTCCGCCCGTTGGCGACAAGACGCAGCCGCGGGGTGACGAGGCGTGGCGCATCCGCGCCCTCGGGCCGGCCTTTCACGCGCTCGCCGAGATCAACGTCACCGGCTGGACGGCGTGGGTCGCGGCGACCGGCAGCTCGTGGTACGAGGCCGGTGTCGAGGCGCGACGGCGGATGGCGGCCACGGGCTACGACGTGAGCGCAGGCGACACCTGGGCGCTAAACGAGCTCTCCTCGGCGGTGCGCCAGGGCACAGGAAACGCGCGGGCGAACATGCGGGCCTTCCTCAACGGCCTCTACGACGGCGACGGCACCCTCCCGCCCGCGCGCGGGACGGTGTTCGTCGCGGGGCTCGGCCAGGCGACGACCGATCTCTCCCTCTACCAGGCGCGGCTGCAGGACTGGTGCGAGGACTCGGCGTTCTGGAGCGACCTCGGCCGGTTCGCCAGCGACTGGTCGCAGGAGGTCTACGGCGACGTCCGCCACTACGCCGTCCCCGGCGCGACGCGCGATGTTCGGCGCGACCTCCTGAACGAGTACCTCCAGCACCAGAGCGTGCTCGCCGGCGTCGCGCCGTCCTCGGCCGACGCGGCACGAGGCTTCCTCCGAGACTTCGACAGCCCGCTCGCGAACGCTGCCTGGCGGTACGACGCGGCGTTCGGCTGGACGGACGTTCCCGTCGAGCTGATGCAGGACTACGTCTCGGCCCAGACCTATGCCCTGCGCGCCGCGGGAAACAGCCGTTTCGGCTTCTCCTGGTCGCCGAGGAACCTGGCCGGGATCCCGACGGCGGACTTCAACGCCCAGACCGATGCTGTGCTCGTCCGGCTCGCCGCCGCGATCGCCGACTCCGGCGACGTGCCCGAGGCCGCGTGCGGTGCGTCCTGGTGCACGACGAGCCTCGCCGGCGCCACCGCCACGTCCGCCTGGCGCACGTTCGGGACCTGGAAGCCGTCCCGACTCGCGTTCACGTCAGCCGAGCAGACGGTCTCGCCGGGTTCACCGTCGGCGCCGCTGACGGTCGAGCTGCAGACGAATGCCGGGACCCCGTACACGGCCGGGATCCCCGTGGCCGTCGCGCTCTCGTCGTCCTCGCCGGCCGCGGAGCTCTCGACCGGCCCCGGCGGTCCCTGGTCGTCGACGCTCGCAGTTCCGATCGCCTCCGGCGCGAGCAGCGCGACCTTCCACGTCCGCGACGCGACCGTCGGCTCCGGCACGATCACGGCCGTCGCTGCAGGCAAGACAGCGGCCACTCAGGCGTTCACGGTGGCGGTGCCGCAGCCCACTCCCTCGGCCCCGCCGCCTGCGTCTGCCGGCGGCGCGCCTCCGCCCGACCTCGTCGTTCAGGCGAGCGCGACACCGACCGCGCCGGCCGTCGGCGAGACGATCACCTACGTGATCGGCGTCCGGAACCTCGGCGGCCCGGCCGCGCGCGCGTTTCTCTCCGTCCAGCTCCCGCCGCAGGTCGCCTACGCCGGCAGCCAGACCGATCGCGGGCCCGGCTGCACGGGTGCGGCGACGCTCACCTGCGACCTCGACTACCTCTCGGGCGACCTCGTCGGGACCGTCAGGGTCTACGCCGTCGTCCGCGAGCCGGGGACGCTGGCTCTGTCGGCCGTCTCCTCGTCCCAGCCCGCGGATGCGCAGCCCGGGAACGACACCGTTCGCGTCATCACCGTCGTCGAGCCGCCCCGAACGATCGCGAGGTCTGCGCTGGTCCGCCCCGCCCTCCGGGCCGTCGGCGCGCCGACGCGAGTAACGAGGGCACGCGGCGTCGCGACCCTTTCCGTCCGCTTCTCGGTCGGCGGCGCCGCCCGGCTCGAGGCGCGCGCGGCGCGGCTCGGATCCGCGCGACCGCTCACGCTGCTCGCCGGGACGACGCTCGCCGGGACCCGAATGACGAAGCCCCGACCGACGGCGACTGCTGGGGTTTCGCGCGCCGCCACGTACGTATTCAAGGTGCGCGTCGGCGCCGGCAACCTGATCCGGGGCCGCACCTTCCTCCTCAAGCTCACCGTCATCGACGCCGACGACCGGCGGCGCTCGCTGACGATCCGCGCCCGAGCCTGACCGGGACGCGTCGGCGAGAATGCCGGCATGAGCGAGCAGGTGGAGCAGCTCTTCGTCGTCGACCGGCCTGCCGGCTCGGAGTGGGTGCCCGGCAAGGGTGCGCGCGAGCAGCCGCTCTGGCCGGAGCACGCGGCGTTCATGGACGGGCTCTTCGAGCGTGGCGTGATCGCGCTCGGCGGTCCGTTTCTCGACGGGTCGGGGGCGATGCTCGTGATGCGGGTCCCCGACGAAGGGACGGCGCGGGAGCTGCTGGCCCCGGATCCCTGGTGCAGCGGCGACCGCGACATCCAGGGCGTCGGCCGGATCCGGCCCTGGACGATCTTCCTCGACGGGCGCTGAGCAGCTGGCGGCGACCTTCACCTCCTCCCATCGCGGCGGCTCCGGCACGCCGCTCGTCTGTCTGCACGGCTTCACCGACACGTGGCGGACGTGGGAGCTGGTGCTGCCGGAGCTCGAGCGGCGCCACGACGTCCTGGCGCCGGCGCTGGCCGGCCACGCGGGTGGCCCGCCGCTCGACGAGGTGAGCGACGCGGCGATGGCGGACGCCGTCGAGGCGGCCATGGACGAGGCCGGATTCCGGCAGGCCCACCTCGTCGGCAACTCGATGGGCGGGTACCTGGCGCTGCTCCTCGCCGCGCGCGGGCGCGCGCTGAGCGTGGTCGCATTCGCTCCGTCCGGCGGCTGGGCGGCCGGAGACGACGCTCCCCGCGAGACGCACGCGTTCTTCACCGAGATGCAAGGGCTCGTCCGGGCCGCGGCTCCGCACGCCGACGCGATCATGAGCTCGGCGAACGGCCGCCGGCGGGCGACCGAGCACATCACCGTGCGCTACGAGCACCTCCCCGCCGACCTGCTCGCGCATCAGCTGGTCGGCGCCGCCGCCTGCGGAAGCGCCGCCGCCCTGATCGAGCTCGCCCGGCGCGAGGGCTGGCATGTCGACGTCGAGCGGATCACGTGCCCGTTGCGGATCGTCTGGGGCATGGACGACCGGATCCTCGAGTGGCCGCGCGCCGCGGCGGGCTACCGCGACCGGCTGCCGCACGCCGACTGGGTCGAGCTCGACGGCGTCGGCCACTGCCCGCAGCTGGACGTCCCCCTCGAAGCCGCGCAGCTGATCCTCGGGTTCACGGACCGATGACGCAGCATGCCGTCGTCCTCGTCGAGGGTCCGAGCGACCGGATCGCGCTCGAGACGCTCGCCGCGCGGCGCGGCCGCGATCTCGCCGCCGAAGGGGTCGCCGTGCTCGCGATCGGGGGTGCCCAGGCGATCGAGCGCGCCGTCCGCGGGCTGACCGGCGTGCGCCTCGCCGGGCTCTACGACGTGGCGGAGGAACGTGACGTCCTGCGACGCCTGGAACGCGCCGGCCACGGCATCGAGGGCTTCTTCGCCTGCGATCCCGATCTCGAGGGGGAGCTCGTGCGCGCGCTCGGGGCCGAGCGGATGCTCGAGCTCGTCGAGTCGCGCGGCCAGCTGGGAGCCTTCAGCACCTACCGGAAGCAGCCCGCGCAGCGGGCGAAGCCGCTCGAGGTGCAGCTGCACGGCTGGCTCCACAACTGGAAGATCCGCTACGCCGCCCCGCTCGTCGAGGCGCTCGACCTCGGCCGCGTGCCGCCGCCGCTCGATGGTGTCCTCGCCTACGTCGACACAGCCTGAACGCCCGCGTCCCGGAGGAACTGGTGCACGAGCGCGATCGCCATGCTTCCCTCACCGACGGCCGCCGCGACACGTTTCACCGGTCCTGAGCGGACGTCGCCGCTCGCAAAGATCCCCGGAACGCTCGTCTCGAGCAGGTACGGGTCCCGCTCGAGCCCCCAGCGACCGGCATCGCGCAGGTCCGTTCCCGTCAGCACGAAGCCGTGCCGGTCGAGCGCGATCTCGGGCGGCAGCCACGCCGTCTCGGCGTCGGCCCCGATGAAGATGAACAACCCACCGGAGTCGAGTCGCGTCGTCTCGCCGGTCGCCGAGTTGGTGACGTCGATCGACTCGAGCGAGGCGTTGCCGTGTGCCGCCGCCACCTTGGTGTCGAAGAGCACCTGGATGTTCGAGCGCGACGCGAGCTGGTCGATCAGGTAGCGCGACATGCTCTTCTCCAGATCCGAGCCGCGGCACAGGATCGTGACGCTCCGCGCGTGGTTGGCGAAGAACATCGCCGCCTGTCCCGACGAGTTGCCCGCGCCGACGATGTGGATGTCGAGCCCGTGCGTTCCCGCGGCGTCGCTGCGGGCCGCGCCGTAGGCGATGCCCTTGCCGGCGAGCCGGTCGAATCCGTCGAGCGACAGGCGCCGCCAGACGACGCCGCAGGCGAGGATGATCGTGCGCGCGCGGAGGAGGTCGCCGCCGTCGAGATGCACCTGGCGGTTGTCGGCGTCGAGCCGGGTGATCGTCCGGGTGACGAGGATCTCGGCGCCGAGCCTGCGCGCCTGCAGCAGCGCCCGGCTGGCGAGCTCGTCGCCGGAGACGCCGGACGGAAAGCCGAGGTAGTTCTCGATTAACGAGGACGCTCCGGCCTGGCCGCCGGGCGCCTCCCGCTCGATCACGATCGTCCGCAGCCCCTCCGAGGCTCCGTAGACGGCGGCGGCGAGCCCGGCCGGCCCGGCACCGACGATGACGGTGTCGTAGTCGGCCGCCTCGGCCTCGGTGGAGAGGCCGAGCAGCTCGGCGACGCGGCGGAGCTGCGGCTGCACCGCGGTCTTGCCGCCGATGACCCGGATCGCCGGCAGGTCGCCCTCGGCCGGCAGCGGCCCCTCCCAATGCTCGGCGGCTTCCGGCGCATCGGGCGTCACCCACCGGAACGTGATCTGGTTGCGATCCAGGAAACGGCGGAGTTCGGTGCACGAGGCGTCCCAACGATGGCCGACGACGATCGCGCGCGGCGGCGGCGGCTCCGCCGCCAGCCCCTGCAGGCCGGCCGCCCCGCTGATCCGGTCGCCGGCCAGCCTGCCGACCTCGCGGCCGAGATCCGGCGCCGAGGCCGCGGCCGCGTGGTAGTCGTGGGGCTCGATCCTGATCACCCGCGACTTCTCGGCGGCGCGAAAGCCGACCGGGAAGACCGTGCCGAGCGTGATCGGCACTTCCCCGAAGACCTCGCCGACGTGCCGCTCGCCGACGACGCGCTCGATCCCGTCCGTGAGCTTGACCGCCTCGATCCTGCCATCGAGCAGGCCGAAGAGCGCACGCTCGCTCCCCTCCGCCGCCGCGTACTCGCCCGGTAGGAGGCTGATGTCGGCGGCGGCACGAGCGAGCCGCTCGCGCTGGCCGGGGTCGAGAGCGGCGAAGATCGTGACCGCCGCGATGTCGTCCGCAGTGACCATCACTGCCAACGCTACTCACCCGACGCCCCGAACGCACGGGCGCGAGCTGTCAGTCATCGGCTCGATGCGTCCGAGCGTGTGACGTCTCTAGACTGACGCCATGCCCGGAACCGCCTTCGAGCCGAGTGACGGCGTCGCCTTCGCCGTCGGCCTGCTCAACACCTGGGACGAGCTCGAGCCGGACCCCGAGTGCCTCCGAGACGTGGACTTCGCCCAGCGGTTTCTCGGGCGCCACGGGCTCGCCGACGCGGCGCGCGCCGTCAAGGCACTGGACGTCGACTGGTTGCGCGGGCTCCGGGAGCGGCTCGCACGTGCGTGGGATGCAGCAAACGAGGAGACGGCGGTGGCGGAGCTGAACACGATCCTCGCCGGCGCGAAGGCGCAGCCGTGGCTCGCCCGCGACGCGCGCGGCGCCGAGTTCCGCTACGACCGTCCCGGCGCGCCGGTGCACGAGTTCGCCGACGCGCTCGCCGCCCGGGCGCTGCTCGAGGAGATCGCCGCCGGGCGCTGGCCGCGGTTCGGCCGCTGCGACGCCGGGCCGTGCCGTTGCGTCTTCATCGACCGGACGCGAAGCGGCGTGCGGCGCTACTGCTGCCGGCTCTGTGCCGACCGGGCGGCGCACCAGGCATTCCGCCGCCGGCGGTCTCGCTCCTAACTTCGCTTTCGTCATATCGTCAATAGCATTTGACGTATGACCACGACGAAAGGAGCACCATGCGCCTCCTCGCCGCCGCCCTCGCGGCCGCAGCCGTCTTCGCCCCGGCGGCCCTCGCCGACCCGCCCGACACGCGCACGCACGTCGACTTCGACAGCACGCGCACGATCACCGCGTGCGGATTCCCGGTCGTCATCCACTCCGAGGGCGTCTTCACGACCTGGGACTACTTCGACGAGAGCGGCAACCTCGTCCGCCAGCGGCTGCACGTCGAGCGCGCGTTCACGGTCACGTGGTCGAACCCGGCGAACGGGAAGTCGATCTCGTCCGTGCTCGGCGGGCCTGTCTTCAACGAGTGGGCGGCCGACGGCACTCAGACCCAGACGGTCGCGGGGCGCGAGCGGCTCTTCATCGCCCGCGGTGAAGGCCCGGTCGCGAGCCAGGTCGGCCGGATCGTCTTCGTCGTCGCGCCCGACGGCTCGGAGACGATCCCGTTCGTCGCCGGCCCGTGGGATCTCGACATCACCCCGGAGCTCTGCGCGTACCTCGCCTGACGAGCCTCCATCAGGACGAGCCGGCCGGCCGGATCGCCTCGGCCGGCCGGCGGCCGTCCCTCACTCGTACTGCAGCGCGGTCAGCGGATCGAGCCTCGCCGCCCTGCGCGCCGGTGTGATCGCCGCGAGGAGCCCGGCGAACACGGCCACGACCACGAGCACGATCAGCTGCGTGATCGGCAGCTCGAAGCGGATGTCGTACTGGCCGAGGGCGCTCGTCACGAGCGCCGCCAGGAAGATTCCGAGCGGAAGCCCGAGCGCCGCCCCGATCAGCGCGGTGATCACGCTCTCGTGCCGGATCATCCGCCGCGTCTGGCGGCGGGTCATCCCGACCGCGCGCAGCATCCCCAGCTCCCGCGTCCGCTCGAAGACGGACAGCGCGAGCGTGTTCACCATCCCGAACAGGCTGATGATCACCGAGAGGGCGAGGAGGACGTAGAGCAGGAGGAGAAACTGCTGGATCTCCTGGTCCTCCTTGTCGATCCACTCCTCCCGGGTCTGGATGCGCGTGTCCGGAAAGCCCTCGAGGGCGCTCTCGACGGCCGGCTTCGCGGCGGTCGCGCTGTCCTCGACCTTGAGGAGGGTGAAGCGGTTGCGGGGACGCTCGTAGAGCTCGTCGAACGCTGCCAGGGAGACGCTCGCTGTGCCGAGCAAGGGGTAGAACGGACTGCCCTCGTAGATGCCGCGCACGACGAAGTCCTTCGCCTCGCCGCCGGTCGAGCGCACGGTGAAGGAGTCGCCGACCGCCAGACCGTGATCCTCGGCGACGTTGTTCGGGAGCACGGCCCCGTCCGTGCCGAGCTGCGCGAGCACTGCGTCGGACCCCTCCTCCCAGCGGAAGTCGTAGACCTGGTCGACCCGGTCGTCCAGGCCGGTCAGGTTCGCGCCGTCGCCGTCGATCTGCGCGATGTCCTGGCGGACGTTGCTGACCGTCTCGACTCCCGCCGCGCCGGCGGCTGCGGTGCCGACGGCGGCCGGGAACTCGGAGTAGCCGTCCTGCGACGTCACGATCAGGTCGGCCTGGATCTGGCGCTCGATCGCGTCGGAGTTGGAGACGCGGAGCCCGTTGGCGAGGACGGAGATAAAGGTCACGAGCGCGATCCCGATCATGAGCGCGGCGGCGGTCGCGGCGGTGCGGCCCGGGTTGCGCTGCGCGTTCCGCTCGGCCAGCTTGCCGGCGCTCCCGCCCATGCGCCGCGCAGGGATGCCGACGGCACGGACGAGCGGGCGGACGAGCCGGGACGACAGCATCGCGACCCCGATGAACAGTGCGAGGACGCCGACTCCGAGCAGCGCGAAGCGGTCGCCGGTGGCGATGTCGTCCGCGAGCGTGCCGTAGCCGAGAGCGAGCACGGCGAGCGCGACGACGAGGCTTGCGACGTACGGCGTGAAGCGCGCGAACCGGCCGCGGGGCAGCGTCGCGCCCTCGCGCACTGCCGCGATCGGAGGCACCCTGGTGGCCCGGATCGCCGGGAAGAGGCCGGCGACGAGCGTCACGAGCGTCCCGACGAGCAGGGAGACGACGATCGTGCGAGTCGCGAAGACGGTGTCGGTCCGAGGTAGGTCGAGGTTCAGCGCCTTGAAGAGCTCGTTCAACCCGACGGCGAGAGCGAGGCCGCCGAAGAGGCCGATCAGCGACGCGCCGAAGCCGATCACGAGCGCCTCGAGGATCACGGACCGGAGCACCTGCCGCCGCGATGCGCCGAGCGTCCGCAGGGTGGCGAACTCCCGCGTGCGCTGCGCGACGGTGATCGAGAGCGTGTTGAAGATGACGAAAGCGCCGACGAAGAGCGCGATCCCGGCAAACGAGAGCAGGAAGTAGCGGATGATCGTCGTGAAGGTGGCGATCTCGCTGGACTGCTCGTTCGCCTCCTCGACTCCCGTGCGCACGGTCACGTCGTCGCCGAGCCCGTCCTGGATCCGCTGCGTCAGCTCCTCGGGGGTCGTGCCCTCCGCCGCGGCCGCCTGAACCGCGTCGAGTTGGCCCTCCTTGTCGAGCAGCCGCTGGGCCGTCGGCACGTCGAAGATCGCGAACGTCGTCCCGCCGATCGAGCTCAGCTCGCCGTACTTGGCGATCCCGACGATCTCGAACTCCTGTGCCGGGCCGAGCGCGGCGACGCCGATCCGATCGCCGAGCTCGAGGCCCTCGTCGTCGGCGACGCCCTCGTCGACCGCCACCTCCTCGCCGCCGTGCGGCCAGCGTCCCGCGACGAGGTTGAGCGGGTTGAAGCGGTCGAACTCGGGCTCCGTCTCGATCCCGAAGGCGAACGACGGCGCGCCGCCGGTGTCGATCGCCTCGCCGTCCGGCCGCAGCAGCTTCGTCTGGAAGTCCTGCACCGACCCGGTCGCGACCTCCACTCCGGGGATCGCCCGCACGCTGGCCAGCGTCTCCTCGGGGATCGGCGGCGCCTCGGCCGACTCGCCCTCGAAGCTGAAGCCGGCATCCTTCCCGGTCACGACGGCGTCCGTGCCGGCGTACGAGTCGATGAAGATCGAGTCGAACGCCCTGTCGATCGTGTCCGTCAGGACGTACGCCCCACTCATCATCGCCACCCCGAGCACGATCGCGAGCGCGGTCAGGACCGTGCGCAGCTTCCGTCCGGCCAGGCTCTTGAGCGCGAAGCGGATCATCGCCGTACGACTCTACGCGGCGACGACCGCTGAGATTCCATCGAGAGCGACCGGGAGCGCCTTCTCGCCGCTGCTCGATGGCGAGCGTCCGCGGGAACGGCCGCGGGTTCGCGAAGGTGAGACCGCTCGCCGGGGGCCCCTGGACCGGCTGAGGAGGGGGCGGCGAGGCCCCCTCCCCAGACCTTCTTCTCGTTACCGCCGCTTGATCGTCACGGTCGCCGAGGCGACGCCGGAACGCGTGAGCTCGTTCACGGCCTGGACGTGGGCGTCGTACGTCCCACGCGACCCCTTCCCGTAGTCATGGGAGACGAACGGGACGGTGGTCTCGACGATCGGCGACCCGTCGCCGAAGTCCCAGCGGTAGGTCGTGATCGCCGCACCGCGTGCCGACGATGCCTTGGCCGTGAATGCGACCCGGCCGGCGGTCACCTTGTGCGTGAGCGCGACCGAGACCTCGTCCGCGACGAAGTCGTGCAGAAGCCCGAGCGCCGACTGCGGCGACAGCTGGCCGCGGTTGGCGTTCAGACCCTCGAGCCCGACGTGGAGCAGGGCTGCGTTCCAGGTCACGAGCGGCTCGAGGTTCTCCAGCGTCGGATCGGCGGCGACGCCGGTCGAGACGCCGTTCGTGAGGCGGGACGCGGCCACGCCGTCCTTCGTCGTCGTGGTGTAGCTGCCGAGCACGCGGGCGTGCGGCTCCACCTGGAGGCCGCTGTACACCTCTTCACACGCGTACCGGTCGGCTGCCGTGATCGTGCGGCCCGCATCCGGGAACCGCTGGTTGCCTGCCCCGCTGCCGCCCGCATTCGTGCTCACGTCGCCGGTCTTCCCGAAGAGCGTGAAGACTGTCTCGAGCTGTGCCGTCGGCGGGTTCGGCGGCAGAGCCGGCGGGGTCGCCGTCCCGGCACCGTAGAAGTCGCGGTCGCTCCGCGTCAGCGCGCAGGCCGGGAACGCCGTCCACTGCGCCCCGGTCAACCAGCCCGACATCTGGCTGTAGAGGAAGTCCGAGCCGGTGTTCTGGTTGTACGCGTACTGCGAGTTCAGATCCTGGCCGCTCATCACGAGCTTGCCGCCCGCGACGAGGTAGTCCTGGATCGGGAACGAGCCGTTCGCGTGCCCGTTCGCCCAGCTGACCGTGTTGTTTCCGGTGAAGAGGACGAGCGCGCGGTAGTTCTGGAGCTGCGCGAACGTCGGGCCGGGATTCCCCGCCGTCAGCGTGCCGCCGTTGAAGACGTCGTAGCTGAGGCCGAGGCCGGTCAGCGCCGCTTCGTAGACGGGCCGGTAGTCGACCCCGACGTTGCGATCCCAGTCGAGCAGGAGGACGTCCTTCGAGACCGCCGGGTCGAGCACGCGGACGAAGTACGGGATCGTGTAGGTCTGCCCGCCGCCCGCGATCTCGATGAAGCCCTCGTAGTCACCGGCGGTCGCACCCGCCGTGGACAGGCTCACCGTGAACGCGGCGCTCCCGTCCGCGGAGGACGAGAACGACTGGGCTGCGAGCGCGACCTGCGGGCTGCCGACGACCGCGCGCGTGCTCACGGCGTACGCGATGTTCCCGCCGCCGCTCCGCATGTCCGTGGCCGTGATCGTCACCTGCTTCGTCTCGCCCGGGCTGACGAGCCCGAAGGACACGCTCGGCGGGTCGAACGTCAGCAGCGGGTTGACGAGGCGAGCAGCGTCGACACGCCCTGCGCCACGGTGCTTCGCGAGCGCGGGGATCGTGCCTTCGAGGTCGAGCGACATCGACGTCCTGGCCGTGTTCATCAGTGCGCTCTTCACCTGCGCCGGCGTCCACTCCGGGTGGAGCGCCTTCGTCAGGGCCGCGAGGGCCGTGATGTGCGGGGTCGCCATCGACGTCCCGCTCAGCTGCTCGAACAGGCCGGCCGGGTTGACGGCTCCCGTCTCGTCGTTGACGACCGACGAGAGGATGCTCGTGCCCGGAGCGGCGATGTCGGGCTTGATCCCCATCGTCGCAGCGGGTCCACGGCTGCTCGAGCCGGCGACGACGTCCGCCCAGCCTGAGGTCAGCCGCTGCAGCGGCGCTCCGATGCTGACCGTGGCGCCCGCATTCGCGGCCGCCCAGGCCACGAACGCGCGGCCGTCGCTGAGCGTGATCATCACCGACGGCGGCGCCGCGGTGGCGAACGACATCGGCGACGGCGGGTCGGGGCTGTTGTTGTGGACGATCAGCGCGGTCGCGCCGGCCGCCACGACGACGTTCTTCTTGATCTCGAAGGTGCATGTGCCGCGGCTGACGAGCGCGATCTTGCCCGTCATGCTCCCCGCGGGCAGGGCCGCGCAGGCCTCGCCGGCCCGGCCGTCGATGCCTCCCGGTGCGACGGCGAACTCGCCGGTGATAGTGGCCGTGACCGGCGCCGCGGGTGCGCCGGCGGCGACGCCGACCCGGGAGGTCAGTGACGCCGGCACCGTGCCGGGGCCGGTCACGGAGACCGGGTTCGAGAACACGCGCGCGTGCGTGCTGTTCGCGACGGTGATCACCTTCGGGCTCAGCTTCCAGGAGCCCGTGAGGCTCGTGTCGCCGTTCGCGCCGGCGTTGCCGGACGACGCGGCGACGATCACGCCCGCATCCACGGCCGCGTCGAGCGCGTCGCGGATCGGGTCGTGCTCTGGATCCGTGGTGAGCCAGCGGCTGTGGCCGAGGCTGATGTTCAGTGCATCCGCCTGGTCGGCGACGACATCGTCGATCGCGGCCAGGAACTCGGCCGAGTCGCCGTCGAGGCGATAGCTCATGACGTAGGCGCCCGGTGCCATCCCCGAGAACTGCAGCGGGAAGACGGTGCCGCCGGAGGTGTAGTTGTAGGTGCCGTTCCTGCCGGCCATGATCCCGGCGACGTGCGTCGCGTGCAGCGAGCCGGGTCCCCACGGCGTCGCCGTCGAGTTGCCGGGATAGGCGTAGACGTTCCCGACGATGACCTTGTTGCTCGCGTAGGTCGCGAGGGGCAGGTTCGTGCGAACGCCGCCCGAGACGCGCTGCGCCTTCGGATAGCCGGCGGGCGCGGTGAAGCCTGCGTCGTTGAGGAACGGATGCTGTGCGTTGACGCCGGAATCGATCAGCGCAACGCGGACGCCGCTCCCGGCGCCGAGGGGGCTCGCGGGCAGCGCGTTCCAGAGCGTCTGCAAGCCGAGCAGCGCCCGGCTCTCGTCGAGCTCGGGCTCGAGCTCGTACGTCTCCGTCACCGAGACGACGTCGGGAAGCCGCCGGATCGCGTCCAGCTGGGCGCGCGGCACGATGAGGGTCATGCCGTTGAAGGCGGTGTCGTAGCGCCACTGGACGGACGCGTCCGGTGTCGCGTCGCGAAGCTTCTGCTCGAAGGCGGCGTGCCTGTCGCCGAGGTGCTTCAGGTACGCGCGGCTCGCGGGCGCCTTGACGTCGACGTGACCCTTGGCTGTGCGCGCCTGCCGGACGCCGTTCAGCCCCGGCAGCGTGTCGCGGTACTTGGCGAGTGGCGCTTCGTCGAACTGGACGACGACGCGGACCAGGTCCGCCTCGCCGGAGGCGCCGCCGGCAGGCCCGGCGGCTACGACGCCGAGCGCGATCAGCAGCGCGATGAGGTACGCCGCGGGACGTGGTCCCGGAGCGATGCGTCCGAACATGTGGTGTCCTCCCCTGATGGCCCGGCGACGCCACCCCGGCGTCGCCTCGGCGGAAAGTACACGGGTCGAGGCGCGAATGCAAACGCCGTTTGCACAGTGAAAGCATCACTTTGCCGCTTCAGATCGGGGCCTGAGCCGCATGCGCCTTAGGCGACGGACGACTTCGGTGGTCTCCTTCCGGGATATCGTGTACCTTGTACTTCTATGCATAGCAGTTCGACCCCTGGAGGCGCTCTGCACATCGACAAGGACCTCGTGGCAGCGTCGGCGACACCACTCGTGCTTGCGATCCTGGCGGAGGACGAGAGCTACGGCTACGCGATCCTGAAGCG
>DASQKK010000065.1:0-8617 GCA_035630545.1 Gaiellaceae bacterium
CAGGACGGCGACCGCCTGCAGGATCTTGCCGATCCGGCGCAGCGAGAAGTCGGACGCGACCACCTGCAACAGCGAGGGCAGCGGACGGACGAGGATCTGGTCGAAGGTGCCGTCGCGGATCATCTGCGGGAAGAGGTCGAGGTGCCCCACGATCAGGTCGGTGAGCGCGAACGAGACCCCGGCGATGCCGTAGAGCAGCGCCACCTGCTGCACGGTCCAGCCATCCAGCTCGGGGACGTTCTCGAAGAGGACGAGGATCATCACGAAATCGAGCAGCGTCAGCAGCGCCGAGGCGAAGATCTGGAGGACCAGGGACGCGCGGTACTCGAGCTGGCTGCGTGCCCGCGCTCCGATCAGCCGCAGGTAGATCCGTGCGAGCTCAGCCACCCTGTACCACCAGTTTCTGCGTCCCGGCCGCGAGCGCGAGCCGGCCGGCAAGCACGAGCGCGACCGCCCAGAAGGCCTGCAGCAGGAGTGCGCCGACGGTGCTGCCACCGAGCGGCTCGCCGACCCAGATGTCGATCGGCGTCTGCAGCATCGCCGCGAACGGGAGCGCGCGGAGGATGTCGCCGAGCGGCTCGGGGAAGAAGGAGAGCGGCACGATCAGGCCCGAGAACAGGTGCGCGACCGTGAGCACCAGCAGCATCGGGCCGCGGTAGTCGAGCAGCCAGAAGGCGCTCAGGTTGACGAGGAAGCGGATCGCGAAGCTGACCACGATCGCGATGCAGACACTGATGCAAAAGGCGAGCAGGACGAGCGCGTCGGCGGGAGCGGTGATGTCGAAGAGGATCGCGCCGAGTACGAACTGCGGCACCGCGCGCCAGATCACCTGATAGCCGGCGCGGCCCACATCCTGAGCGAAGAGCGCGCGCTGCAGGTCGACCGGCCGATACAGGTCGGTGGCGACGTCGCCGCTGCGGACGCGGAGCGCCAGCTCGGACCAGCTCGGCCCGTAGCTGGCCACGACCGCGAGCATGCCCTGCGCGAGCCAGACGTACGCAAGCGCGTCGCCGACGTCGTAGCCGCCGACATCCGACGTCTGGTCGAAGACCGCGAGCAGGATGTACGCGATCAGGAAGCCGAAGAAGACGTTCGTGAAGAGCCCCGCGGCGGTCGCCCCCGGGTACGCGGCGTAGCGGCGGTAGCCGCGGCGGGCGAGCTCCCAGTCGAGGCGCACGCGCTAGATTCTGGCGATGGACGCGAAAGAGATGCCGGACCGCCAGTTCGAGGCCGTGCTCGAGCGGCTCGACCGGATCGGGGACGAGCTCGCGCGGCTCAACCGGCACGCCGAGAACGCAGAGGGCTTCCAGCTGCTGGCGCGGGAGCTGCGGAATCTGAACGAGTCGTTGAACGCGCTCGCCTACGCCGCCCTCGGCCAGAGCCCGCGCGTCAGGCGCGCGAAGTGACTCTGGCGGCGTAGCGCTCCGCAGAACGGCGGGGGCGGCGGAGTCTCAGGGCGTCAGGCGGTAGATCGTGCCGCCGTGCGAGACGCCGTAGAGCTCGCCGGCGAGGTCCTGCCCGAACGAGGTCACGCTCTCGATCTTGAAGCGCTCGCGGCGCAGGCTCGTCGCCTTGCCACCGGCGAGCTTGAAGCTCCAGACGATGCCGCTGCAGTAGTCGCCGTAGATGTAGCGGCCCCGCAGCGCAGCATTCGAGCCGCGATAGACGTAGCCGCCCGTCACCGAGCAGCCGTTCGCGTGCGAGTACTGCGCGACGGGCTGGACGAGCTTCCCAGGCCCGAGCGGCTTGTCCTCGAAGCGCGAGCGTCCCTCGTAGACGTCCCAGCCGTAGTTCTCGAGCCCCGAGCTCGAGCTCGGCACCCAATCGATCTCCTCGAAGTCGCCCTGGCCGACGTCGCCGATGTAGAGGTCGCCGTTGGCGCGGTCGAACGAGAAGCGCCAGGCGTTACGGAGGCCGAGCGCCTCGATCTTGAGCCCCTTCGTGGCGACGTTCATCGAGAGCAGCTTGCCGAAGAGCGAGCGCATGTCCTGCGAGCGGTCCTCCGGATCGCCGCCGGCGCCACCGTCGCCCATGGTGAAGTAGAGCCGCCCGTTCGGGCCGAAGGCGAGCATGCCGCCGTTGTGATTCCCGTACGGGTCGGCGCTGGAGAAGAGCTGGCGCGGCGCCGACGCGCGCGTGCCGTTCGTCCGGTACTCGACGACCTTCGTCGAGCCGTTGTTGGCGGTGTACTGGACGTAGAACTTCCGCACCCGCGGATAGGACGGGTGGAACGCGAGCCCGAGCAGCCCCTGCTCGCCGCCGGCGGTGACGAGCCGACTGATGTCGAGCAGCGTCCCGCGCCGCTTCCCGTTCTGCAGCATCTGGATCGTCCCGCCCTGCTCGACGACGTACAGCCGTCCCGGCTCGCCTTTCGCGCCCGTGACGAAGACGGGCTGCTCGAACCCGCTCGCGAGCGCGCGGGGCGTGAACTGGGCCTGCTCGCGCTGCTGCGACGCCGCGCCGGCGGCACAGGCGGTGGCGAGGACGCCGATACAGGCGAGTGCGAGGAGCGACCGCATCGCCGGCGAAAGATAGCCGGAGCGGGTCCGACCGGGTGAGCGGAGTAACCTCCCCGCGTGAAGATCTTCGTCATCGGCGCGGGTCAGGTCGGCGCCACGATCGTCGAGGCGCTGAACGACGAGCACGAGCTGACTGTGCTCGACCTCGACGAGGAGCGGCTGGCCGCGATCGTGCAGCGGTACGACGTGCACACCTTCGAGGGCAACGGCGCAAGCCGGAGCGTCCTCTCCCAGGCGGGTGTGAAGCACGCCGACCTGTTGATCGCCTGCACGTCGCGGGACGAGGCGAACATCGTTGCGGCGATGATCACGAAGGCTGTCTCGCCGCGGACGACGACGGTCGTCCGCACGTCGAACCCCGAGTACCTGGAAGTCTGGCGCGAGGGCCAGCTCGACGTCGACTTCATCGTCTCCTCCGAGGTCGAGACGGCGTACGCGATCTCGCGGACGATCGGCGTGCCGGCGGCGCGGCAGACGGACGTGTTCGCCGAGGGGCAGGTGCAGCTCGTCGAGTTCGACGTCGGTCCCGAGGCCTCGGGCGCCGTGGTGGGCGTTCCCCTTCGCGAGGCGAGGATCCCGCCCGACTCTCGCGTGGCCGCGATCATCCGCGGCGACCAGGTGATCCTTGCGCGCGGCCACGAGACGATCCAGGTCGGCGACCGGATCGTCGTGATCGGTTCGCCGCAGGCGGCACAGGCCTGGGGTGAGCTGATCGCGCCGGGCACCGGGAAGGTCCGTGACGTCGTCATCTTCGGTGCGGGACGGGCCGGCGCCACGGTCGCGCGGCTCCTGCTCGAGCAGGGGATCGGCGTGCGCCTGATCGAGGCGTCGCGGGAGCGGGCGCTGACGATCTCCCATGAGCTCCCGGGCGTCCGCGTCTACCATGCGACGGGCTTCGACCCGGATTTCCTCGAGCGCGAGCGGATCGCCGACGCACAGGTTGCGATCTTCGCCATGCGCGACGACCTGAAGAACCACTACGCGGCCTCGCTCGCCAAGGTCCACGGCGTCGCCTTCACGATCGCGATCGTCCATGAAGCCGCCTCCGGGCAGGTCTTCGAGCACGCGGGGGTCGACGTCACCGTGAACCCACGCCAGATCACGGCGGAGGAGATCGTCCGCTTCGCCCACGACCCGCGCACGCAGCAGGTCGTCATGCTCGAGGGCGACAAGTTCGAGGTGCTCGACATCACGACCAAGCGCGACAGCGAGTATGTCGGGCTCACGTTCAAGGAGATGCCGATTCGCGGCGCCCTGATCGGTGCGATCGTCCGGGACGGGCATGCCGTCTTCCCGCGCAGCGACGAGCGGCTGCGCCCCGGCGACCGCGTGATCGTCTTCACCGAGTCGCGCCGCGTGCCGGACGTCGAGAGAGCGCTGTGACGACCGCCGCGCGCGGCCGGGCGCTGCGGCGGGCGCCGTTCCTCGCCGTCGACCTGCTCGGCGCCCTCAACCTGACGGCGACACTGCTCAAGTACCTCAGCCTGGCGGTTCTCGTGCCGGCCGCGGTCGCACTCGGTTACGGCGAGCCCGTCTGGCCGTTCCTCGGCGCCGCCGCGATCGTCGGCGGCGGGTCGTTCGCGCTCCAACGCGCGACTCGTGCCGACCACCGCCTCGGCACGCGCGAGGCGTTCCTCGTCGTCTCGTGCACCTGGCTCGGCGCCGCGCTTCTGGGCGCGCTTCCCTACCTCCTCTCCGGCGACCCGCAACTCGACCGGCCCATCGATGCGTACTTCGAGGCGATGTCGGGCTTCACGACGACGGGTGCGAGCGTCGTCACCGACCTCGATGCGCTCCCGCGCTCCCTCCTCCTCTGGCGGCAACTCACGCAGTGGCTCGGCGGGATCGGGATCATCGTGCTCGCACTCGCCGTGCTCCCCCGCCTGCGCGTGGGCGGCCGCCAGCTGCTCGAGCACGAGATGCCGGGCCCGGAGATCGAGTCGTTGCGCACCCGGATCCGCGACACCGCGCGCCGCGTCTGGTTCCTCTACCTCGCTCTGACGGCCGCACTGATCGTGATCCTGCTCGCGTTCGACGTCACGAACGTCGACGAGCGGATGACAGGCTTCGACGCATTCGGCACCGCGCTCGCGACGATGCCGACGGGCGGCTTCGGCACCGACGGTCGCTCGCTGCAGCCGTTCGCGCCGGCGACGCAGTGGGTGATCGCCCTCTTCATGCTCCTGGCGGGAGCGAACTTCGCGCTCCTCTACCGCGTGTTCGTCCGCCGGCAGCCACTCGAGCTCGGCCGCGACTCGGAGTTTCGGCTCTACATCGCGTTGATCACGCTCGCCTCGATCGTCCTCGGCGTCGAGATCTGGCTGGAGGACATCGCGGCCGGCGAGGCGGCTGTCCGGAATGCCGTCTTCCAGACCGTCTCGATGATGACGACGACGGGGTTCGCGACGACAGACTTCGTGTCTTGGCCGACGCTCGCGGCGATGACCCTCGTCGGGCTGATGTTCGTCGGCGGCTCGGCCGGCTCGACGAGCGGCTCCGTGAAGGTCGTGCGCCACCTGCTGATGGCGAAGATCCTGCGACGTGAGATCGACCAGACGCTCCATCCGGAGGTCGTCGCGCCGGTACGCCTCGGCCGAACGATCGTGGACGAGCGAACGCTGCGCGCCGTCTCGAGCTTCATCGTGCTCTACATCGGAGTCTTCATCCTCGGCACGGTGCTGCTCGCCGCCGAGGCCGAGAGGTCCGGGGTCGACCTGACCCTTCGGGAGGCGATCGCCGCCGCGGCGACGACACTCGGGAACGTCGGCCCGGCGTTCGGCTTCGCCGGACCCTTCGGCTCGTTCGAGCCCTTCAGCGACCTCTCGACGGTCCTGCTGACCGGACTGATGTGGATCGGCCGCCTCGAGGTGCTCCCCATCGTCGTCCTGCTCACGCGCCATTACTGGCGCAACGCCTAGCGCATCATGTCGTCAGCAGCACCCGGCGGAGCTCGTCTTCCTTGCCGGGCTCGAGCACGGCGAGGACCTGGTCGCCCGGCCGGATCACGGTCGAGTCCTCGGCCAGCTCGGAGCGGCCCTGGCGCATGACCGAGATCAGCCGCGTGCCCTCGGGCAGCCGGAGGCCGGCGACGCGCTTGCCCGCGGCGGGCGAGTTGCGCTCGATCTGGAGCTCGACGATCTCGAGGTTCTCCTTGCGCAGCTCGAGCAGGTGCACGATCCCGTGCTCGGGCACCTCGTGCTCGACGAGGCCGAGCACGTTCGAGGTCGCGCAGACCGTCTGGCTGATTCCGAGCAGGTCGAAGTGCTCCTGGTTGCGCGGGTCGTTGACGCGCGCGATCACCTTCGGCACCCGATAACCCTCGGTCGCGAGCTGGCAGATGATCAGGTTGTCCTCGTCGTCGCCGGTGACGGCGAGCACGAGCTCCGGTGGACGGGCGATGCCGGCGCGTTCGAGCACGTGTAGCTCCGTCGCGTCGCCGAGCAGCACCTGGTGCTCGAACTCCTCCTGGAGGTGGTCGTAGCGGTACGGGCGCTGCTCGATCAGGGTCACCTCGTGGCCCATCCCGAGCAGCGAGCGGGCGACGTTGGCGCCCACCTTGCCGCCGCCGGCGACGATCGAGTACATCAGGCGCTCGCCTCCTGGGTTTGCTTCGACTCCTTGCGGACGGCCGCGGTCAGCGCGGAGATCGCGGTCTGGGTCGGACAGATCGTGCGCATCCCGCGCGCGGCGTAGAAGTCGGCGCGGGCCGGATCGAGCACCCGGACGACGACGCACGGCACGTCCCAGCGCTTCTCCACCACCTGGCCGATGACGAGGTTCGTGTTGTCGCCGCTCGTCGCGACGACGACCGCGTCGGCGTCGGGCACGCCGGCCCGGCGGAGGATCTCGGCGTCCATCCCGTGCCCGACGATGAAGCCGCCCGCCCAGCGCTCTCCCAGGCGCGCGAGCGCCTCTTCCTGCTCGTCGACAGCGGTCACGTCCCAGCCGTCCTCGGCCAGGTCGCGCGCGACGGCCGAGCCGACCCGGCCGCATCCGATCACCACGAGTTTCATGACGTCAGAGTACGTCCTCGAGCACGCCTTGCGGAAACGCGACGACGAGCACCTCGCACGGCGCACTCCTGAGCAGGTAGTCGACCGTCGGCGAGAAGAAGGCCGACTGCCGGCGCCACCGCGGCGAGGAGCCGACCACGATCAGGTCGGAGCCGAGCGCGGCGGCCTGGTCGGTGATCGCGCGGCCGAGCGAGCGCGCCCGCACGGTGACCGGCTCGACCCGGACGCCGTTCTCCTCTCCGAGCAGGACCGCCTCCGCGAGCGAGGCCGCCGCCTGCTCCTCGAGCTCGTAGAGCGGCGCGTCCAGCTCCTGATCGAGCGGGACGACGATCACGAAGAGCGCGTCGACCCGCGCCTCGCGCTCCTTCGCCAGCGCAACTGCCGTCGCCACCATTTCCTCGCCGATCGGCCCCAGCTTCATCGGCACAAGCACGCGGCGGAACTCGGCGCCGGCGGGCAGCTGCTGCACCGTCTCTACCTCGGCGAGCAGCCCCAGGTGCGCGCGCCGCCGGACGACCAGGTAGAGCGTGAGGCCGAGCGCCAGCCAGATCGGCCCGGCGTAGCGCGCCGCTGGATGCGTCACCATCGCGACGAGCCAGAACGCGATCGCGAGCGGCGCGCCGAGCAGCGGCGCGGCGAGCGGCGCTCGGAACGGGCGGGGTAGGTCGGGCTCGGTGAAGCGGAGGCGGATGACGGCGAGCTGCGCGGCCGCGAACGCGAGCAGGACGCCGAACGAGTAGAGGCTCGCGAGGAACTCGACGTCGTCGCCCAACAGACCGGTGCCGATCACGAGCGCGATCGAGATCGCCGTCACCGCGACGATCGCCTGCGGTGAGACGAGCGTCCGCCGGTTGAGCCGCCCGAAGCTGGGCGGCAGCTGGCGATGGACGCCGAGCGAGTGCGCGAGCCGCGTGAAGCCGGACATCGACGTCGTCGCCGCCGCCAGCAGGACAAGCGCACCGGTGAGGCCGACGTAGACGACGAGCGCGTCGCCGATCAGGTCGGGAACGTGCCCCTTGAGCGCTTCGACGATCCCGGCGAGCGGCGCCTTCAGCCACTCCTCGCCGAGCGCAGTCTGGCCGTTCTCGACCGGGAAGGCGGCGAGCCCGACGGCCGCGACGGCGGCGGTGATCAGGACGACGAGACCGATCGCGGAAAAGAGGCTGCGCGGCAGCGTCCGGCCCGGCTCGCGCGTCTCCGCGGCGAGGTTGGCCACCGTCTCGAGCCCGGTGTACGCGAGCATCGCGAGCGGCAGGGCGAAGGCGAGGTCGTCCCAGGTCGGCGAGACGCCGAGATCTGTTCCCTGCGTGAGCGCGTCGGGCGAGACGAGCAGGGCCGCGCCCAGGATCACGAGCAGGAGCTGTGTCGCCAGGTCGAGCCCCGCGACCACGAGCCCGGCCGAATGGAGCTGGGAGCGGCGGGCGAGCCGCACGGCGGCGATCGCGAGGATGACGGCGACCGCGATCACGATGTCCCACGGCGACTCGCGCAGCTCGTCGACGCCGAGTGCGGTCCCGAGGTAGTGCGGCAGGAAGAGCGTCGAGAGCGCGATCACGATCAGGTAGTCGAGGAAGAGGGCCCAGCCCGTGAGGAAGCCAAAGGCGTCGTTGTAGGCACGCCGCACGAACGTCGCCGCGCCGCCCGTCTCGGGCAGTGCCGTCGTCGCCTCGGCGTACGAGAGCGAGACGATCAGGAAGAAGATGCCCGCGCCGAGGAGCACGATCGGCGTGAATCCGAGCGCGTACGCGGCGACGATCCCGAGCGCGAAGTAGATCGACGAGGCGATCTCGCCGTAGGCGACCGAGAAGAGCGCCGGCGCGTCGAGGACACGCTGAAAGCCGCGGAGCTTGCGGGCCACTAGTGGCCCGCCCGGTGACGCGTTCGCGTCGCCCTACTTGTTGCCGGGCGGGCCACCTAGCGTCCGCCTCTGAGGAGCAGGGTCAGCCGGCCGACGCCGAGCGCGATGAAGAGCCCGCCGAGCAGGAAGCCGAGCACGCCGCCGCCGTGGGCGGCCGTGACCGCGAGCATTGCGACTCCGATCCCGACGAAGGTCACTGCCAGCACGGCGATCGCGCCGCGGTAGAA
>DASQKK010000066.1:0-21187 GCA_035630545.1 Gaiellaceae bacterium
ACGGCCGTCGCGGTTCCCGCGACGACGGCGGTGCGGGTTGCCATGCGTAGAAGTCCCATGTCGTTCCTTTCGATCGCGAAGTGGACGGGTCTAGGCTGTGTCGAGCGCGGCTTGCACGACGTCGACCGGGATCCGGATCGAATCGATCACGATGGCGTCCGCAGCCTGGAGAGCGTCGACCAGCTTGGCGGCCCACAGGTTCTCGAATGCGACGAGAAGCGCCGCGCTGTTGGCCGGAAGGTCGTCGCTGACCTCCTCGGCGTCCTCGGGCCCCAATGCACCCGGCTGCGCGATGTCGATCGAGAGGAAGGCCGCGCCCTCCTCGTCGATGTCCGAAGCCTGCAGTGACGACACGGCGCCCTCTGCATCCTTCATCACAAAGAGGAGATCGAGCACTCGAATCGTTCCGTTCTCCACGAGCTCCAAGATCGCCGGGGCGATCCGCCCCGTGAACTTGTTGCCGGGAAAACCAATGATGTATACGTCGACGGGGCCGACTGCCATGACCACTCCTTGTTGAGACTGCGCTGTCGCTGAAGACCTGTGCGAACGGATCACCGAGGCCAACACGCTTCCTCGTTCCGTTCCGCCAGTATACGCCGGGGCCTACTTCGCACTACGCGCCGGCGGCCGCGCGCAACCCCGGCCCGAGGTGCGCGAAGGCGACCTCGTAGTCGGCGACGTCCTCGATCTGTACGCCGGCGATCGAGAGCATCCGCTCGCGGAACTGCGCGCGCGCGTGGTTGTGGCGCTCGGCGACGTCGCGGCTCGCCCAGAACGCGAGCCCGACCGCCTTCTCCTCGCCGGCGAGCAAAAGGAAGCCCTCGAACCCATCGGTGTCGCGCAGCCAGCGCGCCATCTCCTCCCCCACGACCGAGGCGTCCTCCATCGACGCGCCCGTCGTGTCGGCGGTGGTGAGTGTGACGTACACGCATCTCCTCCTTCCGTTGAAGGGCGACGTTAGCGGTCGCGCTCGCCGCAGCGGGTCTGCGACGATCGGCGCGTGTTCAGCGTCGAGGACTGTCGGCGGGCTCGCCGCCGCCGTCGAAAGTCACCTTCAGGTGCTCGCGTCCGGGAGCCAGCCCTCCCGGTAGCGCGCCGGCTGACGGCGCGTCAGGTGCGCGTACGCCTCCTGCGGCTCGGTCGTCTCGACGGTGGAGGAGGCGCCGTACCGGGCCGCGACCTCGTCGACCGTGTAGCCGCCCCAGTCCGGCTTGCCTTCGTGCTCGCGCGCGCCGACGGCGACGACGATGCAGGGCCCCGCTCCCGCGCCGACGATCGTGTGCGTCGCGTGCGGCGGACAGTGGACGAAGTCCCACTGCCGCAGCGGCCGCTCCTCGCCCTCGATGATCAGCACCGCCTCGCCGGCGACAACGAGGAAGTCCTCCTGGTCGGCCTCCCAGTGGTACATCGACATCGCCTCGCCCGGCCCGAGCACGCTGATGTTGAAGCCCAGCTGCGTGAAGTCGACGTCGCCCTCGAGGTCGGAAAATGCCGAGCGCCCTTCGGCGTGGTACCAGCGCGCATCGCGGGCGTTGAGGACGAACCAGCCGTCCGACTTCGCGACGAGACCCTCGTCGGTCTGCTCGAGCTGCGCCTCGGGGACCATGGGCGGAAGCCTAAACGCTCCCGCGGTCCGCCCTACTTCTGCTTCGGGACGGGGAAGCCCTGGACTGCCAGCAGCTGGAGCTCGTAGCGGCTGCCGTCGGCCGTGTTCTGGAGCGTCAGCTTCTTGCCGAGCGCGAGTGTGATCGTGTCGTCGCCGCCCGCGTACTCGCCGCCGGCGATCCCGATCTCGACCGACTTGCCGTTCTTGGCGATCTCGGCCAGGACGAAGGTCGGCTCGTCCTTCGGGAACGAGCCCTCGGTGGCGACGTCCTCGGCGACGCCGTTGACCGAGATCGACGTCGCTCCCGCGACCTCCGGAGCGGCCGGCGTCGAGCCGCCGGTCGTGAAGCCGCCGTCGGCGGCGCCGTCGCCTTCCGGGGCGCTTTCAGCCGGCTTGGCGTCGTTCGTCGTGCCGGCCGGCTCCTTCTCGGTGCCGTCCTTCGGCTCGGCCACGCGGGCTGGCGCCGACGCGACCGGCTCGGCCTGCTGCGCGAACGGATCCTTGCTGGAGAAGCGCTCGAAGGTGGCGAGCTGGCCCTGCTCGGCCTCGGGCGCGAGATCGGAGTCGGCCACCGCGGAGAGCTCGGGCGCGGGCGCGGCTGGTACCTCGCCTGCAGCGCCACTGGTCGCCGTCCCGGCAGCGGACGTGGCGCCGGGCGTCGTCGACGCGGGCGCGGTCGAGGTCGGCGCGGAGACGGGCTGCGGGCCCTGCAGCATCTTCAGCGTCTTCGGGCCCTGAAAGGCGAGCAGCGCGAGCAGGAGGACGGCGCCTCCGATCGCGATCTTCTTCTGCTTGGCCTCCTTCGCCTTCAGCGGATCGACGCGCTTTGCCATTACCCGGTCGCCTCGCTTCCTGTCGCCTCGCTGCCCGCGGGCGGCGGCACCTCGCCGCCCTCCGTCGTCGTCGGCGGCGTCGTCGCGGGCGGCGGGACCGCGCCACCTGCGCCGCCCAGCCCGTAGACGTACGCGTTCAGCTTCAGCGTCGCCGCCAGCATCGGGAAGCCGCGGTCCGACTCGGAGAAGTCGACGCTTGCGACCGAGAAGAGCCGCCCGGCGGCGTGCAGCTCGCCGCGGCGCACCGTCACGAGCGTGCGCAGCCGGAAAAGGAAGTCGGACAGGGCGTAGAAGGAGCCGTCGAAGGCGACGTCGATCGGCACCACCTGGTATGCGGCGATCGGGAGCGCCGCCTGTGGCGTGATCGACTTGAAGCGGATGCCGGTCTCGTCGGCGATCCGCGACAGCTCGAGCAGGATCCCCGGCATGTCGGGTGTGCTCGGCATCGCGATCGAGAGCCGGAAGATGTCGGCGACGGCGATCGGCTGCCTGTCGTCCTGGGCCGCGGTCGCGGCCAACGCGTCGCGGAGCTCGAGCGAGGTAGCGGCGATCTCCTCGTCGAGGCGCGCCGACTCGGCCTTCTTCGGGCTGACGACCAGGAAGTAGCCGGCGGCGAGGTAGGCGAGGATGACGCCCGCGACGATCGCGCCGAGCGTGCGGGTGTTCAGCTTCCGCTTCACGACGGCGGCACCTGCGCATCGGCCGGCACGGCCGGCGCCGGCGCGGAGCCGGGCGTACGGACGTCGGCGAGGATCGTGAACTGGACGAGCTCGCGCTCGTTCAGGAGCTGGCTCTGGCTCGATTGGAGCCGCACGTTCCCGAGGTCGGGGATCACGGACAGCCTGGAGAGGAACCGCGCGACGCCGTTCTGCGAGTAGGTCGCGCCAGTGAGCGTGAAGCCGGTGCCGGCCACCGTCGCCTGCGTCGCATCCGGCGCGGCCGCCGACAGGTTCGTCAGCCAGACGTCCTCGGGCAGCACGAGCGAGACCTGGCGGAGCACGCGGTCCCAGGCGACGCGGCCGGCGAGCGCCGCCGAGAGCGCGCCCACACGGGCACCCTTCTCGGCCGCGAGCGCGTCCTCCTCGGACGTGTCGATCACCGGCACGGTCGGAATCGCCGCGATCTGCGCCCGCAGCCCGTCCAGCTCCTGCTGCTTGCTGCTCGCGGCGCCGCCGGCGCTCATCATCATCGACGCGAGCAGCGCGGTCGCGAGCGCCGCGCCGCCGACGCCGCCGAAGACGACGCCGCGCTTCGCCTCGAAGCTGCGCTTCGCCTCGTCGCGGGGCAGCAGGTTGACCGCGCGCATGCCCTAATCCTCGATCCCGAGCCCGATCGCGACCGCGAGCGAGCCGACCTGCTCGCGCTCGCGCACCTTCTTCGAGACCGTCACGCGACTGAGCGGGTCGACGACCCGGACGGGGACGCCGATCAGGCGTTCGAGCTCCGCGCCGAGTCCCGGCAGGTGGGCGGTGCCGCCGGTGAGGGCGATCTCGCCGATGCCGAGCGAGCCGGGCTGATTCTGGTAGAACTGGAGCGAGGAGACGAGCTCCCGCGCGAACGTCTGCAGCTGCTTCCGCGCTGCCTCCCGCGCGGTCGCGAGCTGCGCCTCGGTGAAGCCATCCGGGACCTCCTCGCCGCCGGTGAACGAGAGCGCTCGCTTGACCGTCTCGACCTCGCTCGGCGACATGTCGAGCGCCCGGGCAATCGCGATGTTGAGCGCCCAGCCACCCCACTCGAGCACGCGGGTGAACTCGCAGACGCGGCCGTCCGAGACGGCGAACGTCGAGCGGTCGTGCCCGACCGAGACGGCGACGAGCGCACCGCGCTCGGGGCCGCTCGTCGAGTCGTGCGGCGGGGCGACGGCGCGCAGCAGCGCGAATGCCTCGAGGTCGATCCCGACGATCTGCAGGCCGGCCTTGCGGCAGGCGTACACGTAGCGGTCGACGAGCTCGCGGTAGGCGACGACGAGGAGCACGCGGCGCAGCGGCTGGCCGTCCTCCGTGACGCCCTCGGAGAGGACCTGGTAGTCGAGCACGGCCTCCTCGAGCGGGATCGGCAGCACCTCCTGGGCGCGGAAGCGGATCGCGTTCGCGAGCTGCTTCGCGTCCTCGATCCCGGTCACCTCGAACGTGCGCACGCCGATCCGGTTGTTCGCGATCCCGAGCCGGACGCCGCGCTTGGGCAGCTTGTACTCGGCGAAGAACGCCTTCAGCGCGACGGCGAGCGCCTCGGGGTCGCGCAGCTCGCCGTTGACGACGATGCCGTGGTCGAGCGCCGTGCGCGCCGCCTGGACGAGCTCCGTCGACTCGCCGTTGCGCACCCGGGCGGCGGCGATCTGGGAGCCGCCGATCTTGAGGCCGACGAACTGCTTGCCGCCGCCGCCGTGCGAGAACGACGGCAGCGTCGGGCGCGGCCGCGGCAGCTTCGCCCGCTCCTTCGCCGGCTCCTCGGTGAGGCCCTCGCCGGCGTCCCACTCCTTCGGACCGCGCTTGAACGAGAACTCGCGCTTGTAGAACGGCACCTTGCCGTCGCCGTCGTCGGCGGACTTCTCTTTCTTCGCCCGCTTCTGCTTGGGCTCCTTCGGAGCCTTCGACGACAGCTTGAGCTCTTTCTTGTAGAAGGGGACCTTCGCCGGGGGCTCTTCCTCAGCCTCGGGCTCGAGCTCGAACCCGGCTTCAGGCTCGGGCGCGAGCTCCGGCTGCAGCTCGGGCAGGACGGCGGTCGGCAGGTCGAGCTCGGGGTCGAGCTGGGACTCGGGATACGGCTCTGGATCGGGCGCGCGCTCCGGCTCGGGCACGGCCGCGATCGGAAGGACGACGGGCTCGGCCGTCTCGGGCACGAGCACGACCGGCGCGACGCCCTCCGCCGGCGGCTCGGAGACCTCTTCGAGCGGTTGCGTCAGCCAGCCGTGCTCGACCGCCGGTGCGGGGGGCGGCGCGACGGGTGACGGCTCGGCCGCCACCGGCTCAGCCGGAAGCGCGAGCGCCGCGATCGCGGCGTCGACGTCGGGCTCGAGGGCGGCCGGAGCAGGCTCCTGCGGGAACTCCGGCTCCACGTCCTTCTTGCGGAGCGAGAGCTCCTTCTTCCAGATCGAGGTCGAGCCGGAGTCGGCCGGCTCGACGGTCTCGTCGTCAGGCTTGCGCCGGAACGAGAGCTCCTTCTTCCAGATCGAGGTGGGCTTCTCGCCGTCCGACACCGTCAGCCCCCTGCGATCCTGAGGCCGCCCTGCAGCGGCGCTTCCGCCGCGGCCGGGGCCTCGAAGCCGGCCCGCTCGAGCAGGCCGTCGAGCTGCTCGACGCGGCTCGAGACGGCCAACGCCGCCTCGCGCGTGATCACGCGCCGCAGGACGAGGTTCGCGAGCGACTGTTCCATCGTCGTCATCCCGCGGCCCGTGGAGGTCTGCATGATCGAGTAGATCTGCTCGACCTTCCCCTGGCGGATCAGGTTTCTCGTCGCGTCGTCCGGCAACAGGATCTCGAGCGCGGCGACCCGACCCTGGTGGTCGGCCGTCGGGATCAGCGCCTGCGTGATGATCCCCTGGAGCGAGCCGGCGAGCATGATCCGGACCTGTTCCTGCTGCTCGGCCGGGAAGACGTCGATGATGCGGTCGACCGTGCCCGGGGCGCTCTGCGTGTGCAGCGTGCCGAGCACGAGGTGCCCCGTCTCGGCGGCCGTGAGCGCCGTCCCAATCGTCTCGAGGTCGCGCATCTCGCCGACCAGGATCACGTCGGGGTCCTGGCGGAGCGCGGCGCGGAGCGCCTCGCCGAAGCTGACCGCGTCGACGCCGATCTCGCGCTGGTTGACGATGCAGCGCTTGTGGCGGTGCACGAACTCGATCGGGTCCTCGATCGTGAGGATGTGATCGGTGCGGTTGCGGTTGACCTCGTCGATCATCGCGGCGAGCGTCGTCGACTTACCGGAGCCGGTCGGGCCCGTGACGAGGACGAGGCCGCGCGGCTGCATCGCCAGCTCGGCGAGCGAGCGCGGGAGGTTCAGCTCCTCGAGCGTCTTCAGCTCCTCCGGGATGACGCGGAAAGCCGCGCCGAGCGCCTCGCGCTGGAAGTAGACGTTGACGCGGAAGCGGGCAAGTCCGGGAACGGAGTGAGAGGTGTCGATCTGCCGCTTGATCTCGAGCTGCTTCTGCTGCTCGGTCGAGAGGACGCGGTAGAGCAGCTGCTGCGTGTCCTCCGGCGTCAGCACGGGGGCCCCTTCGAGCCGCTCGAGCTCACCGCGAACGCGGATCGCCGGCGGCGTCCCAACCGTGAGATGGAGGTCGGACGCGCCGCGCGCGACCATCGCCTCGAGGAGGTCGTCGATCGATCGAACCGCAGCGGGGACGGGGGGAGTGATCCCGGTCACGAGTTCGGCTATCGGCAGGGGCGGTGGGTAACTTGAGTGAGGGATAACCAGGTTTGCGGCGTGGAGGGAACCTGCTTCTTCCTGCCGGAACCAGACTCACCCACTGTGGGGGATGGCGTGGGTGAGCGTTCACTCAATCGAGGGGTCTACCGGCGTCGCGCGCCGGCCGATGTCGGGTCAGCCACGCAGTAACTGACCGTCCCTTCGGAAGGAGACACCCCAATGCTTACAGCGCTTCGCAAGCGCCTGGACGCCAAGAGCGAGAAGGGTTTCACCCTGATCGAGCTCCTGGTCGTCATCATCATCATCGGCATCCTGCTCGCGATTGCGGTGCCGTCGTACCTCGGCTTCCGCGACCGCGCCACCCGCGCGGCCAACCAGGCCAACCTCCGCGCCGCGATCCCGTCGATCGAGACGTACTCGGCGGACAACGTCGGCAGCTCGACGGACGCTGACCTGACGCTGGCGACGACCGGCTACCAGGGCATGAGCCTGACCGAGCTGGACGACATCGACGCCGGTATCTCGCCCGGCCTGCGCTTCGAGCTCCTCGGCGTGAGCGCCTACTGCGTCGAGACCGGCGCCGCCGGCACCCCGTTCGAGTACTACTACGCGCTCGGCACCGGCCTGACGAACGGCGTCGTCACGCAGGGCAGCTGCTCGTAACCCGAGCTGAGCTCGGGACGGCCTCGGAGGGCGCGGGAGACCGCGCCCTCCGTCGTTTCTCTCGCGCCAGACCTTCAGCCCACCACGACCACTGCCGATAAGGAGAGTGAGATGGAGAAGATCAGCCTGTCCGTCCGCATCTTCGCGGTGGTGATCGTCCTCGTCGCTGTTGCGGGCATGCTCGCGATGCGGACGATGAGCCCCAGCGCCGAGGAATCGGCCCCGATCCCGCAGCCGGTCCAGGCGGCGGCGCCGGTGACGAAGGCGGCGACACAGCCCGCGAAGGCCGCAGCTGCCCCCAAGCCAGCACCTGCACAAGCTGCGAAGCCGAAGCCGCCGGTCAACCCCGTCGTGCCGCCGTCCGGCTTCCCCGTCGTCGTCGACCGCGCCCTGCAGCAGCACCGCGTCGTCGTGCTCTCCCTCGTCGTCCCGGGCGCCCGCGTCGACGAGCTCGCCGCGGCCGAGGCCGAGGCGGGCGCGAGGCTCGGCGGCGCCGGCTTCCTCGCGCTCAACGTCCTCAACGAGCGCGTCGCCCGCGCGTTGCTCGCCAAGCTCGACTCTGTCCAGGATCCGAGCGTGCTCGTCGTGAAGCGCTCGGGCGACGTCGCGGTCGAGCTGACCGGTTTCGTCGACCGCGAGACGGTCGCCCAGGCCGCCGCAAGCGCACTGCAGTGAGCACGGTCGCGAAGGCGGGCGAGCGCGAGCTCTTCCTGCGGCATGCCCGCAAGGACGGACGCTCTGTCGCCGTCCTGCGCGCGATCGACCACGGCGACTCGTGCGTCGTCGAGACCGAGGTCCACCCGGCAGGGGCGGCGAACGGCGCCGACCCGGTCCGCCCGGGCCCGTACAACTTCGCGAACGCTGCGCAGGCGACGCAGTTCGTCACCGAGGCGGTCGAGGCGCTGATGGTCCTCGGCTGCGACGTGCAGGCGCAGTAGGCGGCAGCCCCGTGGACGTCGGCGCGCCGCTGGCCTCATCGAGCGGAGTCCCACGCGTCGCAGCCCGCCTGGCGACGCCGCCGTTCGTGCTCGCCGGACTCGTGGCGCTCTCGAGCCTGCTCCAGACGCTGCTCGCGTGGCGCCGTCCCACTCCCGGCTATTTCCCCGACGAGTACATGTACGCCGAGCTCGGCCGCTCGCTGCTCGAGAGCGGCTCACCGCTCGTGCGCAGCGAAAACGCCCACTTCCTCCCCCTCCTCTACCCGCTCCTGACGGCGCCGGCCTGGCTCTGGGACGACGTCGAGCACGCATTCCGCACGATCCAGGCCGTCAACGCCGTGACGATGTCGCTGGCGGCGGTGCCCGCCTTCCTCCTCGCGCGCCGGCTCCGCGTCGGCGACCGGCTGGCTCTGGCCACCGCCGCTGTCGCGGTGCTGCTGCCGGAGCTCCTTTACTCCTCGTCACTCCTGGCCGAGACGCTCGCGTACCCGCTGGCGCTCGCGGCCGCGGCCGCAGCGGTGGCCGCGCTCGAGCGGCCGACACTTCGGCTCCAGCTCGTCATGCTGGCCTTCTGCGGGCTCGCAGCGTCGGCACGGCTTCAGCTGGCGGTGCTGCCGCTCTGCTACCTCCTGGCGGTCGTCGCGGTCGGCCTGCGCGACGGGCGCCTGCGCGCCACGCTCCGCAAGCACGCGGTTGCAGTCGGCGCGATCGCGCTGGCGCTCGTGGCTGGGCTCGGTGCGGCCGTCGTCGGCACGGTCGGAATCTACGGCGATGTCACTGCGTACTCGGTCGAGCCGCTCGTGGCCGTCCGCGGGTTCGGAGCGAACGCACTCGTGCTCGCGTACGCGGCCGGTTGGGTGATCGTCCCCGGTGCGCTGATCGGCGTCGCGCTGGCGCTCGCGCAGCCGCGCTCGCGGGCCGAGCTCGGCTTCGCCGTCTTCGCGGTGGCAGAGCTCGCGCTCCTGCTCGTTCAGGCGTCCGTCGTCGGCGACGCCGGCCGTGTCCAGGAGCGCTACGCGATGTACGCGCTGCCCCTCCTCGTCGTCGCCTTTGCCCTCTACGCGAGCCGCGGCTGGCCTCACCTGCGAGCCTACGCGCTGCTTGCCGGTGTGGTGGCGACCGCAGCCGCAGTCGTCCCTCTCGCCGGCTACGCGGCCGAAGGGAGCGGCCAGTCGGTCGTGCTCGCGGCGCTGCGCCACCTCGAGGGCCGGCTGGGCGACGTCGGCCTCGCCTCGCTCACGATCGCCCTCGGAGCTTCCGCCCTGTCGGCGGTGGTCCTCGCGGCGGCATACTCGCGGCGCGGGTTCGCGGCCTCGGTCGCGCTCACCCTGACCACCTTCGCAGCGCTGGCGACGACGAGCGCGGCGTTCGCCTTCCAGCACGACGCACGAACCGCGCTCCGGACGACCTTCCTCCCGTCCGACCCGTCCTGGATCGACGCGGCAGCGGACGAGCCCGTGACCCTGCTCGTTGGCCCACGCTCGACCCGTGCCGACCTGCTCAGCACCCTCTTCTGGAACCGCTCTGTCCACCACCTCGCGCTCCTCGACGGGGCCGACCGTCCCGACGCGTTCGCGGTGCTCGAGCCCGCGGTCGACGGTGCCGGCCGCCTCGACCTGCCGGCCGGGCTCGTGCTCACGGACATGCACGGGTCGACGATCCTCCTCCGCGACGCCGAGCGGGTCGCGGCCGGCCCGACGAAGACGCTCTGGCGCTCCGACGGCGGACCGCAGCTCGAGCTCCTCGCGGCGGGGCGCTACTTCACCGGGCTGATGGCCACGGACGGCGGCTTCCGCGTCTGGCCGAGCGAGCCCGGCGGCCACCTCGCCGGCTGGCTCGAGCTCGAACTGGCCGCCGCCGGCACGACTCCCGTCCCATTCGTGGTCGAGCTCCCGGGTCGGCGCACACTGCGGCTGCCGATTCCGCCGCGGACGTCGAAGCTCGTCCGGATCCCCGTCTGCAGCATCGGTGTCTGGACCGCCGGCTATTCGAGCGGCAGCGTCGGCATCGTCCACGGCACCCGCGTCGGCCTCCGCTCGTCCGAGCCGAGGCTCGTCGCGGACCCCGCCGCGTGCCCCTAGGGCGGCTCGAACGCCTTGTGTTCCTGTAACACAAGCTCCTCCGCGCCGCGAAGCTCTCGCAGCCGCTCCAGCACGAGCACCGCGCTCGGCACCCGGCCGGCAGCGAGCGTCGCCGCAGCGCGCCCCAGCACCGCCCGCCCGCGTGCCTCGAGCTGACGCCGACGACGCTCGATCCGGACGAGCCGGCGGATGTGCTGGTAGCTCGGACGCCGCATCCCGAGTCGCTCCGCGGCGCCGCCGACCTGCCGCCAGGTCTGCGCCATGGGCACGTCGTCGCGGTCGAGCTCGACGACGAGGACGGCGATGCGAGGGTCGTTCGGGGAGAGGGCAAACCTCATCACGCGAGCGTGCCAGCCAGCGGCAGGCGGTTTGTGCCGATTTCGTCGCGAGCGACGGAAGCTTGTGTTACAGGAACACAAGCCTCCGTCCGCCGGTGCGGTCTCGCCCTACACGAGCACGCGGGCGAGCTCTTCGACCGACGTCAACCCGGCGGCGACCTTCGAGAGGCCGTCGTCCCAGAGCGAGCGCATCCCGGCCTCCATCGCCGCCCGCTCGACCTCCTCGCGGCTCGCGCGGGCGACGGCGAGCTGGGCGATCGTCTCGGTCATCGTCAGCAGCTGGTAGATGCCAACGCGCCCCTTGTAGCCGGTCTGGTTGCAGCGCGGGCAGCCGCGCTTGCGGTAGAAGGCCATCCCGTCGGAGGCGAGCGCCACGTCCGGCGCGATGCGCGACTGGAGCAGCTCGTCGACCGACGGCTGATACATCTCGCAGCAGTGCGTGCAGAGCTTCCGCGCCAGCCGCTGCGCGAGCACGCCGGTGACGGCGGCGCCGGTGAGGAAGGGCTCGACGCCCATCTCGTTGAGGCGGGTGATCGCGCTCGGGGCGTCGTTCGTGTGCAGCGTCGAGAGCACGAAGTGACCCGTGAGGGCGGCCTCGATCGAGATCTTGGCGGTCTCGCCGTCGCGGATCTCGCCGACCATCACCACGTCGGGGTCGGAGCGGAGGATCGAGCGGAGCGCCGAGGCGAACGTGAGCCCCGCGCGGTTGTTGATCTGCACCTGGTTGACTCCGCCGAGCCGGTACTCGACGGGGTCCTCGACCGTGATGATGTTGATCTCGGGACGGTTGATCGTGGTCAGGCCCGCGTAGAGCGTCGTCGACTTACCGGAGCCGGTCGGGCCGGTGACGAGGAGGGCGCCGGTCGGCCGCGCGAGGATCTCCGCGAGCCGGGCGCGCATGTCGTCCGAGAGGCCGAGCTCCTCGAGCGTCGGGGCGCGGCGCGACTTGTCGAGGAGGCGCATGACCACCTTCTCGCCCTCGACCGTCGGCAGCGTCGCGACGCGGATGTCGAGCATGCGGCCGGCGGCGGCGGCGTTGAGCGAGATGCGGCCGTCCTGCGGCTTCCGCCGCTCGGCGATGTCGAGCTTCGCGAGCACCTTCAGTCGCGTGGTCACGCCCGGCGTCATCCGCTTCGGGATCCGCTGCACCTCCTGGAGAACGCCGTCGATGCGGAAGCGGACGGCGAGCGCATCCTCCTGCGGCTCGAAGTGAACGTCGGAGGCGCCGTCTTCGGCGGCCTGGAAGATGACCGAGTTGACGAGCCGCACGAGCGGCGCGTCGGAGACGCCGTCATCGACCTCGAGGTCGTCGGCCTCCTCCTCCTCGGTGACCCGCAGCTCCTCGTCGACCTCCTCGAGGACGGCGCGGGCGCCGAACGCCTCGGAGGCGCGGGCCATCCGCCGCAGCTCGAGGAGGATGTCCTCGCTCGAGGCGACGCCGAGATCGAGCGGGAAGCGGGTCGCGAGCCTGAGCTCGTCGATCCCGTGCAGGTTGCCGGGGTCGGCGACGGCGATCCGCAGGGTGCCGTTCTCGAGCGCGTACGGGATCGCGACCACGCGCTCGAGGACGTGGAGCGGGATCTGCTCGGCGGCGTCCTTGTCGACGCCCGTGAGCGCGAGGTCGACCAGCGCGACCTGGTAGCGGACGGCGAGGGAGCGCGCGATCCCCTCCGGCGGCGCGACGCCCTCGTCGACGATCGCCTGTGCGAGCGAACCCCGGCCGGCCCGCCCGCGGACCATCGCGAGCTTGTCCTCGGGGACGAGCCCCGTCGCCGAGAGCAGGTCGACGACGAGCTCGGCCATCGCGTTCACGGCCATGCCCGAGCTGAGCGCCTCCGCGCCGGACGTGCCGGTCTCCTCGGCGCTGCCGGGCGTGCGGAGCTTCGGTGGCGGTTCGCTTGCCATATCCCTCGTTCGAGTTATCGGCAGCGGCGCGGCATCCCTTGACCGCGCGCCCGAGGCGGCGAGAACCTAGAAGGAGCTCAGGTACGCGTCGAGCAGCTGCTCGCCGAAGAAGAGGGCGACGATGCCGCCGAGCGAGAGGAACGGGGCGAACGGGATCCCCATCTTCCGGGCCGCGCTGCCGTGGCGCACGAGCAGGATCACCGACGGCACGAGCGCGGCGACCATACCGACCATCAGCGCCACCGGCACCGTGCGGCCGAGCATCGCGCCCAGCAGCAGCGCCAGCTTGACGTCACCCATCCCCATCCCCTTGGGGTACGCGAGCGCGGCGAGGAAGAGAAAGAGTGAGGCGCCGAACGCGCCGAGCACCCACTCGGGGCTCGGGTAGAGCGCCGTCATCGCCACGAGGACAATCACGGTCGCGGGCAGGACGATCACGTTCGGGATGATTCGGTGCGAGAGGTCGATGGCGGAGACCGTGACGAGCGTTGCGCAGAAGAACGCGGCGACGAACGACTTTCCCGACCAGCCGAAGGCGAGGAACGAGGCGGCGATCAGGAGCGCCGTCAGCAGCTCCACGGCCGGGTAGACGACGCCGATCCGCTCGCCGCAGACCTTGCACTTGCCGCGCAGGGCGAGCCAGGAGACGACGGGGACGTTCTCGTGCCAGGCGAGCTCGTGGCCGCAGCTCATACAGGCCGACCCCGGGCTGACGATCGACCGCTTGCGCGGCACCCTCGCGGCGACGACGTTGAGGAAGCTCCCGATCGCGAGGGCGGGGACGAAGACGACGGCGGAGAGTGCGAGGTTCATCGGGATTCCAATCGGCACGGACCGGCTCGCGCTTGAGTCGCGCCGGTGTCGCTACCCAGAGTAGTTCTGCGGCGGCTGCGGCTCGGCGTACACCGTCGGGTTGCCCGGCCAGCCGACCGGCACCGAGGTGATCGTCGGGAACTCGTGCGTGAGGATGTTGTTCGCGAGCTTGAACGTGCCCGCGACCATCGGCCCGTCGTAGACCGCGAAGCTGCCGAGATCGACGGCGTAGGTCGCATAGAGGCTGCCCTGCAGGCGCGACTGGTTCTCCATCACGATGCTGTTGCCGGAGCCGTCGTCGCCGTTCGCGATGATCCCGAGGTTGTCGGTGTTCGGGTCCCACGCGGTGAAGTCGCAGTTGTTCGAAGCGACGCCGCCGCACAGCTGCGAGTTGCCGTCGATGCGGAACGTGCCCGACAGGTAGAGCGTCGCGAGGCCGTCGTACTCGTTGACCGAGTTGTTCGAGATGACCGCCGAGCCGTCGATGTAGATCGCCCCCTTGACGGTCAGCTTCTTGGTCGTGTTGTTCCAGGAGAGCTCGCCCAGCAGGTCGGTGTCGTTCGGCGGGATGTCGTAGTACTTGCAGCTGTAGCTCGAGTTCGGCGTCAGGTTGATCGTGCCGGCGTTGTTGTTCAATCCGCCCGCAGGCGAGCCCTCGAACGCGGGCGGCGTGCCCGTCGTGGTCGTGCAGGCCTGGTTCGGGCCCGGCTTTGCATTCGCGTACCAGAAGGCGAAGTCCGCGGTCGGCCCCTCTCCCGCCAGCGTGCCGCTCAGGATCGTGGTCGCGTTGACACGCGTCGACGAGCTACAGGGCGTCGTCCAGGCGCCGCTCGTGCCAATACGGCAACCGAGCCCGACCTGGGCCTGGTTGATCTTGTTCGCGGCGGTGCCGATGCTGCCGCTGCCGCCGAACTGGATGTGCTGGCCGACGTAGATGTTCGTGATGTCCGGCGCCGGCGCGTTCACCACGGCGGACGAGTTGTTGAAGCAGAGGTCGCCCATGATGAACAGCGACGTGTCGACGCTGACGCTGTTGTCGAGGATGACGTCGCAGTCGTTGGCGGTCTCCTTCGCGAACATGAAGTTCCAGGCGTTCGAGTTCAGCTCCTGCTTCAGCGAGGGCTGGATCTTGATCGTCGACGTCGCCTCGCGGCGCACGACCTGGGTCTTCCCGGTCGGGTCCTCGACGTAGCCGACCCCGTGCATGATCCACTGGTGGCCGGTGAGGACGCCCCACCACTTGGCCGTGCCGCCCTCGTACTCCGAGATGTAGTTCGCATGGGCGGGGTTCGACTCGCTGGGCTCGCTGCTCGGGAGCACGTTCGGGTCGAGCGCGCTGTTGGACGGGTTCGAGAGCACGGCGGCGCCGTTGGCGAGGCCGGCCTCGGCGAGCGCGTAGGCGACCTGGTCGGCCTTCGAGCGGGTCGAGTTGCGCGAGTTCGAGGTCGTGAACTGGATCACCGCCGTCAGCGTCACGGTCGTGACAACGAGCGTCAGAAGCGTGAAGACGAGGCTGAAGCCGCCCTCGTCGGCGAGACGCAGCCGCGTCACGAGCGGGTGCTGTTCCGCAGCACGATGTCGTCCTCGAGGTTGTAGAGGAAGCGGGGCTCGCTCGGCTTGAGGTTGACGGGCAGCCGGACGCTGAGGAAGGCGAGCTTGTCCACGGTCTGCGCCGTGTAGGTGAAGATCGACGACGCGGTCAGGTAGTCGGCGTAGCGCTTGCCGGTGCCGGTGCACGTGGAGCCGGGGTAGCGCCAGAGCCCCCACCGGTTCGACCCGTTCGCGACCGTGCACCAGGTGATCGCCGTGTTGCCGCCGGAGGTCGGGCAGGTCGCGGGGATCGTCAGCGTCACCGACGCCGAGGCGCCGACTGGTGAGACGGACATCGCGCAGTGCACCTCGCGGCGCATCAGGTCGAGCCCGAGCCGCGCCTCTGTCTGAGCTTGGAAACGACGGTTCATGTCGACCTCCGAGGTGGTGGCACTGACGAGCAGGATGCTGACTGAAGTCATCACGGCGCCGAGGATGCTGATCGCGACGAGGAGCTCCATCAGGCTGTACCCCCGCTGCTCGCGGAGGAGCCGGACGAGCAATCGCCTCAATGCGACCTCTTCTCGACCTCGGCGAGCGTGTGGCGGGCGAGCTGCTCGCTCTGGGCGCCGACCCCCCAGAGCCGCTGCACGCGCTCGTCGACCGCGATCAGCGTCCGCAGCGCCTTCGCGCCCTCCGCCCAGCCGAAGCCTGCGCCGGTGACGATCCAGTTGTGCTGGTAGAGCCAGTGCTCGACGTTCGCGGGCGTGCGACGCGGGTGCTTCTCGACCCAGGCCGCCAGACGCTTCGCGCGCGTGCTCAGCACGATCTCGTCGAGCGGCTCGGCCGGCGCGCCCGCGACCTTGAACGCGGGCGGGCGGGCACGGCTGACGGCAGGCTTCGCCTTCGGCTTGGCCTTCGGCGTCGGCGCCGGCTTCGGCGTCACGGCGGCGGCCGGCTGGGCCGGCTTGCGCTTCGGCTTCGCGGCGCCGACGAGCCGGGCCGGCTTGCCTGCGTACGGGGAGACGTTCTCGGGAACGCCCTCCTGCTCGTACGAGCCGTTACGGCTGAGGCGGAGGACGATGATCGGGGCGCCATCGGCAATCACGCGTGCGCCCGGCGCGGGCGCCTGCGAGACGACGACGTTGGCCGCGAAGCCGGGCACCGCGCCCTCGACCCGCCAGGCGAAGCCGCTCTGCTCGAGCGACCCCTTCGCGAAGACGTAGGCCTGCTTGCGGACATCCGGGACGACGAGCGGCTCCGGCTTCGCGACGACGGGCGCAGCGGCCGGGGCGGTGGGTGTCGACAGCGTCGAGGTCGCGGCGAACGCGAGCGTGCCCGAGACGAGCCCGATCGCACACACGATCAGGCCGACGCGCGGCAACCTGCCGATGACTCCCGCAGTCATACCGCGTCCTTCGGCAGAAGCGGGCACGAACTCAACCCCCCGAGAGTGTGAATTCGACGACGTCCCCCGCAGGCTCCTCCGGCGGCACGAGCGCGAACACCGGCGCCGATCGCAGCTCGGCATCTGCAGGCTCGTTCCGCCACATGAAGGCGATCCCGGCGAACTCCTGGAACCACGGCATCTCCTGCGGATAGCGCTCCGGCCTGAGGGCCAGATGCAGGTGCGGGCCGGTCGAGTGACCGGTGGAGCCGACGAGGCCGACCCACTGGCCGGCGCTCACGAGCAGGCCCGCCTCCAAGCCGGGATCGCGGTAGGAGAGGTGGCAGTACACCCACTCCAGCCCGTCCAGGGTCTGGAGCACGAACCCGGTGCCGCAGCGGCCGTCGTCGACGACGGAGAGGACGATCCCGTCCGCGAGCGCGTACAACGGCGCGCCGAGCGGCGCCGCGATGTCGGCGGCGGGATAGTCGTGGTGGTGGCGGCCGACCGAGACGGCGCCGGGACCGCCCCCGACCGGGAAGACGTAGCCGTCCGCTCTCGTCGGCATCCCCAGGACGCCGGCGGCAGCGGGCGCGAACGACGCCGACACGGCGCTGCTCTGGGCGGCCTCGAGCGCAGCCTGTGCCCGTGCCAGCTCTGCACGGAGCCGGTCGGCCTCCGCGGTCGCGGCGGCGAGCTCCTCCCCGGCCTGGAACGCGTCCTTCTCCGCGAGCACCCGGTCGGAGAGGAGCTGCTCGAGGTCCTCGGCGGCGGCGGTGAGGCGCTCCGACTTCGCCGCCGACGCGGTCTCGGCCGCCTCGGCGCCGTCGAGCTGCTCGGAGAGCGAGGCCACCTGCTCCTGCGCCTGCTCGAGGGCGAGCGCCATCCGGTCGAGCGAGAAGACGACGTCGGCGCCAGCGAGGTCACCCCCGAACATAGCGGCCAGCTGGAGGACGTCGTCGACGTACCACTGGGCGTGGTTGTAGGCGAAGATCGCGCGGGAGATGTCGGTGCGCCCGTTCGCCGCGGCGAGGTACCGGGCTGCGGCGTGGATCGCGTCGTCGGGATTCCACGGGTCGGCGATCCCGTCGCCGTTTCCGTCCGTGCCCCAGCGCAGCCAGGTGTCGGGCATGAACTGCATCCAGCCGACAGCCCCGGCCGAGCTCGGGCCCATGTTGCGCCCGAAGTTCGACTCGATCTTGTTGATCGCAGCGAGCACCTGCCACGGGATCCCGTACGAGGCACCGGCGTGGAGCCAGAGCGCCCGCAGCTCCTCGTACGAGAGCTCACGGACAGGCAGGAACGCCGCTTCCCACGCCCCGGGCGGCAACAGGATCGAGCCGGTCTGATTCGGCACCTCGGCGCTCGGAAGCGCGACGGGGCCGTCCGTAACGGCGACGTACTGATCCGGCACGACGGTGAACGTGTCCGCGGACGCGCTGCCTGCTGCCAGCGCGAGGACGAGCAGCGACGCCGCGATCAGCCGCCGCATCACGCCTCCGCGGCACGGATGACGCGGAGAGCCGGAGCGTCATCCTCGGCCTCGGCTT
This sequence comes from Gaiellaceae bacterium, assembly GCA_035630545.1. Classification (GTDB taxonomy): domain Bacteria; phylum Actinomycetota; class Thermoleophilia; order Gaiellales; family Gaiellaceae; genus Gaiellasilicea. The sequence continues at coordinate 18,010 of DASQKK010000066.1, forward strand.
CGGCAGCCGCCTCGGCTGCCTCCTCCCGCGCGACCTCGACCGTCTGGCGCTTGAGCGCGTGGTCGAGCGCCACCTCGAAGTCGTGCGCGTTCGTGGCCGCGTTCGCCGCCACTTCGCGCTCGACCTTCCCGGCGAGGACGAGGTCGATCAGCGCCTGCTCGAACGTCTGCATGTCGAAGAAGCCGCCCTCGGCGACCGCGTCCGCGATCTCCTCGGTGCGCTGCTCCCGGATCAGGTCGGCGATACGCGCGTTCATCACCATCACCTCGACGGCGGCGACGCGGCCGTGGTCGACGCGCGGCAGGAGCCGCTGGCTGATCACGCCGCGGAGAACGCCGGCGAGCACGGAGCGGATCTGCTGCTGCTTCGCGGGCGGGAAGAACTCGATCATCCGGCCGACGGTCTCCGCGGCGTCGACCGTGTGCAGCGTCGAGAAGACGAGGTGCCCCGACTCGGCGGCCTGCAGCGCCGTCTGCGCGGTCTCCGCGTCGCGGAGCTCGCCGATCAGGATCACGTCCGGGTCCTGGCGGAGCACCCGGCGAAGTGCCTGCGCGAAGCTCTCGGTGTCGAGGCCGACCTCGCGCTGGTTGACGATCGAGCTCCGGTCCGGGTGGAGGATCTCGATCGGGTCCTCGATCGTGACGATGTGCTGGCTCCGCGTCTGGTTGATGTGGTCGAGCATCGACGCGAGCGTCGTCGTCTTCCCCGAGCCGGTGGCGCCGGTCACGAGGACGAGCCCGCGGTGCTCGTTCGCGAGCCGGGCGACGCCCGGAGGCATGCTCAGCCGCTCGAAGCTCGGCACGTCCTTGGGGATGACGCGGAAGGCGAATGAGATCGCGCCGCGTTGGCGGAAGACGTTGACGCGGAAGCGCGGCAGGCCCTCGGCCGTGTAGGCGATGTCGAGGTCGCCGGTCTCGTGGAACTGGCGCATCCGCTCGGGCGCGATGAGCGTCACCACTTCGAGCCCGCCGAGCAGGTCCTGCTCGCCGAGGGGCGGGCACTCGGGCAGCGGCCCGATCGACCCGTCCGTCCGCAGCATCGGCGGCTGGTCGAGCTTCAGGTGGATGTCGCTCGCGCCCAGCTCGACGGCGATCCTGAGGATGGCATTGAGGTCCATAGGGTCGAGGTGAGGAATCGGCAGGTTTGGTGCCGCGCTTTAGAGGCGCGCCAAGAGACGCAGCGGCGGCCGAGCCAGACCGCGAGCTTCGCTCGGGTGCGCGACCTCGCCGCTCAGCAGGCCCGCGATCACCCGCCAGACCGCGGGGATCCGCGCGATCTCGAACGCCGCCCGCGGGTGGCGGTCGAGCACGAGCTTCGCCTTCCAGGACGTCTCGGCGAAGCGGCCGAGCGCCGCGTGCAGGTCGTTCTCATAGCGCGTGGGATCGCCCGAGAGGATCGCCTCGGCCGCGAGCCGCGCGGAGACGAGCGCCTCGTAGATGCCGTCGCCCGAGAGCGGGTCGACGAGCCCCGCGGCGTCGCCGACGAGCAGGACGGCGCCGCGCGCGGCGTTCGTCGTGCGGCGGATCGGCAGCCGCCGACCCTGGAGATCGGTCAGCTGCGCGTCGTCGACGCCGTGCTCGGCGCAAAGCCGCCGCAGGTGGGCGCGCAGGCGCGGGCCTTCCGGCGCCCAGCCGCCGACGCCGTAGTTGGCGTGGCCGGTCTTCGGGAAGACCCAGCCGTAGCCGCCGGGGACGACGCCGAGTTCGACGGTGGCGCGGCCGGCCTGCCGGACGGGCAGCGGCCCGTTCCCCTCGAGTGCGATCCCGTAGAGGATGCCGCCGCCGAGGCCCGCGTCGCGGGCGATCCGCCCGTTGACGCCGTCGGCGCCGACGAGCACGCGACCGTGCACGGCAGAGCCGCCGATCCGGATCGTTGCTCCGTCCGGTCCGACCGTTAGACCTTCGACCGTGACTCCGTCGCGAAAGACCGCCCCGGCCGCCGCCGCCTGCTCGGCGAGGAAGGCGTCAAGCCGCCGGCGCCTCGTCATCAGGACGAGCGGCGTCTCGCTGCGGCGCTCGAAGCGCTTCCGGTAGCCGAGCCGCACCTCGAACGAGCGGACGACGTCCTCGACGACGGGCGTCACGTCGACGGGCAGCTCGCGGACGGCGCGGCCCGTGAGGCCGCCGCCGCAGGGCTTGTCGCGCGGGAAGCGGGCGCGGTCGGCGAGGAGGACACGCGCGCCCGCGCGCGCCAGCCGGATCGCCGTCGCCGATCCCGCCGGCCCGGCCCCGACGACCACCGCGTCGAACCGCTCCATGCTCACGAAGATAGTCCGCTGCGGCCATCGCGTCGACGGCGCGCGCCTGAGCGTGCGCGGCCGGAGGGGATAGTGCGGGAGCACAGACCCGGAGAGCCGCGTGCGCTCAGGTGCGCGAGGCCGGGGCGGAGCCGGGCTCTGCCCGGCGTGAGCCGGCCGACCGGCGGCGCGAGGAGGCTACAATGGCCCACCCTGCAGGGGTGCCCGAGCGGCCAAAGGGAGCGGGCTGTAAACCCGCCGGCTCAGCCTACGAAGGTTCGAATCCTTCCCCCTGCATTTTCAGAGGGCGCAATCAGGTTCGGGATCTGCGGAAGCAGACCCCGAACCGCGCCGAGACCCCTGAAGGGTCGCTTCGCTTCCGGCTCGGTCCTCAGCGTGCCTCGACCGCGTAGAAGAACTCGCGCAGGACGCTGAGGTAGAGCTCGGTCTCCTCCAGCACGGGCGTGTGGGAGCTCTCCGCGAAGACGACCTCGCGCGCGTGCGGGATGCCGTTTGTGAGCGTCTTCGAGATCGCCGCGGTCGAAAGGTCGTGGGCGCCGCGGAGGATCAGCGTCGGCATCAGGAGCTCGCCGAGCCGAAGGCGGACGTCCCAGCCGGCGAGTGCGCCGGTCATCGTCCATTCGTTCGGCCCCCACATTGCCTCGTAGACCACACTGCTCTTCTCCTCGCGCATCCGGACGAGCTCCAGCGGGTCGCTCTCGCCGCGGAAGAAGTGGCGGCGCTCGAACTCGCCGAGGACCTCGTCATCCTCGCCCTCGATCGCGTCACGGAGCCGCTTCACCTCGGCCACCCACTCGTCGGCACTCGCGAGCGTCGAGCTGAGCACGAGGCCGCGAACCGACTCCGGCTCGGCGAGCGCATGCTCGAGCGCAAGCATCCCGCCCCAGGACGTTCCGAGGAGATGGATCTTGTCGAGCCCCA